>CANOFO010000100.1 GCA_947565305.1 uncultured Lachnospiraceae bacterium | reverse complement strand
CCTTCTTCATGAACAAAGAATAGTGAGAGAAGGAAGGAGATTAATAATAATCCTCTTGTAAATAAATTAACAGCTACAGTAATAGTATATCGGGTAGACTATAAAATGGCAAGTGGAAGATGTCACTTTGTTTCTTGAAAAATGACAGTTCAGCCTTGAAAAAAAGTTATTGACAACTAATGAGTGTTAGTATATACTAACTATTGAAAAAGAAAATACCGTCTAAAGAAAGAAGGAGATGATTGTGATGCCGTTGACTATGGCAAGAACAGGGGAAGCCAACGTCATTAAGAAGGTTGGTGGAAAGGAGGAGACCAGAAGATTTCTGGAAAACCTTGGCTTTGTAAGCGGAGGTAAAGTAACGGTTGTATCGGAAATTGGCGGCAACATGATTGTGAATGTCAAAGAGTCAAGGGTCGCCATCAATCGGGATATGGCAAATAAAATCATAATTTGACAGCAAAGGAAGGAAGAAGGATGAAGACATTAAGGCAGATTCCCTGTGGGAAAACAGTGAAGGTTGCAAAATTGCATGGCGAAGGTCCTGTGAAACGACGGATTATGGACATGGGCATTACCAAGGGCGTGGATGTGTCTGTGAGGAAGGTTGCGCCGCTGGGAGACCCGGTGGAGGTGACCGTGCGCGGGTATGAATTATCGTTGCGGAAAGCAGATGCGGAAATGATTGAGGTAATGTGATTATTTTTTTTAATTGCTGGTTAGTTTCAACTAATAGATGTCAGGAGAAACAAACATGTGGTGGCAGCAAGTAGAGAAAACGTCAAATCAAAAATGTGGATAGGAGAGAAGAAATGTCAGTAAAAATAGCATTGGCAGGAAATCCCAACAGTGGGAAAACAACGTTATTTAATGCGCTCACCGGTTCCAATCAGTTTGTGGGAAACTGGCCGGGCGTTACCGTGGAGAAGAAGGAGGGAAAACTCAAAGGGCATAAAGATGTCACAATCATGGATTTGCCTGGAATCTATTCCCTGTCCCCCTATACGCTTGAGGAAGTGGTGGCAAGGAATTATCTGATAGGGGAGCGACCGGATGTTATTTTAAATATTGTGGATGGTACGAATATTGAGCGTAATCTGTACCTGACTACGCAGCTGATGGAACTGGGGATTCCGGTTGTCATGGCTGTGAATATGATGGATATCGTTGCTAAGAATGGAGATAAGATACATATCGGGAAACTGAGCGAGAAGCTGGGCTGCCCGGTGGTGGAAATCTCTGCCCTGAAAGGTACGGGAGTGAAAGAAGCGGCGCAGAGAGCAGTGGGATTGGCACAGAAAAAACTTTCCGCGAAAGCGGTACATGAATTTGCGCCAGAAGTAGAAGGTATATTAAATGATATTGAGGATAAACTGGGCGCAGATGTGCCTCAGGAACAGAGACGTTTCTTTGCCGTGAAACTGCTGGAAAAAGATGACAAAATTGCAGCGCAGATGAAGCATGTGCCCGATGTGACAGCAGAAATCACTGCCCTGGAGAAGGAATTGGATGATGATACAGAAAGTATCATTACCAATGAGCGTTATGTGTATATTTCTTCCATTATCAAAGAATGTTATACCAGACAGACGAAAGCAAATATCAGCATTTCCGATAAGATTGACAAGGTTGTCACAAACCGCGTCCTGGCATTGCCGATTTTTGCGTTTGTGATGGCAGTCGTCTATTATGTCTCGGTCAGCACGGTGGGAGACTGGGCGACAGGTTGGGTAAATGACGGCGTATTTAGTGATGGCTGGAATCTGTTTGGCATTGAGAGCCTTCATATCCCGGCGATACCGGAACTTTTTTCCAATGGGTTGGAAGCGATTGGCTGTGCGCCTTGGCTACAGGGCCTGGTGGTAGACGGTATTGTTGCCGGCGTAGGCGCAGTTCTGGGATTCGTGCCGCAGATGCTGGTGCTGTTTCTTTTTCTTGCATTTTTGGAGAGTTGTGGTTATATGGCGCGGGTGGCATTTATCATGGACCGTATTTTCCGTAAATTCGGGCTTTCCGGGAAATCCTTTATCCCTATGCTGATTGGCACTGGCTGCGGTGTGCCTGGCGTCATGGCATCGCGGACGATTGAGAATGACAGAGACCGTAAAATGACGATAATGACAACTACATTTATCCCATGCGGCGCAAAGCTGCCGATTATTGCCTTGATTGCCGGCGCATTTTTTGGGAATGCCTGGTGGGTGTCCTGGAGTGCGTTTTTCGTAGGCATTGCGGCGGTTGTCTGCTCCGGCATCATATTAAAGAAAACAAAGATGTTCGCAGGAGAGCCGGCGCCGTTTGTAATGGAGCTGCCAAGTTACCATATGCCTACTGTGGGCAATGTGCTCAGAAGCATGTGGGAACGTGGGTGGTCCTTTATCAAGAAAGCAGGAACGGTTATCCTTTTATCTACTATTTTCATATGGTTTACGACTTATTTTGGCTGGGTAGACGGACAATTCCGCATGTTGGAAGATATGGAGATAGACCACAGCATTCTGGCGATGATTGGTAATGGATTTGCCTGGATATTCGCTCCCCTTGGCTGGGGAGACTGGAAGTCAGCGGTGGCAGCTATCACCGGTCTGGTGGCAAAGGAAAATGTAGTCGGAACCTTCGGGATTCTCTTCGGGTTTGCGGAGGTTGCAGAGGACGGTTCTGAAATCTGGGGTACGCTGGCAGTTCATATGAGCGCAGTGGCGGCATATTCCTTCCTGGTATTCAACCTGCTGTGTGCACCTTGTTTTGCAGCAATGGGAGCTATCAAGCGTGAAATGAACAATATCCGCTGGTTCTGGTTTGCCATAGGTTATCAATGTCTTCTTGCGTATCTCGTGGCGCTGTGCATTTACCAGATTGGAACCTGGATTACGGCAGGTGTGTTTGGTCTGGGAACGGTTGTTGCAATTCTCTTGATAATCGGCTTCATTTATCTGTTGTTCCGTCCTTATAAGGAGAGCAGTACCCTGGAGGTGAAGGTGAAAGGCTTAGCGGGTGCAAAGTAAATAATTGTAAGGGGAACGCTGATTAGCAAATTAGGCTGCCGCAGTGAGAGTGAAATGCATACTGTTTCTCGCTGCGGCAGCCTGTAAACTTTTCTGATACTATGAAAGCAGCTGTAATTGTTCGCTATGTTTTCGGATGACGCCTTTCATGAGGTCGATGTCATCCTGCATCGTTTCAATGGAAGCCATTGACTTTTCGTATCGTTTTGCTGCGGGTAAGTAATTTTCAGCCAGAAGCTGAATATTTTTGTCTGTGACATTTTCCAGATGTAGTTCGATGGAAGTTACACGCTGTTCGAGAGAATCCATGCGCTGCTCAAGGGAGTCCATGCGCTGCTCAAGGGAGTCCATGCGCTGCTCAAGGGAGCCCATGCGCTGCTCAAGGGAGCCCATGCGCTGCTCAAGGGAGCCCATGCGCTGCTCAAGAGAATCCATGTGCTGCTGGAAATTATCATTCAGCATTTTAATGTCATCTTTTACAGACTGTAGTTCAGATTTTATCTTTTTGTCCATTATGTCAGAAATAGCGTGAAGAAGTTCCTGATTTGTCATTAGATAACCCTCCTTTTGTGCTGTGCTGGCTGTTTAGGGTGTGGCTAATCATAACATATTTTAATAAAGGATTCAAGGGAAAAATGAAAAAAACCAGCCAAAGGAGTTGCTTCCGATTGGCTGGTTTTTCATTTTGTCCATCTGTTGCGGGGAATTATTATGTGGCTATTTCTGTTTTACGTATCCTATGAATTTATTCTGGTACAAAATCTGGATATATTTCACAAGCCGTGGAATCAAAGGCTCTGCTTCTTCGCCGAATTGTGCAGACACAAGCTTTGAAATGTCATGCACATTACGTTTGCCGTCCATCTGCAGCCATACATAGCTTCCGTATTTGTCCAGGGAAATATGGCTGGTGCGGGGGCGTTTGAAGACTTTCTGTGCAATCCAGTTGTAAAAGCCCCTGTTCTCCACATGGACGGTGACAATGCCTTTCTTGTCTGCATCCCAGGTATATATGGGATTGCAGACGGGAATGAAATCCATAAAATTTTTCTTTGTTTTGCTCACGGATGCTCCTTTAACCATTTGTGCTATTTAGCTCATGCAATATAGCAGCAATTATTATGCTTTTTTAACGTTGCGGTAGCAGAAAGACCATAAGGATAACGTCAGCAGCGCAAAGGCAATCAGCCCAACGACATTGCCGAAGTTGGCATTCGTAAGTATCGGGATTGCCCCTGGCAGGGCAGAACCGATAATATCGCCGATGTTGCTGCCATTAAATGGGATGATTGTCAGGAAAGCAAGGAGGATACCTACCAAACCTTCTCCTGCAATCAGGCCAGAGGAAAAGAGAATGCCGTTGGCATCGGCAGCTTTTTTCTCCTTTTCACTGGCATTCTTCCTTTTGTCTACAATCAATTTTACAATACCGCCGACCATCATCGGTGTGCTTAAGTGAATAGGCAGATATAAACCGATGGCAAATGGCAGCACCGGGATGCCGAGGATTTCTACGATAATGGCGATAAATGCACCGATGAAAATCAGAGTCCAGGGCAGGTTTCCATCCATAACACCCTCAACAATCATCTTCATCAAAGTTGCCTGAGGAGCCGGGAGCTGTGGTGTGCCGTAACCCCAGGCAACATGCAGCAGGTACAGTACGCCGCCGATGGCGAGAGAGGAGGCAAATACGCCCACAAGTTCACCAATCTGCTGTTTCTTAGGCGTTGCGCCTAAGATGTAACCAGTCTTTAAGTCCTGGGAAGTATCGCCGGCGATTGCTGCAACGATACAGATAACGCCGCCAATAGCAATAGCTGCAATCATGCCGGGCTGTCCGGTCATGCCAGTTGCTTTTAAAGCGATGGTGGCAACTAACAGCGTGGCAATCGTCATACCGGAAACCGGATTGTTGCTGCTTCCTACAAGACCTACCATCCGCGAGGAAACTGTGGCAAAGAAGAAACCGAAGATAACAATCAGGAATGCTCCGAATAAGTTAATCGGAATCACCGGGATAACCCAGATGGCAAGCGTCAGGACAAGGATACCAATGAGGATTACTTTGATATTTAAATCCTGGTTCGTGCGCTCATCCGTGACATCGCCTTTGCCAAACCCTTTCATGGCTTCGCGGAAAGTCTTGAAAATCAAGGGAAGTGATTTAATCAGGCTCATGACACCGCCACAGGCAACGGCGCCGGCGCCAATATATTTGATGTAGTTTGTCCAGATGGCAAAAGAACCGCCATCGGCGTAGAGTTCCGCAATGCTCATGTCTGCTGGGAACATCACGATATCGCCACCAAACAGTACGATTAAAGGCATAAGTACGAACCATCCCAGAGTACCGCCGCAGAACAGGTAAGAGGAAATCTTGGGGCCACAGATATAGCCGACGCCCAATAATGCCGGAAGCACATCCATGCCGATACCGGAACCTTTGTATGCCGGGATTTCATAATGTACCTCGCTGGGGAATACTTTGAGCCCATCGGTGATGAACTTATAAGCAGCAGCAATGCCCAGGCCGGCAAATACTGTGGAGGCTTTGGCTCCGCCCTCCTCACCTGCCATTAACACTTCGGCACATGCTTTTCCTTCCGGATAAGGAAGCGTGCCATGTTCCTGGACAATCAATGCTTTCCTTAAGGGAACCATGAACAGGATACCGAGTGTGCCGCCGATAAATGCAATCACGGCAATCTCTATCAGAGATGGTGAGGAAGTGCCCCATTCCGAAGCCCAGAGGAACAGTGCGGGCAAGGTGAAAATCGTACCTGCTGCTACGGATTCTCCGGCGGAACCAATGGTCTGCACCATGTTATTCTCTAGGATGGATTCCTTCCCTAAAATTAAGCGGATAATTCCCATAGATAGTACTGCTGCCGGAATAGAAGCTGATACCGTCATGCCCACGCGCAGGCCGAGGTACGCATTTGCTCCGCCAAACAATACAGCCAGGATGATTCCGAGAATAATGGAAGTCACTGTGAATTCCGGCATCGTCTTGTTAGCGGGAACAAAAGGTTTAAAATCTTTGTTCTCATTCATTTCATTTACTCTCCTTTGCTTTTATTTAAAAAGTATTTTAACAAATCTGTAATAAAATGTCCACTTATTCCATAATTTTACGACATAATTTTTTGTAATTCTCATACAAAAAACCCAAACTCTGGAAAGTTATGATTGTAAATTCTGTTAAAAGCCAGTACAATAGAAGATATATAATCTCAGAAGGAGTGGAGGAAATTATGGAAAAACAAAAAAGAAATTCATTTTCAGGCTCAATAGGTTTCGTCCTTGCGGCAGCCGGAAGCGCAGTGGGGTTAGGGAATATCTGGCGTTTTCCCTATCTGGCAGCTAAAGATGGGGGCGGGCTGTATCTGGTGATTTACCTGGTACTGGCGCTGACGTTTGGCTTTACGCTGCTGGTGACGGAGATTGCGATTGGCAGGAAGACGAAGCAGAGCCCATTGACTGCATATAGCAAGCTTCAGTCCAAGTGGGGCTTTTTGGGAGTGCTTGCCTGTCTGGTGCCAATTATTATCCTGCCGTATTACTGTGTAATCGGCGGCTGGGTGCTGAAATATTTTATCGCATTCCTCACAGGTGAGGGACTACAGGCAGCGGGGGATGATTATTTCACGGGCTTTATCACCCAGGAGGTTTCCCCGATAGTGCTGCTGGTGGTTTTCCTTGCTGTGGTGTCCATTATTATTATTCTCGGCGTTAACAACGGCATTGAGAAATTTTCTAAAGTACTGATGCCGGTTTTGATTTTGCTTGTGCTGGGAATTGCTGTATTTTCGCTGACAATTTCCCACACGGACGCTCAGGGCGTTACCAGGACAGGTCTTGAAGGCCTTAAGATTTATGTGGTGCCTGATTTCACTGGTCTTACGCTAAAAGGATTCTTTACCGTGCTTTTGGATGCCATGGGCCAGCTGTTTTTCAGCCTTAGCGTTGCCATGGGAATCATGGTGGCATATGGCTCCTATGTGAAGGATGAGGACAATCTTGTGCGTTCCATTAACCAGATTGAGATTTTTGATACGGTTGTGGCATTCCTTGCTGGAGTCATGATTATTCCGGCAGTATTTACTTTTATGGGAAGGGAGGGCATGGAGGCTTCCGGTCCCAGCCTGATGTTTGTTTCGCTGCCCAAGGTATTTGCGGCAATGGGCAAAGTTGGAAATGTGATAGGCTGCCTGTTTTTTGCGATGGTACTGTTTGCAGCGCTGACAAGTGCTATTTCCGTAATGGAGGCAGTAGTTTCCAGTCTGATGGACAAGTTCCATCTGTCCAGGCTTAAGGCCTCACTTATAGAAATGGGCATTGCGCTTGTGGGCGGAATTGCCGTATGCCTTGGTTATAATAAGTGGTACTTTGAATTTAAGCTGCCCAATGGCGCAACGGCGCAGATTCTTGATATTATGGATTACCTCAGCAATAACCTGTTCATGCCGCTGGTGGCAATCGGCACCTGTATCCTTGTCGGCTGGATTTTGAAGCCCAAAACGATTGTAGATGAAGTGGAGAAGAGCGGAGCCAAATTCGGCAGACGTCGGCTTTATATTGTGATGGTTAAGTATATTGCGCCGGTATTGTTAGTCATCCTGTTGCTGAAATCAGTGGGAATCCTCACCGTAATCTAGGAAAATACTGATTTAATCAGCGTTTCCCTATTAGTGAAAGGAGCATGCTGTCAAGGAATTAAGGCAGTGGAAAGATATTATGAAGGTAGTAATCTGCGATGATTGTATTAGAGATTTACAAAATGTAGAGAAGCTGCTGAAAATGTATAAGGAATCTGTTGCAGGCATCCATTTTGAGGTAGAGAAATTCTCGGATGCCTGCATATTATATGACAGGATTTCTGAGGGAGAACTGGCAGACATCTATGTATTGGACATGATTATGTCTGAGCGGTCAGGGATAGATCTCGGCAGTCTGCTGCGCACAGTGGGCAGTAAAGGGGTCATCATTTATCTTACATCTTCAGACGATTTTGCCCTGCAGGCATTTGGGGTACATGCTGCGCGTTATCTGTTAAAGCCCGTCAGCGAAAAGGATTTTTTTGAGGCACTGGATTTTGCATTGTCATATAAAAAAATAAATGAGGAGAGTCTGTTTCCGGTAAAGACGAAAATGGGGACGGTATCCGTGCCATATTCTAAAATAGAATATATTGAAAATTATTCCAGGATGCTCAACATTTTTTTGAGAGATGGTGGTATGGTAAAGAGCATTTTCATCAGATCATCTTTTGATGAGGAGATAAGGGGAATTGCAGAGGACAGAAGGTTTCTGAGGGTTCACAAATCATTCCTGATTAATATGAATCATATCAAAAAGTTAGAACAGGGAAATATTCTGATGGAGAGCGGCAGGCGGATTCCAGTCAGTAAGACCAGGGCTGCCGATGTGAAACGCGAATATCTTCTGTTTATCTCTGAATGCTATATGTAGGGGGACAGGGCATGTATTATAAAAATATATCTTATACAGTAAGCCATGCATTTCTGATGCTGTTTATGTATCTGTTTCTCGTGCATCGTTATCCAAAGGCGAAAACGGCGGGAATTTGTTTTTCTTCTTTTCTGTCATTGTGCATTTCAGATTGCCTGAAACTCAATATTTATCAAGGTAGCCGCATATGTTATGCAGTGGTGACCGTATTTCAGATATTGGTGACGCAGCTGACAGGGCTTCTGATTTCCAGGAAGAGGGACAGCAGGGTTCTGTTTATGGGGCTTAGCGCGTCAAATTATGTGATAGCGGGAAGCATAACGGCAACGATTCTGTATATCTGGACAGAGAATATGTTTATTACCATGGCTGGCAGCATTGTGGTTCATGCAGGAATTTTGGTTATCTTATATTTTAGAATCAGGGATATATGTCTTTGCTACCAGGATAGGGATTCTGTGAAAGGCTGGTGGGAACTGTGTTTGATACCGGTATTCTTCTATTGTGGGTTTTCCAGCCTTGTATATTTCCCATATACGCTTGATGACAATCCTCAGAATATTCCTGGCGTTATTCTGTTTATCCTGACAATGTTCGTATCTTATGTGGTGGTACTGCGGTATCTGCAGAGTGAATCCGAACGGGCTGGGATTTACTGGAAAAATGTGTTTTTTTCTTCCTATATTAAGGGTCTGGAAGGGCAGTATTTCCTGGTGGAACAGTCTGAGAGAAACCTTAAAATATTGCGGCATGATATGCGGCATTATTTTAGCATGATTAATTCTCTGTTGGAGCAAGGCGAGTATGATGAAATTGGAAAGCTGATTGAACATGTAAATGCAATTTCGGATGAGAATAAAATCATCAAATACTGCGATAACCTGATTACCAATTCCATTGTGTCCCATTTGCTGGAAAGGGCGCATAAATCCGGCGTTCACGTGCAGATGGAAGCGGCAGTGCCGAAAGAACTTCCGTTTAATGAGTATGAATTTGCTGCCGTAATTGCCAATTTGCTGGAAAATGCCATAAGGTGTGCAGAGAAATTTGAGGTGAAAGAAAAGTGTGTGCAGGTAAAAATTGATTGCACCGCTGACCATGTGCTCATCCATATACAGAACGAATATGAGAAGGAGATACTCTTTGACGAGCAGACCGGATTGCCGCAAAGTGAGGCCGGGCATGGGCATGGCATAGGAATGCAGAGCGTACAGGCATTCTCGGATAAGATAGGAGGGAACATAGGCTGCTATTGCGAAGCTGGTATTTTCCATATGATGCTTTTTGCGAAAATTTAGGTTATTTTGCGAAAAATCAGGAATTAATAGATAAAGAGGACAATGATATAATATGACATAAGGAACTTAGGTCTCTGAAGTGAGTGAGAGAAGTGGAATGATTGTATCGGCGCAGGAAACGAATCAAAACGTAAGCGCTTTCTTCGTTTCCTATAATATTTGGCAGAAAGAGATGGATGTTTATGCAGAAAACCTTTATTAAATATGTGGTTGTCATCCTGACATCAGCAATTTTTATGATTCTTATTATCAATGTGCTGCTTAGCAAGCATTCGCTGGAAATCCAGCAGTTTAACAGCTTTCAGGCTAAGATTGAGCAGGTGATACATACGGTTGACAATAACCGCAGAGAGCTGGAATTGCTGAAAAGGAATCTGGACGAGGACTACCTTACCAGGGCAAGGGCAGCAGCTTATGTGGTGGACCGGCAGGAGGACGTCTCAATGGACGTTTCAAAGATGCAGTATCTTGCACAGCTGC
>CANOFO010000099.1 GCA_947565305.1 uncultured Lachnospiraceae bacterium | reverse complement strand
TCCATTATTCACATATTTTCAAGGTACATACTTTTGCTAACAAAATTAAATTTTCAAAAATCTACTTGACTTTTATATAGTTAGCTCCAATATATAGATATATTCCAACAGTATCTATTTTATTGTACTATAGTTTGATATTAAAAACAACAGAAAAAGAAAACGGTGACATTAGATTTGGGAATAGCTTTGGCACTATCAAAGACTTCTTTTCCAGACAATACAAATTATCCGATACCGACACTGCAGCCATAATAGCATACAACAACGAATTCAACCGGTTGTCGGAAATAGTAAGGCGCAACGGCGCCAGCGTCAGCAATTATACGATTGCACAGAGGGCTGCAAACAAAACCATGGGAAATGCATCGGAAGAAGCACGGAACATGGTCAAAAATGCAAATAACAATGTAGTTGCCTTCAATGACATGACAAAGTCATCCAAAGCGGCTGCACTCGGCATGAACGCTCTTGTAACTGCCAGCAACATGGCACTGAATATGGCAATCGCATTTGCAGTATCCAAGGCAATCGAGGGGATTGACTACCTCATCCATTTTGAGGAGAGGCAGCAGGAGGCATTCGAGAACGCCAAGGCTGCTGTGGAAGAATCTGCCGGAGCAATCCGCGACATAAAGTCCGGTATGTCTGACACTTCCTCCAAAGCATCCGAGCTCTCCCTGGAATTTGCAAATTTAGTTCAGGGGGTTGACCCTTTCACAAATGAAAACAAAGGTCTCTCCACAGAAAGCTATGAACGCTTCCTCGAAGTGAACAGCCAGCTGTCAGAGCTCTTCCCTTCACTCACAAAGAATTATGATGAGAACGGCAATGCCATCCTCGGACTGAGCGGCGATGTCGACACTGTGACTGCTTCCATCGCCAAACTCGTGGAGCAGCAGAATAACCTGGCAAAAGCAGAAATACGCGAACAGCTCGGTGCGTACGTGGAGGGTTCTGACGGAAATGAGGGTATATTCCAGGTACTGTACGGTCAAAAAAGAGAAATATCCGATGCAGAGGACAATCTGGAAAAATTAAAAAACACATATAACGACATCATGAATATGCAAGGAAGAAAAGTCATTTCCGGGAAAAACAACGAACTAAATGACTACCTTGACTTTGTCGAAAATAATTTAGGACAAAGGGCGCGTAAATCGTTAGAAAAAGCAACAACAGCTGAACATCATGGGCAAGGCATTGATTCCTATACCATTGACTTCAGCAAACTTGAATTGAGCGAAACTGACAAATCAAACATCTCAGACTCCTACGACAACTTTTACCATGACATGCAGACCACCCTTTCCATAAAACAGTCTGAACTGAAAGCAAAAAACCAGGAAATGTCCGAGATGATGATGACATGGGTCGGTGACCTTGATTTATATAAGGACAGTGACGCTCGGTTCCAAAAAGTAATAGAATCAATGGTTGGTAACCTGCAGTGGTCTGAACTAGGTGTCGAGGATGGCGATATCGGGGCAGCAAAACAGCTCATCCAGTCGCTGGTATTATCTCCCCTGTCCGCTGCCTGTGAAGAACCAGACACAAATTCCATGCTCATGAAGTCCATAAATAACCTTTTCACACTGGATTTCTCACAAATGTCTTATAAGGACGCTAACAAGAAAATCAATGACCTTCTTACGCCTGTCATGGAAGCAATAAATAAAAACATCCCAGATAAGCAACAGAAAAAGTCACTGGCAGACATGTACAGCCTTTTCAATCTCGAGGAGTACAGTAAAACAAACAGCCGAATGAACTGGAATCTCGCCAACATTTCTCCCAGAGGAAGTTACGATTATTACAAACTTACCAACTACACGCAAGGCTTTACCAAAGAACAGACGGAGAAATGGCTGTCTGCAACAAATGGTGCAACAAACGCAGACGATGCCATCAGGCGATATGAAAAAAGCATTAATACCCCATCTCCCTCCTTCACCGAAGTCTGGACCTCACTAGACACCACAGAAGACGAGTCCTTAAAGACCCTCAAAGATGACCTGCTGGCGCTTGCCCAGGCAGGGCAGCTAACCCTGGAAACATTCCGCGATACCAGGGGCTCAGACAATTTCCTCGCCAATCTTGGAATTGAGCCAAACAGTACCAGGGAGGTTCAAGAAGTCATCGGTCAGGTAAATGAGCTCGTGTCATCGACAGATCAGCTTGCTTCCATGGAAAAGGGCATTTCCGGGCTTACCGGAAACCTTTATGCCAAACAGCAGGACCCAGGTTCTGCCATCGGTGCAGAAACTTTTACCGGCATGGACAGTGGGTTAAAAGCACAGACTGCTGAATGGAACAACTATGTCAATGTCCTTGGCAACGCTTCCTCTTCCTTAAGCGAGGTGCAGGCTGCAACAAACAAACTAGCGACCGCCTACATCGGCAGCAATAACTTCCTCGCAAACCTGACGGAAACGAACAAAGGCTATTATATCAGCCAGCTGGATGCTATGGGCATAGACAATGCCGAAGAACTCGTACAACAGAAACTCACAGCAAAATACCAAATTCAGGACCTGAGCCTGAAAGCGCTTGCATTGACAAAAGACGGCATAAATGAAGACTCTATCAATTCCGTTATAAACTTAATGGATGAGGCCAACGCCGTTGATGAAGTAAAATACGCTATCATGGACTGCATTATACAGGAACAGATTTTCTCAGAAAATTCCGACTTGGGAGTGAACGATAAAAGAGATCAGCTTAAAGAGCTGATAGAGTATTATTACGGTGCAGCCGATGCAGCCGCATTTGCCAATGCCGTAACCGTAGGGAACGATGGGACGGGCAAGGGAGGCGCCCAAAACCATTACGAAACGCTCACACCGCAACAGGAATTAGAAAACCTAAAAGAAGCACATAAAAATGAAGACAGAACCCCTATCCAAATCCGCACACTGCCCCGCGCCAGCACCGGCGGTTCCACACCCCAAAAGACGCAGACCCCGGAGACTTTCAACTTCATAGAAACTGCTATCACCCGCATCAAATCCCGCATTGACGAGGCCAAGAATGCAGCCAAAGAAGCCTTCCAATCTTTCAAGGACCGGGGAAAATCATATGCCAATGCAATCTCAGAGATAGCAAAGCAGATTGACACCCAAAACAAGGCAGAGGAGAAATACCTGAAAAAGGCAAACAGCGTAGGGCTTGAAGAGAAATATGTGTCGCAGATACAAAATGGAAGCCTGGATATTGAGACTATCACAGATGAGGACTTGAAAAAACGCATCCGGGAATACAAGGAATGGTATGAAAAAGCCCTCGCCTGCAGGGAGGCTGTCAGGGACCTGAAAAAGGAACAGGAAGCGCTTGCCCGCGAACGCATAGAACTTACCATTACAAAATACGACAAACTCTCTGCCAAAGCACAGGCCAACAAGGACCGCTCCCAGGCTAACATCGAATACAAAGAAGCAAGAGGCCTCATGGCGTCCGCCAAAGACTACGCAAAGATAAACGCTGCCAATGGGAAACAGATTTCCTATTACCGGTCAATGAATGCAGAACTCAGCAAACTGCAAAAGACGGTTCCCAAAGGCTCCCAAGCGTGGAGGGAATATCAGGAAAGGATTGATGCCAACAATAAGTCGATTGTTGAACTAAAGAAAAACATCTTTGAGACGGCTGCGGCAACAGCAGCCCTTGTCGGTAAAAAAGCTGAAAAAAAAGCTGCCAAAAAGGATTCCAGAAATGAGTTTCTCGATGCAAAGTTAAGCAACCAAACAAATACCTATACGAAAAATGATATCATCAACTCCAAAATTCAAAACATAAAAGATAAAAAGAAGTTCTACAATACAGCCGTCTCCGATGATAAGAAAAATATCAGAAAATCATCCCAAAAATTGAAGAATTTCAAGCAGACCTCCAAAAATAAAGCGCTGCTGAAAAAAATCAGGGCATGTGTAAAATCCAAGAAAAAAATAAGCTCTAATTTGCTTGATGCCGCTGCAAAACTGAACGACAATGGGAAACTGCTGGCAGCCTGTACCACTTACAACGCCCACAGGGATGCCCTGGAGCGGGATAGAGAAACGGCCAACCTGTTTGCAGAGACTTCCCGAACGGAGATTGCCGACCTGGTACTTGAAAAATTCTCCAATGCCTCTGAAAAATGGGATAACACACTCTACAAAAACACCCAGAAAGAGACAGAACTCAATAGCCAGATAGGTATAAATGAATCCAGCGGCAAAAAAAAAGATAATCTGAATATATATCAATCATTGGTTGCTAACGAAGAGGACAAAAAAGAAAATCTTACCAAAAAACGGAAGGAACTCCAGAAGCGTCTCAACAAAGCCGTTGCTGCCGGAAACATAAAAGAAGGTTCTTCCCAGTGGCTGCAGATGACCCAGGAGATAGACGGCGTAACCAACGCCATCAACGAGGCAGCGCAGTCCATCATCAATTACAACAAAGCATACCATAGCCTACAATGGGATTTGTTTGATGATGCCATGGAAACAATGGAACGTATCAACAATGAAGCAGACTATTACATCGACATGATGGCAGATGAGGAACTAACGGACAAAGACACTGGCAGCCTCACCGAATATGGAAAAGCCGCGCTAAAGCTCTACCAGAATAATTACCAGGCCTATCTTGCCCAGGCAGAACAGTATAAGAAAGAATATAACAAGCTGATGGGACAAATACAAAAGGGCGAACTGGACGGCGCGGACCCTGACGTCATTGCACGGAAACGTGAACTCGAAGATAAGATACAGGAAAAAAACCTCGCTGCAAACCAGACATTGCAAAAACAAAAAGAGCTTGTAAAAGATTTATACGACACACAGCTTGAAAAAATCAGCAGCCTTATCTCCAAATATAAAGAGCTCATGAGCACAGAAAAAGACGCCTACGAGTATCAGCGCACGATTGAGCAGAAAGTAAAGGACCTTGCTTCCCTACAAAAGCGTATGGATGCATATTCCACAAACGACGATACAGAAGAAAACCGTGCCCGAATACAGAAAATCAAGATGGAGCTCGCCGAAGCAAAACAGGACTTAAAAGACACCCAGTATGATAAATACCTGTCAGACACAGAAAATATGCTGGATGAGATGTATGATGACATGGAGTCCTTCTTCGATGAGAAGCTAGACAACACAGATTTCATTTTGGAGAGTATTGCAGAGCTGCTTGGCACCGACAATGAGGCAATTATCACTACCCTTAAATCTATCGATGATGGACTGAGTTCCACATTGGCAGAACTCATCAATGGGACTCAGACAAATTCCCAATACGCTTCTGAAACAACCACAGAAGCAAAACCTGCTCCACCCGCGCAAAACACAAATGGGAAGAACAATGAGCCACCAACCGGAGACAAAAACACTGACAAGAAAAAAAATTCTTCCCAAACCAAGAAGTCAGCCCAAGATAATAAATCTAATCAGAAAAAAACGACTTCCAAGAAAACTGCCACCGATAAAAAAGCGTCCTCTAACAAAAAAGCTGCCACTATAAAATCTGTCACTAAAAAGACACAGACTGCAGAACAAATCATTACTTCAAAACCAGAACGTTACACGAAGGAGGTTGTCCTAAACACTGCTCCCGCCAAAGACACCCCAAAGAAACCGACAGAAACCGTCCTGGAAAGCCTGCCCCCACGCAGAAATATATCTGAACATCAGCTTAAGGAAAATCTGCTGGGCAAAGCTGTCATTAATTCAGATAATCCCTTGCTGAATTTTGACCCGACCGCCTTATTCCAGGAAGCATATCTTGCCCCGGCGCAGAACTCCCTTCCCAAAACATTGCCAACCCAGACAGGCAGCATGGGCATGCAGAACATCAGCATTGACCTGGGCGGCATCACCATGTATGGGGTAAACGACCCGAAAACATTTGGGAAACAGCTGCGCGAAGAAATCTGCCAAAATGGACAGACCACAAAATGCATCACGGAAGCTGTCATCTCCAACGCAATGGGCAATGGCATCGGCAACGCCAAATTCTATCAGCGTTAACCCAGCCAAATCACCAAACCTGCAGAAAAGAATCATCTTTCGGAAATCACCAGCCGAATTGTGCCCTGGCATCAGGGTACAATTTTAAGTTATATAGGACAGGGCGGACTGCAAATAGACATTCCCGCAGCCGCCCTGCCTTGCTGCAGGTCTGCAGATACTCTATATTCTTTGTTTCAAAAACAGAAAGTTGGTGATGGATTTGGAAAATGATGAACTAAAATTGTACCGCGGGCAGGATTTTGCCGTTTCCAGGCATATTACAATCCACCAGCCTTCCCTGGACGAGATATGCACCTATGGGGAACGCGATTATTACTCCTTGCTGTATCATTTGACGGCAACTCCGCAGTCCATGAAATGGCAGCTTTGGGACATCGGTCTCGACTATACGAAAATTAAGCCGTTTGAACTGTTTTATGGATTTCTGTACAATTTCTACCCGCAGGAAAAAACCTCTATCCTGTTTGGAGACCTGGATTTTAAAAAATTTGAAATTGTACAGCGCGAAGAGGGCGAGCCCCCATTGCTGCTGCAGGTCAGGAAAAAAAACTTTTCCGGGGATATCCGGGAAGAAGAAATCATAATTGATGAGTTTACTTACCATGTGATTACAGATTATCTGCGCAAAGTGCATTTCATCCATAAAGATGAAAAAGTCCCTGCAAATGAATCCACAAAAATGATTCTCATAGAAGACGCAAGGGAAGATTACCTGCGAAACAAAGACAAAGAATACCATTCTGCATTAAAAAACATGGTATCTGCAATGGTAAACAGCGAAGGGTTCAAATACAACCACTCGCAAATATGGGATATGAAGATTAACGCATTTATGGATTCCGTTAAACGGATTTCCAAAATAAAAAATGCGGAACTTCTGCTGCAAAGCGGCTACTCTGGATTCGGAGTAAATCTCAAAGAGATATCACAAAAACAATTAGACTGGTTTGGAGAACTTGACTGACAAATTCTCCTCCAAGAAAGGAATCATTATGGCAGAAAAAATTTACAAAAACAACCTCAATATCAAAATACCTACCGTTGTCATAAAACGCCGGACCTATGAGAATATTGGTTCCGTACCCATTTCTGACATGGTCTATACCAATCATTTTAATGCGCCAAATGAATTATCATTTACGGTACATGCGCAAGACACAGACAGTGACATCTGGGACAAAATCAACGATTACAATATCGTCTACCTACCTGAATATGAAGAATATTTTGACATGCAGGTTGAAAAAAGCGAAGAACAGGATGTAGTCAAGAAAGTCTCCTGCCTTTCCCTCTGCGAATCAGAATTGTCCCAGGTGAACCTCTACGACATTGAAATCAATACGGAAGCAGACATTGCAAGGGACGACTATGACCCGGATTTTCCCACTGTTTTTTACCGCGATTCCCCGAAATCGGCCTCCCTTTTGCATCGCATTCTCGATAAGGCGGGCCACTACTCCATCGGCCATGTGGATGAGCATTTAAAAGAACTAACCGCTTGGTATGAATTTTCTCTCTCTGGCACAACCGTTTACGATGCGCTTATGGGGGAGATTGCCGAACAGTACAACTGCCTGTTCACGTTTGACGCGGCAACCAGGACCATCAATGCCTACGACCTCTGCAATAAATGCAAAAAATGCGGATACCGGGGTGAATTTACCGATGTATGCCCGGAATGCGGGAGCAAAGACTTTGACGGAGCCTACGGCAAAGAGACCTCCATCTATATTTCCAGAGACAACCTTGCCAAATCCGCTTCCATTAAAAGCAATAAGGACTCCCTCAAGAACTGCTTCCATGTAGAGGGCGGGGACGATGTCATCACCGATGCCATTGCCAGCCTCAACCCCGATGGAACCAATTACCTCTATTATTTTTCCCCAGAGGTAAAAAAGGAAATGCCCGCCGATTTAGTAAAACGTTTAGAAGATTACAATGAAAAATATACGGCTACATACCACAGCAAACTTTTTCCCATGCCGGACTTATCGGGCTACAATGGCATTATAAGCTATATTAACAGCATTTTCAGCAACAAAAATTCTTCGGGGACTGCCACGGATAAATACCATACCATAGAAATTACCGTAGAAAATGGGCAAAACTGCGTACAGGGGTACAAGAACATCATAAAATACCTCTATGAAAATACAGACCTGCAGTATTTCATAAAGTCTTCCATGTTCCCCACGATTGTCACGGAACAGGAGACCTTAGAAGATACGCTTGCCCGGCTGACTGCCGAAAATTTAAGCCCTGTCAGCGTTGCCAATGCGAGCACTGCTGTCCTGTCCTCTATCGACCGCGCTGTGGAAAATTACTGCCGGGTATATGTCAACACCGCATTGTATAAAATTTCCACGGAAAACACCTCTTTTACGACCCAAAACGGCGTCAAAAAATGGCAGGGTACCATCAAGCTGACAGAAATCGCCGACAAGGAGCACAGCGGCCAGAAAACGCTCTCGATCTCCATCAATTCTGACCTTGAGAATTTCCTCAACCAGAAATTGGAGAAAGAACTGGCAAAAGCAGACAAATATGCCAAGCCCATTACTGACATGAGTCTGACGGAATCAGAGTTTGCCGAAAAATTAAAACTCTACAATATTGATTATCTCGACAGCATACAAAACTCATTCCAAAGCTGCCTGGGAATTATAGAAAACGTGCATTCCGAAAATGATGAGTCTGCCATGAGTACGGAATTATACGACAAATTTTACCATCAATATCGCAGCCGCATCGACTGCATTGATGCTGAGATAGCTGCCAAAACCAGACAGCTTGGTATTGTCCAAAATATTTATGAGCATTTGAATTCTGTTAAGGAAGCGGAACGAAAGAACTTAGACCTGAAGACATCCCTCGGAAGCTTATGGGTCATATTTTGCTCTTATCGGCGCGAAAATAATTACAAGAATGACAATTATGTCAGCAGCAACCTTACAGATTCCGAGATTATTACCAAAACGGAAGAATTGCTGACGGCGGCCAAAAAGGAATTGATAAAAGCCGGAAACATGCAGTATGAGGTGAGCGCAGACATCAACAATCTGCTCATCCTGCCTGAATTCAGTAATTTTGCTAAAGATTTTCAGGTAGGAAACTGGATACATCTGATGGTGGATGATACGATTTACCAGCTAAGGCTGCTCTCCTATCAGGTTACCTTCGATGAGTCTGCTTCCATCAGCGTGGAATTTTCAACGCTGACAAAGACTTCGCAGGGAGTTTCTGATTTGAAGTCTGTCATCAGCGCTGCCGGTTCGCTCTCCTCTTCCTATTCCTCCTTCAAACAGCAGATGCAGCACACAGCTGCCGCTTCCGCACAGGTAAAGGACTGGATAAAAAATGGGCTCGATGCCACGAAAACAAAACTGGTCAACGATTCCCTGACACAGGAGATTGTCATTGACACAAACGGCATACTATGCCGTGCCTATGACGATATTGCGGATGGATATGACAGCCATCAGCTGAAAATTAACCGCAATGCGCTCTTCCTCACCAACGATAACTGGCAGACTATCCACAGCGCAATTGGCAAGTATTATTACGTTGACCCTGAGACCAGCAAAGAAATGGCTGGCTACGGCGTAATCGCCGACTCGATTGTCGGGAGATTCATCCTCGGGGAAAACCTTGGCATCTACAACGAGAACAGCTCGCTCAAATTTGATAAAAATGGGCTCGCCATAACCAACAGCAAGAATACCGTGACCATCAACCCCAACAATTCCAGGCTCTTTAAAATTTCCAAACACAATGCCGAAACTGCAGAAAATGAAGACACTTTTTATTGCGACCGGGATGGAAACCTGCACTTAACCGGAACTGTCGAGGCTACCGATGGGAGTTTCCACGGTACGGTCTTTGCCACTGACGGTGAATTTACCGGCACAGTCCATGCCACCGATGGCGAGTTTAACGGCACCATCCATGCCACCGATGGCGAGTTTAACGGCACCATCCATGCCACCGATGGCGAGTTTAACGGCATTGTCCATGCCACCAGCGGCTCTTTTACTGGCACCATCCATGCTACGGACGGTTCTTTTAATGGAGAACTTATCGCAGAAAGAGGTACCATTGGCGGCTTTACTATCAGCGATTCAGCATTATATATCGGCAGCCCTGGTTTGAACGGAACGATGGACCATGGAATCTATCTGGGAACGGATGGCTTACGCTTTAGCAGTAAACGACACGATGTATACACCCTCATCAAAGATGGGGAAATCATTTCGTATGGGTCTAGTTCCATCTCTTCTATGATAAACGGCGGTTTTCATTGTCGTAATACTTTTGACACTGGCAACAAAGTTGCGTTTACTGGCTTTTCCTTAGAAGACCAA
>CANOFO010000098.1 GCA_947565305.1 uncultured Lachnospiraceae bacterium | reverse complement strand
CGTCTTCATGCATATAAACGCCAGTTGTTAAACGCAATGCATATTATGTATTTATCATCTGTTTGACTGCCCTTTTTCGGTATAAAATCCTGCCCTCCCTTGACAAAAGGGAAGGGCAGGATTTATAATTTGAACAATCGCACGAAAGGAGAATCATGATGTATAGCAAAGTCGAGACGAATTTAAACTTTGTGGAAAGAGAAAAGCAGACAGAGCAGTTCTGGAAAGAGCAG
Source organism: uncultured Lachnospiraceae bacterium (assembly GCA_947565305.1). GTDB lineage: Bacteria > Bacillota > Clostridia > Lachnospirales > Lachnospiraceae > Petralouisia. The sequence continues at coordinate 10,590 of CANOFO010000098.1, read as the reverse complement.
GATATTTTTAAGAAGAGCATGGAGAACAGGAAGGACGGCGAAACTTATACGTTTTACGATGGGCCGCCCACGGCGAACGGCAAACCCCATATCGGGCATGTGCTGACGCGTGTTATCAAGGACATGATACCGAGATACCAGACGATGAAGGGCAAGATGGTGCCGCGTAAGGCGGGCTGGGATACCCATGGGCTTCCGGTAGAACTGGAAGTGGAAAAGTTGTTGGGATTGGACGGCAAGGAGCAGATTGAAGAGTATGGTTTGGAGCCGTTTATTGATAAATGTAAAGAGAGCGTCTGGAAATACAAGGGCATGTGGGAGGATTTCTCCGGCACGGTCGGTTTCTGGGCAGATATGGATAACCCCTATGTCACCTACCACAACGATTTCATTGAGTCCGAGTGGTGGGCATTGAAGGAGATTTGGGACAAGAAATTACTCTATAAAGGGTTCAAGATTGTGCCTTACTGCCCGCGCTGCGGGACGCCGCTGTCCGCACAGGAGGTGGCTCAGGGCTATAAGACCGTAAAAGAACGTTCAGCGATTGTCCGCTTCAAGGCAGTAGGCGAGGACGCCTATTTCCTGGCATGGACGACCACGCCGTGGACGCTGCCCTCGAACCTTGCGCTCTGTATGCATCCAGAGGAGACTTACTGCAAAGTGAAAGCAATTGACGGCTATACTTATTATATGGCGGAGGCGCTGCTGGATAAAGTGTTATCCACCCTGCTTGACAAGGAGCAGCAGGCCTCTGGCGAGAAAGCCTATGAGGTCTTGGAGACGTATAAAGGCAAAGACTTGGAATACAGGGAATATGAGCCTTTGTTTGCCTGTGCCGGAGAGGCAGCAGCGAAGCAGCATAAGAAAGCACATTTTGTTACCTGCAACACCTATGTCACGATGACGGATGGTACCGGAATTGTCCATATTGCGCCGGCGTTCGGTGAAGATGACTCTAAGGTGGGCAGGGACTATGATTTGCCTTTCGTGCAGTTCGTAAACGGCAAGGGAGAACTGACCGAGGGTACGCCTTACGCGGGTGTTTTCTGTAAGAAGGCAGACCTCATGATTTTACAGGATTTGGAAGACCAGAAATTGCTGTTCGATGCGCCGAAGTTTGAACATGAATACCCCCATTGCTGGCGCTGCGACACGCCGCTCATCTACTATGCGCGGGAATCCTGGTTCATCAAGATGACGGCGGTTAAGGAAGATTTAATCCGCAACAACAATACGATTAATTGGATTCCTGAGAGTATCGGCAAAGGAAGGTTTGGCGACTGGCTGGAAAATGTGCAGGACTGGGGAATTTCCCGGAACCGTTACTGGGGAACGCCTCTGAATATCTGGGAGTGCGAGTGCGGCCATATGCATTCCATCGGCAGCATCGCAGAACTGAAAGAGATGTCTGACAATTGTCCGGAGGAGATTGAATTGCACCGCCCTTACATTGATGCGGTGACCATTAAATGCCCGAAATGCGGCAAGCAGATGCACCGTGTGCCGGAGGTGATTGACTGCTGGTTTGATTCCGGGGCAATGCCTTTTGCGCAGCATCACTATCCGTTTGAGAATAAAGAACTCTTTGAGCAGCAGTTCCCGGCGCAGTTTATCTCTGAGGCTGTCGACCAGACCCGCGGCTGGTTCTACTCGCTGCTGGCAGAGTCCACACTGCTGTTTAATAAGGCGCCGTACGAGAATGTCATCGTACTGGGCCATGTGCAGGATGAGAATGGGCAGAAGATGAGCAAGTCCAAGGGCAATGCCGTAGACCCCTTTGAAGCGTTGGAGACTTACGGTGCAGATGCCATCCGCTGGTATTTCTACATCAATTCCGCACCCTGGCTGCCCAACCGCTTCCATGGGAAAGCTGTGCAGGAAGGGCAGCGTAAATTTATGGGCACACTGTGGAATACCTATGCATTTTTCATTCTTTATGCCAATATTGATGAATTTGATGCCACAAAATATAATTTGGAATATGATAAATTATCCGTGATGGATAAATGGCTCCTGTCCAAGCTGAATACGCTGGTAACGGAAGTGGACAAAGATTTGGGGAATTACCGCATTCCCGAAGCTGCCAGGGCATTGCAGGAGTTTGTGGAGGACATGAGCAACTGGTATGTCAGGAGGAGCAGGGAACGTTTCTGGGCAAAGGGCATGGAACAGGATAAGATAAATGCTTACATGACCTTGTACACATCATTGGTGACTGTGAGCCAACTGGCAGCCCCCATGATTCCTTTTATGACAGAGGATATTTACCGCAATCTGGTATGCAGCATCGACAAGTCTGCGCCAGTGAGCGTCCACCTGTGTGATTTCCCGGTGGCAGATACCTCCATGGTAGATGAAGAACTGGAAAAGAACATGGATGCCGTGCTGAAAATTGTGGTGATGGGCCGTGCCTGCCGTAACAATGCCAACATCAAGAACCGCCAGCCAATTGGCAAAATGTTTGTGAAAGCGCCTTATGGGCTGCCAGAGTTTTTCCAGGAAATCATCGCAGACGAGCTGAATGTAAAGAATGTAGAATTTACAGAGGACGTCAGCAGCTTTACGGACTATGTCTTTAAGCCGCAGCTGCGCACGGTCGGCCCCAAATATGGCAAGTTCTTAAAGCAGATTCAACAGGCTTTAAGTGGGCTTGACGGCAACAAGGCGTATGCAGAGCTGAAGGAGAAAGGCAGTCTGACGCTTGACAGCGTAGATGCAGAAGTTGTATTATGTGAAGAGGACCTTCTGATTACCATGACCCAGCAGGAAGGCTATGTGACAGAAGGGGATAATGAAGTTACTGTGGTACTTGATACCAATCTGACACCGGAACTCATTGAAGAAGGCTTTGTGCGTGAACTTATCAGCAAGATTCAGACTATGCGTAAGGAAGCCGGCTTTGAGGTGATGGATAAGATTACCGTTTCTTATCAGGCAGAAGACAAGATTGATACAGTCTTTCGTAAGCATGGCGCGCAGATACAGTCTGAGGTGCTTGCTGAGGACATTGACAGCACGCAGATAAAAGGATACGAGAAGGAATGGAATATCAATGGAGAACACGTGGTGCTCGGAGTAGAAAAAATATAACGAAAAGGAACAATATGTTGTCAAGGCAGAGATGGTCTGGCTTGTCTGACAGGCGTGTACCAGAGAAAAAGGAGATGGCTATGAAAAGAATAATTGACAAGGAAAAATTCATTCAGGAAATTAAGAACAATGTGAAGAATCTTTATCGCAAGACTTTGGAGGAAGCTTCCCAGCAGGAGGTATACCAGGCGGTATCCAATGCGGTTAAGAATGTGATTATTGACCAGTGGCTTGCCACGCAGAAGACATTTGAAGAGGAAGACCCCAAGATTCTGTATTACATGTCCATGGAGTTCCTTATGGGAAGGGCTTTGGGCAACAACTTGATCAATATGACTGCTTACACGGAAGTCAAAGAGGCGCTGGAAGAGATTGGCTTTGATTTGAATGTGATTGAGGACCAGGAGCCAGACCCGGCATTGGGAAATGGCGGCTTAGGACGCCTTGCAGCCTGCTTTATGGAATCTCTTTCTACCCTGGGCTATCCTGCGTATGGCTGTGGAATCCGCTACCGTTATGGGCTGTTCCGCCAGAAGATTGACAACGGCTTCCAGGTGGAAGTGCCGGATAACTGGCTGAAAGATGGCTATCCTTTTGAGCTGCGCCGCCCAGAGCATACATTCCAGGTCAAATTCGGCGGATATGTGCGTTCAGAGATGGGAGGAAACGGAAAGATGAAGTTCATCCATGAGGGCTATCAGTCTGTACGTGCCGTACCTTATGACATGCCGGTACTTGGATATAACAATAATATGGTCAACGTACTGATTGCCTGGGATGCAGAGCCGGAAGAATATTTTGAGCTGGATGCGTTTGACAAGGGAGACTATAAGAAAGCGGTAGAGCAGGAGAACCTTGCCAGGAACCTTGTGGAGGTGCTCTATCCCAATGACAACCATATTCAGGGAAAAGAACTGCGCCTGAAACAGCAGTATTTCTTCGTGTCAGCCAGTGTACAGCGCGCAATCACACGTTATAAGAAGCATCATACCGATTTGCATAAACTGCCGGAGAAGGTGGCAATCCAGCTGAATGATACGCATCCTACGGTGGCAGTGGCAGAACTTATGCGCATTCTGCTGGACGAGGAAGGCATGGAATGGGATGAGGCATGGGAGATTACCACGCATACCTGCGCTTATACCAACCACACAATTATGTCAGAGGCATTGGAGAAATGGCCGATTGAAATCTTTTCCAGGCTGCTGCCGAGAATTTACCAGATTGTGGAGGAAATTAACCGCCGCTTTATCCTGGACATTGAGAAGAAGTTCCCGGGGGACCGCCACAAAGTGGAGAAGATGGCAATCATCTATGATGGTCAGGTGAAAATGGCGCATCTTGCAATTGCTGCAGGCTGTTCCGTCAATGGTGTGGCAAGGCTGCATACCGAGATATTAAAGAACCAGGAACTGCATGATTTCTACATGATGTTCCCGGAGAAATTCAATAATAAGACCAATGGAATTACACAGAGAAGATTCCTCTATCATGGCAATCCCCTCCTGTCCGAGTGGATTAACAAATATATCGGCAACGATTGGGTAACAAATCTGCCGCATTTGGAGAAGTTAGCTGTGTATGTGGATGATGAGAAAGCACAGCAGGAGTTCATGAACATCAAATACCGCAATAAGCTGCGCCTTGCAGATTATATTCAAAAGCATAACGGAATCAAAGTAGACCCGCGTTCTATTTTTGACGTACAGGTAAAACGTCTCCATGAATATAAGCGTCAGCTATTGAATATCCTGCATGTGATGTACCTTTATAATAAGATTAAGGAACACCCGGAGATGGATTTCTATCCCAGGACCTTTATCTTTGGCGCCAAGGCAGCAGCAGGCTACCGCATTGCCAAGCTGACGATTAAGCTGATTAACAGCGTGGCGGAGGTAATCAATAACGATGCTTCCATTGGCGGTAAGATTAAAGTAGTATTTATTGAGGATTATAAGGTATCGATTGCAGAGTGGATTTTTGCGGCAGCCGATGTATCCGAGCAGATTTCCACGGCGAGCAAGGAGGCATCCGGGACCGGCAACATGAAGTTTATGTTAAACGGTGCGGTGACGCTGGGAACAATGGATGGCGCGAATGTGGAGATTGTAGAGGAAGTGGGAGAAGAGAATGCATTTATCTTTGGCATGAGTTCCCAGGAGGTCATTGAGCATGAGCAGAAGCGTGACTATGACCCCATGCAGATATTCAACAGTGACCAGGATGTGCGTCAGGTATTGATGCAGCTGATTAATGGCATGTATTCCAGGAACGATCCGGAACTGTTCCGCCCATTATATAATTCCCTGCTGAATACGAAAGAGACCCAGTATGCGGATACTTACTTTATCCTCAAGGATTTCCGTTCCTATGTGGAAGCACAGGAGAGAGTAGAGAAAGCGTACAGGGATGAAAAAGCATGGGCAAGGATGGCAATGCTTAATGTGGCACATGCCGGCAAGTTTACATCAGACCGTACGATTCAGGAATATGTGGATGACATCTGGCATTTGGACAAAGTGAAAGTGAAAATGCCGGAGTCTAAATAATACTAGAATATAAAGGGACTGCCGCAATATCATCGGAGGACAGGAATTGTCCGAGGCTGTTTTGCGGCAGTCTTCTTTGATAGGATAGACAGAATGGAAAAGATGAAAATAAAAAATTCCCTGCTGCTGCTCCTTACCGCCACAATCTGGGGCGTAGCATTTGTAGCGCAGAGCGTAGGCATGGACTATGTGGGACCGCTGACCTTCAATTGCGTACGCTCGTTGCTTGGAGGGCTGGTTCTGATTCCCTGTATCTGGTTTCTTGGCAGACTGCAGGGACATCAGGAGAGAGCGGGGATAGAATTACAGGATAAGAAAAGGGAACGCAAGAACCTGCTGGCTGGCGGAATTTCATGCGGCATCCTGCTGTGCCTGGCAAGTAATTTCCAGCAGATGGGCATTCTCTATACTTCTGTGGGGAAAGCGGGCTTTATCACGGCGTGTTATATTGTCATTGTGCCGGTACTGGGCATTTTCCTGCGTAGAAAATGCGGATTAAATGTGTGGTTTGGCGTGCTGTTTGCGTTGTTCGGTCTGTATTTTCTGTGTATAAAGGGCAACACTTCTACTGTAGAGACGGAGCGGCTCATTTCCTGGCTGCCAATCGGAAAGGGCGAGATATTATTAATCGTCTGTGCGCTGCTGTTTTCCGTGCATATTCTGGTGATTGATTATTTTACGGTACGCGCGGACGGTGTGAAGATGTCCTGCATCCAGTTTTTTGTGTGCGGGATATTGTCGGGACTGGGGATGTTGGTGGCGGAAGAGCCGCGGGTTATGGATATCCTAAACGCCTGGCAGCCTATATTATATGCGGGAATTATGTCCTGCGGGGTGGCATATACACTGCAGATTGTGGGACAGAAGGGGATGAACCCAACGGTGGCATCCTTGATACTCAGCCTGGAATCGGTGATTTCCGTGCTGGCAGGAATGGTACTGTTATCGCAGAAACTGACTACATGGGAAATTTTGGGCTGCGTACTGATGTTTGTGGCAATCATTTTGGCGCAGCTTCCACAGAGAGAGGGAGGCAGAGAAAATGCAATGTAAGAAGGTAAAGAATATTTTTAAGAGAAGATTACCGCTGCTGTTAGCTATGCTGTTTGCGTGCATGTGCCTAATGGGCTGCCAGGGCAATCAGGAGGCAGTGGAGAACCAGCAGGCATACCGGCAGGTGGGCATCAATAAGATGGATGAGGGCAAATATGAGGAGGCAGTGGATGCCTTTCAGAAAGCGTTGGACCAGTCCCAGGCGGTAATCGGCGATATGGAACTGGACATTTGCTATTACAAGGCGACTGCCCAGTACAACAGCGGAGATACGAAGGGCGCCATCACGACCTGTGATGCGCTGATTGATTATAATGATGAAGATGCCACGGCATATTTTATCCGGGGCTGTGTGTACCTCAAGGAGGGTGACAGCGAAAATGCGCGTAAGGATTATGCCAGCGCATTGGCGCTTTCCGGCAATAATTATGCACTCTACCTATCGGTCTATGAAAATCTGGCAGGAGCCGGATTTGACAGTGAGGCGGAAGAGCTGGTGGCAAAGGCATTGGAACTTTCCGGCAGCACTGCTGAGGACTACCGGGAGAGGGGGCATATCTATCTGATTCGCGAAGAGTATGATAATGCCAGAAAAGAACTGGATCAGGCAATCAAGATGGGGGATACCAAGGCGCTGCTTTATCTGGCGCAGGTCTATGATGCGCAGGGAGATGACAAGAAAGCCAAATCCCTCTATGAGAGTTATCTAAAGCAGAATGATTCCGATACGGATACGATGATTGCCCTGGGAGAAATGCAGCTGGAAGCCGGGAAATATAAAAAAGCCCTGGAACTGTTTCAGCAGGCGCTTGAGGCGGGCAAGCCGGAAGACGCCAAGAGCCTGCGGCGCAATGAGATTATTTGTTATGAGTATCTCTATGATTTCGCCAAGGCAAAAGAGAAGATGGCGTCATACGTGAAGGATTACCCGGAGGATGAGGAGGCGCAGAGGGAGTATGAATTCTTGCAGACAAGGTGATGGCAGCGGCAATCATAAGGGATGGCAGTGAAATGTGGCCTACAAGGGATACAGAAGAATGGAAGTGGCTATATGGGAAAGACTAAACAATTGTTAAGAAAATTTGGGAAAGCAGCAGTGGTATACCTGCTGCTGCTATCTTTACTGTGCAGTACAGCAGTTGCGCATACTCAGGCAGCAGAACTGCAGGCGGGAGACAGAACGGAAGAAGCAGAACTGCAGGCGGGAGACAGAACGGAAGAAGCAGAACTGCAGATGGGAGACAGTATGAATGAAGCAGGAGCGTCGATGGATGGACAGGAGGCGCGGGCTGTAAGCCCTGGGGATGGCGTACAGCCTGTCAGGAAGGGTATCTGTAGGCTGGATGACGGCAAGCTATACTATTTCAATAACAAAGGCGTACAGGTGACCAAAAAGGGTTGGCATAAAATATCCGGCAAACGTTATCTGCAGATGGCGAAAACCGGTTATATAGTTGCTAAGCTGGAGAGCGCCAGGACAGGATGGAAGTATTACAAGTATGATTATAAGGCAGATAAATGGCGAAAACAGAAAGACGTCTGGATTTATGTCGGTGGGAAACGCTATTATTTTGACAGGAGCGGCAAATGTACCAAAATTTATAATCCCCAAACCCAAAAGTGCAAGGTGTATGAAAAAGGAAAACTGCGTGTGCTGAAGAAAGATATCTGCAAGCTGCACAATGGGAAGATTTATTATTTCGGGAAAAATGGAATCCGGCTGACGAAAAAGGGCTGGAAAAAATCATCATCCAGGGAATACATACAGGTTGGCAAATCCAAGTGGGTTACCGCAAAATTGCAGAATATGAAAGGGATATGGAGGTATTATAAATACAGTTACCGTCATAAGAAGTGGGTAAAACAGAAGAAAACCTGGCTTGAGGTAGACAAGAAAAAGTATTACTTTAATGGCTTAGGCAGATGTACGCAATTGTACGATACTGTCAGCAGGAAATGTTATGACTATAGCAACGGCAGGAAGACGCTGGTGAAGAGCGATATACGTGGGGTAGACGGCACGGAATATTATTTTGGCGCCGACGGCGTAAAGGTAAGCGAAGCAGGAATGTACCTCACTTGTCATGGCAGCCTGGTTTATGCTCTGGCAAATGGGGCTGTGGCAAAGAAAATATCAGGGCAGATTTATACATATTCGCTGGCAAACGGCAAAGTGGCAAGCTGCCGGGTAAAAGATGGCGTCTACATGTGCTATTACAATGGAAATGCTGAGCCAAGAAGGATGATTGATACCAGCAGGCCGATGGTTGCCCTTACTTATGACGATGGACCCTCCCAATATACGCCGGAAATTCTGGACGTGCTGCGGCAGCACAACAGTGTGGCAACGTTTTTTGTGGTAGGGAACCGGGTTCCCGGCTATGCCGACACCGTGCGCAGCGCACAGCAGATGGGATGCGAAATCGGAAACCATACCTATAGCCATCAGGTGCTGACGAAGGTGGGGGGTTCCCAGATTCAGAGCCAGATTGGCGCAACGAACAGTGCAGTGCAGAATGTGACAGGGGTAGCCCCGGTTGTTATGCGTCCGCCTGGCGGAGGGCATAGCGCAATGGTAAGGAGCGCTGTGGGGATGCCGATAATTATGTGGTCAATTGATACGCTAGACTGGAAGACCAGGAATGCATCTTCCACGCAGGCGGCAGTCCTGGGCAAAGTGAGGGATGGCGATATTGTCCTGATGCACGACCTTTACAGCCAGACAGCGGCAGCATCGAGGGTGATTATACCAGAACTGATACAGAGGGGCTATCAGCTTGTGACAGTCAGTGAACTTTCAGATTGCCGCGGTGCAATGGCAAACGGCGGAGTATACAGCGCGTTCCGCTGAGAATGGAAATGACGACAGAAAGTCCTGCCAGTATTTACGGCAGGACTTTCTGTGTATTAATTGTCGGTTATAATTTGCGGCAGGACTTTCTGTCCGTTAATTGTCAGTTATAATTTGCGGCAGGACTGTCTTTCCATCAGCTGACAGGGGAGTTTAATTTTCATGGCTGTTGCCGGATGCTGCTTGAGGATATTGAAGACAATGTTAGCGCCAAAGCTGCCCATATCGTAAGCTGGTGCATGGATAGTTGTCAGCGGCGGCGAGGTAAAAGAGGAAAGGCTGGTATCGTCAAAGCCCATCAGGGAGATGTCCTGCGGAACCTTAATGCCCTTGTCGTTTAAAGCGCGCAGGGCACCGAATGCGATGGGGTCGCTGGAAGCGATAATTGCGGTGGGAAGGTCTTCAGAATCGATTAATTTTTGCATCATCTGATAACCTGCTTCGATGGTATAGGTTTCTTCCAACACGTAAGGTTTATGGATAACGCCATATTTCTCGCAATATTTTATGAAGAGCGTTTTACGCATATCCGGAAAAAGTGTCTGGTCTGCGAGATATTCTTTCCCGCCGAGAAAGCCGATTTTACGGTGCCCCAGAGCGGTCAGGTAATCCATGCCCATCTGTATGGCATGTTCAAAATCCAGGGTAATCGTGGAAATGTTCATGTCGTCAATCGGCATATCCAGGAATATGATGCCGGAAGCCATTTCCCGAAATCGTTTAATCTCACTTGCGCTGAACTTGCCCACACAGACAAGCGCATCCACATTTTTCAGTGAGTCCATATAGTTGACGTCAGCTTTATATGTACGCACAACGTGGATACAGTTCTGCATGCAGAAATCTTCAATTCCCTGGCGGATTAACAGATAATAGTTGTCTTCCATTTCCTCCTGTGGGGAAAACCACTGGACAATGCCCAGGGTGTAGACGGATTTCCCGGATGCGCGGGATTTCTTTTTATAATTTAAGGCGTGTGCCGTGTCCAATACTTTCTGCCGTGTCAGTAGGCTCTGCTGTATCTGTCGGCTCTGCCGTGTCAGTTGG
>CANOFO010000097.1 GCA_947565305.1 uncultured Lachnospiraceae bacterium | reverse complement strand
CTATATCTTCCGAGACTTTTAAAGCCCCATCCGCAGTAACTTCCAAAGGGAAAACCTTCTCCGTAATGACATATCCCTCCGGCGCTGTAATTTCCTCTACTACATAATTTCCATGTGCTAATTGCAAGGGCGTGGTTACAGTTCCAGTCTCATCCGTGGCAAACTCGCTGATTTTCTTATCCCCCACTTTCTGCTCAATATATTCCCCCATGTCTGCATTCTTAATCTTAAAAGTAACGCCGGGAGCCAGCACGGTATTCCCATTTTCCGCATCCTTTTTCACGATGCGGATATATGCCTTGAACGGCGCGTCATTGAATACCCTCCACTGCTGCGGCTCCCTTGAATCCTCCGTAACCGTCACGGTAAATTCTTTTGTTTTATACAAATCTTTTGGCACTTTCGTTTCCTTTACCAGATAGGTTCCGTAAGGCAGCTCTTTGGAAAGTGCATACCCTTTTTCATCCGTCACAAGCACGTCATGGATTTTTGCGCTGTCCCATCCGTTCCTGTCAATATCCGACTGTAACTTTACGGTAAATTCCGCGCCTTTTACATAATCCGTCTCTGTGCCTGCGCCATCGGTGGACACTTTGATAATCTCAAATGCCTGTTTCTTTACTGTCTCAATCACGGTTGTATTGAGGGAAATATCCTGATGGACATTTTGCGCCTCGCGGAAATTTACCGGATAAATAGTGTCATCAAGCAGATACCCCTCGCTTGGCCGGACCTCACGGATATAATAATTGCCATAGTACAGGTTCCCAAAGTTAAAATCTGCCTGTTCCCCTGTCTTTACCGTGGCAAGCAGCGCCCCTTTCTCTGCCGGCACGCCTGTTGACACAAAATCTGTCCCCAGCGTGCTTGTGATATTGTCATCTCCCGTATAGGTTACTGTCCCCCTCCCATCCGGGTAGGCAATGTTTTCCGCCGCATACAGCCCATAGGTAGCCCCGGACAGCCTGGCATCCCCCTGCGGCTCTGCCCCGGTCTCCTTGTCTTCTTTTTTCGCTACCACATCACAGCGGATCGGCGTATTCTCCGCCTTGAAGTCAGACATCTCGCCGTAACCCGGCGCCACTTCCCACACCTTTCCGTCATCGCGGTAGCCGTCAGGGACAACGACCTCTTTCACATAATATTTATCCTGCGTTTTCACAAATTTTTCAGATGCCGCCATGCCTAAATCCTCATCGTAATAGAACACCGGCACTTCTGTCCTGCCGTCCCCATTTACGGAAACCCGTTTTTTGCATCCGGCATCGGCAAATACGGCAAACCCTGCCCCTTTTACGATATTTTTTGACTCCGAATCTGTCTTTGACACTATGACGCCCACTGTATCAGGATATTCCACAACCGGCATTGTCTTTCCTTTCTGGGTTATCTTCCCATCACTGTCATAAAGGGTAAAATACTCCAGCCCCACCGGATAAACCGTTTTATCCTTCAGGTATCCCCGTGCAGCCCTGACTTCCTTCAGGTAATAGGTACTCTGTGTCAACGTCTCTTTCCCCGACAGCGCCTGCCCATCTGCATTTGTCTTGCCAAGTTTGCATAGCAGGTCCGTACACTCCGCATCTTCATACAGGTAATAAGCTGCCCCCGGTACCGGCCTGCCGTTGTACGCGTTTGTCTTACGGAGTTCAAACCGGCCCTCCTTAAATTTGGAAACCACTTTGACACTGGCTGTCACGGTTCCCGGCTCAAATTCTTCCAGAAAAGTAATCTTCTGCTGTGACACAACCGTAGGCGTCCATTTCCGCCCGCCCATTTCCTTAGACTTTGCGGTTGCAGTCAGCTTGATAGTGCTGTCCGCTGCCACAATCTTGTCTATTGCCTCCTGATTACAGTACAGGTAGAAATTGGAAGAAGGCTTGTCCGCATCCGTCTGTGCCACGCAGATGTCGTATTTTTTTAAATCAGAATCATCTTCAATCTCACTGGCATCCGTTTTTAATTCCCCTACGGTCAGGCCGTCCGGCTGCCCTGTGATTTTATAGGAAACATTGGTAATCGTTCCCGTTTTCGTACGGACAAACTTCTCTTTGGAACGGTACAGCCCGTCCCCCATGTCCTGCCACTCTGTCTTTTTAGGGGAAATCGCATAAGTGATGGATTTCGTAATCCCGGTTGCCTCATCGTACTGGTTTGCGTCATAATTTTCTGCATCTGATACCAGAGCCGCTATTTTATAATAGACGCTGCTGCCATTGTCGTAATAACCTAACCCCACTTCCCCATTCAGCACATGGATTGCCGCACCGGTAATGAAATAATCGGCGGGGGCAGAGCCCTCGGAATACTTGCCGTTGTAGCATGTCTCATTTAACATTCTCGCGCCGTTCACCAAGCAGTAAGTGATTTCCGGCTTGATGCTGCTGCCCGGCCCGGACGCTCCCACTGCCCCGGCTGTGGTGTTCTTGCTCAATTCCAGACAGTAGACCAGATGGTTATTGTATACCCCTGATTCAGAGACATATTTAATTCCCATGCTGTGGCCGCAGTATTTCGCATACCCGCTGCATGACACATTCATGCTGTCCGCAGAGCCAGCCGCCATTAACACCGGGGCAGACGCCGCCTGAATCATCATGGTGTCCCCAGAGCCAAAAGTTTCGATTTCCCCATCTGATAAGGAAACCTCTTTCATATCCTCCCCGGGGGCAGGCACATCCTCCCCGCCGCTGCCCCTGTCTTTCTCCGTCTCCATCTGTCCCTCCTCAACCTGCAGGCTATCCTCTACAGCTGCCTCCGGCTCACGGACGGAAATCGTGCGGCAGATGAGATAAGGAGTTTTTCCGCTTATTGGTTCCACCTTATAGTAAGCGCTGTAGTCTCCCGTCTTATCCCCGTCAAAAGAACCCTTTCCCATGTAGTAACTGACTTTGACAGCTTTATCATCGTAGGAAATCCCATCAAAAGACTGCTCCACATCAAACCCATAGCCTACAGCTACAATAATGTCCTCTGCCGCCACAACCTCTGCTGATTCCAAATCCGGCCTGTCTGTCTCACGGTACAGCGCCGGCTCCTGTTCTTCCTCCACTAAACCGTTTCCGCTGCCGTCCGCTGCCACTGTCTGGCTTTCCTCCACACTGCCTGCCACCGTGTCTGCATCCGGCCCGGTTGCATTGGCATAAGCTGATATGGGGATGACAGTTCCCATAACCATGACAAAAGCCATTGCCAGAGCCATAACCCTTTTCAACCTCTTTTTCTTCATATACATCCTCCATTCATGTCCTGACATTCCGTTTTCTGCGGATATTCCCTGCCGGCACAGATGCCGGGCATATCCCCGGCATTTGTGCAGAAAAAAGCACGCCTTTTCCAGAGCGTGCCTTTTCAACCCATAAAGCCGGTCCGCATACCGTGCTTTCCCTTATTCCATTGCCATCCTGCCACGGGTAAAGACTGAACCATTATCCAATCTCATAATGCCTCTGATTCCCTGCCTTTCCATAATGACCTCCTCCTAATTTTCACTCCAGCCCATTATCTTATCCATAATGTCCGGCATTCCGCTAATGTCTGCTGCCCCGTCTTCCGCCATATCTCCTGGCTCCGCCTCCCCGTCAGGAAGATGTGCCATAACCGGCTGCCCTGCCACGGCACTGCCAAGGACAATGTGGATAATCTCTTGCAGCAGCTCCGTTTTTATCTGCTCTTTCATGCCGGACAGCCGCCTTTCCAGATAGTCCGGCGTTATTTTTTCCGGCGGTCCGTTCCCATTGCCCGCCTCTAACGCATCGTAGTACATTTCCAACGCATCCATGACTACCTGATTCTTTGCCTTGCCGCCATTGAGCTTATTATCCTCAAACTTTTCCAGCAGCCTGACATGATTTCTTTTTTTCATGGAAAAACGTATGGTAAAATGACGGAACAGTTCCCCATAAGCCATTGCAATCCCTCCTATCCCATCCTGCGTTTCTGTTTCTGTGCCTGTGCCAGATAGGCATTCCCAAGCATTTCATATCCTTTTGCGTTTGCTTTCACATCCTCAATATACTGGATATTCTTCTGCTCCAGGCCGCCAAAGCGTTTCATCACCCCGGCGCCCCCGCCCACGAAGATAATCTGCGTTAAATCCATGTTATAGCCAAGCTCCCTGAGGTTGTGGTAAATCCTCTGGCAGTAACTGCGGATTTCCTTATTGATAATCTCCTGATACTTATCCGGCAGGCCGCCCGCGCCGTCTGCCATGACTTTCTGGATGTCATACTCGTCCACCTCTGCGTTTAGCTGCCTCATGCATTCCTTGTTAATCTGCTGGATGCAGGTGATAATCCCATGCGGCTGTGTCACGCACGCCGATTCATCTGGCAGGCGGTTGATAATCGGCATGATGTCCACAGTCCATGAGCCAACGTCCACCACAAGCTGTTTCTCCGGAAATTTGTCAATCCGGTCAATCACAGCCGCATAGCACTGGGGATAGACGCACACATTTTCAATGGAAATATGGTATCTCTCTTTCTCAAAGGTAAAAGAAACTTCCTTTGCCTTTGACAGATAAGAAATAAAATCTTTCTTCTCGTCCCCGAACCTTGTCAGCGGAAGTCCTACTGCCAACAGAACACGGGCTGTCTTTCTGTTCCTAATCTTTAACTCCTTTGCCACCGCGGCCAGTGTCAGCATATAATAATTTTCATCCGTTACCTTTGTGTCCTTTACTTCAAGCCGCCTGCTGCCAATCTTGTAATACTTCCCTCCAAACTCAAGTAAATTCTCTGTAAATGCCGGTTCTGTACTAATCTCCTTGCAGCCGGACGTAAATACCTCATGCACCGTCTTCATCCCGGACCAGCCGTGGTCAATTCCAATCACTTCAACTTTGTTATCCATTCTCGTTGTCCTCCTTTTCATGCAACCAGCTCCTTATCTGCTTTGTTCTTTTTTCATTACCCTATGGCTTTGTTCCCGATGCCATTCCTTGACAAGACTTTCTATCAATTCAATCTTCTGCCTGTCCGTATAGTCCGCCGGGAAATATGGATTCAGCCTGTCAGAACGAATCCTGATTTGCTCCCTCTGGTTTGGCTTTTCTTCTTCCAACACCAGATAGATAGCATCCATATCCAGCTTTCCCGACTGGCTCATGCGTTTCAGCCTGTTTGCCTGTGACAGCGAAGGCGTACACTGTTCTATATCCATCACAGCATAAAGTTCATACTGTTCCCCCTCATTCAGATAGGATAATTCCACTGCAACAGTAAATGCTATTTTTCCTTCATCTACCATATCCAATATTTTTGGTATCAGATAAGTCAGCCGGATATACCGGTTAATTTGCCGCTGGCTTTCTCCCACCTGTCTTGCCAGTTCCTTATTAGAATCCACCTTTTCAGAATCATCCGTATTCCGCAGCCCCCATTCACCATTTTCGGATATAAAAGTTTCCAATTTTGCAAATTCTGCTGTTGGGTTTTCCAACTTTTTGCCAACTTGGCAGGAAGTTAAATCTGTCCGTCTCCCCTGCTGTTTCATTGCCTCTAATTTCATCCGGTAAGCAAATGCCTTTTCACTTGGCTTGATATATTCCCTCTGCAAGTTACTGTCAACCATTGCGATTACCGCCTGGTTATCATCCAATTCCACAACCATAACAGGAACTTTGTCCACCCCTGCCCATTTACTGGCGGCCTTTCTCCTGTGCCCTGCTATCAGCTCATATCCCTGCCCTGCCGGGTTCGGCCTTGCAAGCAGCGGAACCAGAACACCCTCTTTTTCAATGCTCTGCATCAACTCAAATAATTCCGTATTCATTTCTACTTTAAACGGATGGTTTTTGAAATCTGCCAATTGATTCAGGGACAAATATTGGATTTTTCCCTCAAAAGTGTTCTGCTTACCTCCAACACCCTTGTCTTGAACGATTGAAGAATCATTCTGCTTTTTCCCTGCCATTTTCATTACCACCTCCTATTTTCAAACAAACCAATATAGCAAAAAAATAGACCGTCCATCCTCAAAGCCTTGAAAATGAACGGTCTCCCATACTTTTTATTTATTTGAATAACACAGTTTTTGATGAATTATTAACGCTACTTCGATGTGTTCCGTGATACCATATCCAGAACCACGGAGACGTTTACACCATCGGAAATCGCTTTTTTATACGTTTTCCGGTCACTTTTTGAAAAGCTAAAAAACCTCTCAAAGTGCCTAAAATCAAGGATTTTCACGAATCCCTCCGATGTAGTAGACATACGCACTCTACATTCGCCGAAAACGGAAACATATCTACACAGCACATCCGCCCCACCATATAGCCGCGCGCCTGCAGAATTTCCAAATCCCTTGCCAAGCTGGTGGGTTTGCAGGAAATATAGACCATCTTCTCCACACCATAACGGATAATGCGCTCCAAAGCTTTGGGGTGAATTCCGTCCCGCGGCGGGTCTAAGACAATAAAGCCTGGCCGGGAAGCAATCTCGTCCAGAACCTTGAACACATCCCCAGCAAGAAATTCACAATTGTGCAGCCCATTCAGAGATGCGTTCTCCCTGGCAGCCTCCACCGCCTCCTCCACAATTTCCACACCGATAACTTTCTCCGCCACAGGGGCAAGAATCTGCGCAATTGTGCCGGTTCCGCTGTACAGGTCATACACCACCTTGCCATTTCCGGCATCTGCAACATATTCTCTCACTGTCTGATATAAGACTTCTGCCCCCAGAGAATTGGTCTGAAAGAAAGAGAATGGCGTAATCTGAAAACGCAGCCCCAATAATTCTTCATAAAAATAATCCTGCCCAAATAACACATCCGTCCCCTCATTGATGACTGCATCCGCAAGGCTGTCATTGCGGGTATGCAAAATTCCGACAATCTCCCCCTCCAGTTTCAGCTGCTGCAGAACCCTGGCAAAGCCTTGCAGCAATTTTTCCTCCTTCTCATTCTCCATCTGGCTTGTTGTCACTAAATCCACAAGAATTTCCCCTGTCTTCAACGCTTTGCGCACCAGAAGATGGCGGAGATATCCGCTATGACGCATTTTATGGTAATACGGCGTTTCCTGAATCTGAAAATAGGAAAGTACAGCTGACAAAATCTTTGAATAATCCTCATCGACAATCTTGCACCCTGCCACCGTCACAATGTCATGGAAACTGCCGCGCTTATGCATCCCCAGGCAAAGCGGACCATCTTTATAACTGTCACCAAAAGAAAACTCCATCTTGTTGCGGTAAGCATAATGATTGGGACTCGCTTTTATGCCCTCAAAAATATCAGAAAACAAAGTCCCCCCTCTCTGCTTCTGATAAGCGGCGCAAACTGGCTCTAAAAGTTCCCGCACCTGCTGCTCCTTTAATTGTAGCTGCCTTTCATAGTCCAGGTTCAGAAACGTACAGCCGCCACAATTCCCAAAATGCTTACACGGAGATTTCTCCAGTTCCATGGGCGATTTCTCCAACACTTCCAACAACCTGCCCTCACCTCTCCCCTTCCTGACCTTATTGACAGAAAATGAAATCCTCTGACCGGGCAGTGCATTTTTCACAACAACTTTTTTCCCCTCTTCCAAAACAACAATACCCTTATTGGGAAAATCTATCCTTTCTACAATTCCTTCATATACTTGTCCTTTTTTCATAATCCTCTCCTTAAAACTCTCCATATGCCCAAAAAGACTCCCACAATACCATGCGGGAGCCTCTCTTTCTTAAATATAAGCTCTTATTATTCTTTCTCGTCCTCATCGTCAAAGAAATCTTCATCATCAAAATCATCATCGAAGTCGTCCTCAAAATCCTCCAGATAATCTGGTGTGAAGAAACGGTATACTCCATATGCGATAGCTGCAACCGCCACTGCTGCTCCTGCTATAGCGCAAACCCACAGCAATTTAGATTTCTTCTTCTCACTTTCCTCCTGTTTGTGTAACAGTTCATTCAGTTTAACTGAGCTTAAAAAATTATCCATCTTCTCTCTATTCATGATTACCTCCATTCCGTGCTTGTTCCAGCACAACAGGCAACTGGTGAAAAACTACGGTTTCTCTCACCTTGCCTTTATTTTTTATTCTGGCAGATACCGCTGCCTGACGTTCCCTAATTTGAGTTTCCCCATTTTTTATAACAGCCGATATTATAGTACCAAAAGGTCTTGCGCAAAAAGTGACTGGAAAGCTAGCTTTCCATAGCACTTTTATGTGCAAAGCACTTACATCACAAAGTGATGTAAACCTTTTGGCACTATAAAATTACAAAATGGGGAAACTCAACTTCCCTAAGTATTGACTGCCGATTCCCTGAAGAAAAATACCGGGATTCTTTACGCCATATTATAGCACACCTTTGCACATTATCATACCAGATTTTGCAAATTTTATACTTTTTTTAGTTTTGCAAAAGTGGCAAACATCTTTTTGGTGCCTACGCGGTCAAAATCTACGGTCACCTCGTAATCTCTTCCGCCCTCCACAATCTGCACAACTGTACCCTCTCCAAATTTAACATGCTTCACCCGGTCACCGCTCCCATATTCCAGAGAAATGCTGCTGGTCGTATTGCTTGAAAATGAAGTAGCTTGATAGGGCTTTTTCTGATATGGCTTGCTCTGCGCATTTCCAACGGTAAAAATCGGATTTACCTTGGAACCCGCCTGCCGGAAAGAACGTGCCGGAGCTTCTTTGACCTCTTCCTTCTCACTTTTTGCACTCACCGCGCCACCCAATAAATTCCCAGGAATCTCTTTTACAAAGCGAGATACTTTATTATATTGCGTCTCGCCACGAATCATACGTTGTCTTGCGCATGAAATTGTAAGCTCCGTCATCGCACGTGTAATTCCCACATAACAAAGCCGCCGCTCCTCCTCAATTTCCATAGGGTCATCCGAGACAATCGTCATATAGCTGGGAAAAAGACCATCCTCCATGCCCGCCAGATACACATTGGGAAATTCCAGTCCCTTTGCGCTATGTAAAGTCATCAGCACTACATAATCGTTCCCTTCCTGCAGGCTGTCAATATCTGCAACGAGCGCCACTTCTTCCAGAAATCCGCTCAAGGACGGTACTTCTGCACTCTCCTCATACGCCACAGCTTTGCTGATTAATTCATCAATATTTTCAATACGCGCCCTGGCTTCCTCCGTGTCTTCCGCCTTAAGTTCCTCCACATATTTGGTCTCATCAATGACTTCCTGCAGGATTTGGGATACGCTCAGATACTCCAACTTGCTGCGGATTGACTGGATAAGCGTGACGAATGGCTTAATCTTTACCCCGGCTCGTCCAAGGCTGGGAATATCATCTGCCAATTTCAGGGCATTATAAAAACTCAGGTCCATTTCTGTAGCATAATCCTGTACACGCCCCAGCGTGGCAGCGCCAATTCCACGCTTCGGCACATTGATAATACGCCGCACTGCAAGGTCGTCCCTGCCATTATCAATTGTCTTCAGATAGGCAAGCAAGTCTTTGATTTCCTTCCTGGCATAGAAATTTACGCCGCCCACTACGCGGTAAGGCGTATTGCTCACTACAAACCGCTCTTCAAAAAGACGGGACTGCGCGTTCGTGCGGTACAAAATTGCACAGTCGCCATAACTGCATTTGCCTTCCCGAACTCTTCTTTGAATATCCCTTACCACATAATCCGCTTCATCAAAAGCGGAATCAAACTGCTGGAAATTAATCTTCTCCCCCTCATCGTTCTCTGTCCACAGGCTCTTAGGCTTCCGCCCCACATTGTTGGCTATGACAAAATTCGCCGCATTTAAAATATTCTGCGTGGAACGGTAATTCTGCTCCAATTTAATAACCTTTGCATCTGGGTAAATTTCTTCAAAATTCAAAATATTCTTGATATTGGCTCCCCGGAATTTATAGATTGACTGGTCATCATCCCCAACCACGCATAAGTTCCGGTACTTATCCGCCAACAGGCGTATAAGTTCAAACTGAGCCGTATTGGTATCCTGGTATTCATCTACCATGATATATTGAAAACGCTCCTGGTAATTGTTAAGCACCTCTGCATCATGCCGAAAAAGCTCTACTGTCTTCACAAGCAAATCATCAAAGTCCAACGCATTATTCTTGTGCAGCTGAGCCTGATACTCCCGGTAGACTGCCGCCTGCCTCTCCTTCACAAAATCACCCGCGGCGCTCTGCGTAAATTCTTCCGGCGAAATCAATTCATCCTTGGCGGAAGAAATCACACTCAGAAACATTTTCTCCTTATAAATCTTCGTGTCAATCTGCAGCCTCTTACAGACATCCTTCATCAAAGATTTCTGGTCGTCAGTATCATATATCGTAAAATGATTGTCATACCCCAGACGGTCAATATAACGCCGCAAAATCCGTACACAGGCAGCGTGAAACGTGGACACCCAGATACTCTCCGAACCAAATCCTACAAGTTTGTCGATACGCTCCCGCATCTCTTCTGCCGCCTTATTTGTAAACGTAATTGCCAAAATATGGAATGGGTTGACACCCTTTTCTTCAATCAGATATACTGCCCGGTGGGTCAGCACCCTGGTCTTGCCCGACCCTGCCCCTGCCAGAATCAGCAAAGGACCCTCCGTACAAAATACAGCCTCCCTCTGCATAGGGTTCAAGTTCTCATACATTCTCTATTTCCTCCCTGACGCTCAAACGTATGTTTATTATAGTGTATATTTTTACATATTTCAACCAATTTTCTTCCATAATCATGGAAAAACAACAAACTGCTTGTCATCCGGTTTTGAATACTATATAATATTTTTGAGGTGAAAAAAATGACAATTGATGAAAAAGATTTACTGAACAGTATATTAAACAGCCTGTCCAACATTGATTTTATCAAACCAGAGGAGTTTCCCAATATTGATT
>CANOFO010000096.1 GCA_947565305.1 uncultured Lachnospiraceae bacterium | reverse complement strand
GGAATTTTCATTTCTTTCGCATATAATAAGAACATAACAAAGGAAATTAAAAACTAACTTTTTGAATAAACTTTTTCATAATAAATGCCAGGAGGCAGAAGCTTCCTGGCATCCTCCCTTTTATAGTGTTTTCTTCTATGACCCCGATACGAGACCTAAGGCATCCTCCCACTTCTTTTTACTTCAAAGAAGCCGATAGAGACATCAGGGCTCCCCCCACTTCGTGGGTCCCTCCTCATGTCACATGGTCCCTCCTTAGGTCAATTTTTATACTTCAAAAATCAGGTCTCCGTAAGATGGCATTGGCCACATTTCCTTATCGACAATCATTTCCAGTTTATCAATCGGAGTACGCAGTTCATCCATGGCTGTCTTTACCTCATCGCGGAAGAAGATTGCCTGAGCCCTTCCCTCTTCCATCGCGCCGCCTTCGACAGTGACCTCGGTCAGCTTCGCCAGCGCATTCTTTGCAGCAGACAGCAAACCGGACACCTCTTTCAGCAAATCGGTCTGTGTGCTGATATCTGCGTCACACGCCGCTTTCACTGCATTGATGGAATTTGCAAGCGAAGTGGTATACTTGATAACTGCCGGGATAATCTGCTTGCCAGCCATATCAATCATGGTACGCGCCTCAATGTTGATGGCTTTCGCATAGTTCTCATAGAGAATTTCCCCTCTGGATACAAGCTCTGCCTCCGTAAATACATTGAATTTCTCAAACAATGCAATTGCTTTCTCGGTTGTCAGCGCAGGAACTGCATCCACCATATTCTTAATGTTGGGAAGCCCGCGGCGCTCCGCTTCCTCTATCCACTCGTCAGAATAGCCGTTACCGTTAAATACAATCCTCTGATGCGCAGATGCCTGCTCTTTAATTAAATCATGCACTGCTTCCTCAAAATTGTCCGCCTTCTCTAAAATATCGCACGCATCGGAAAATGCCTCAGCAACAATGGAATTCAATATCACATTGGGCGGAGCGATGGAATCATTGGAGCCGACCATGCGGAATTCAAATTTGTTTCCGGTAAACGCAAATGGCGATGTACGGTTACGGTCCGTGGCATCTTTGCGGAAATCCGGCAAGGTCTTAACGCCCGTCTGCAGCACTTCGCCTTTCAGGCTTCTCGTTGCCTCGCCAGTGCTGATAAGCTGTGTCAGCACGTCCTGGAGCTGCTCTCCTAAAAATACAGATATGATGGCTGGCGGTGCCTCGTTTGCGCCCAGTCTATGGTCATTTCCTGCATCTGCTGCAGATTCACGAAGCAGGTCCGCATGTTTGTCGACTGCCTTTAACACACAGGTCAACACTAATAAAAACTGGATATTCTCATGCGGCGTCTTGCCTGGGTCCAGCATATTGATGCCATCATCCGTTATAATCGACCAGTTGTTGTGCTTACCAGAACCATTCACCCCCGCAAAAGGTTTCTCATGAAGCAGACAGCACATGCCATGGCGTCCCGCAACTTTCTTCAATGTCTCCATCACCAGCTGGTTGTGGTCCACTGCAATATTGGCCTCCGCATAGATAGGGGCAAGTTCATGCTGTGCCGGGGCAACCTCATTGTGCTGGGTTTTGGCGCTGACGCCCAATTTCCATAATTCCCTGTTAACATCCTTCATATACGCAGCAATACGTTCGCGGATGGAACCAAAGTAATGGTCTTCAAGTTCCTGTCCTTTGGGAGGCATTGCCCCAAACAATGTACGCCCTGTAAAAATCAAATCTTTCCTCTTTAAGTACTTCTCTCTGTCCACCAAAAAGTATTCCTGCTCTGGTCCAACGGAAGGCGTCACTTTCTTAGAGGTAGTGTTCCCAAACAAACGCAGCAGACGCAAGGACTGGTCGTTAATGGCTTCCATGGAACGCAAAAGCGGCGTTTTCTGGTCAAGCGCTTCCCCCGTATATGAACAGAATGCCGTTGGGATACAGAGCGTTGCCCCTGCTGCATCCTGACGGACAAATGCCGGGGAGGTGCAATCCCATGCTGTATACCCTCTTGCCTCAAAAGTCGCCCGCAGCCCTCCTGATGGAAAGGAAGAGGCATCCGGTTCGCCCTTAATCAGCTCTTTTCCCGAAAAACTCATCAGCACCTTACCGTTGGGCATGGGAGCCGAAATAAAGGAATCATGCTTCTCTGCCGTCACTCCAGTCAGCGGCTGGAACCAGTGGGTATAATGGGTTGCTCCTTTCTCAATCGCCCACTCTTTCATCTCATGTGCAACCACATCTGCAGTCTCAGGGTCAAGTTCTTTTCCCTCCTGGATTACTTCTGTCAGTTTCTTGTAAACTTTTTTGGGCAAACGTTCCTGCATGACTGCATCGTTGAATACGTTTTCACCAAAAATCTCGGATACATTGATAAAATCACTCATCTCTCTCATTCCTTTCCTATTCGCGCCGGACACAATTGCATGGCAATACCTTTGTGCGTATGCGCATCCATGTTCTACCTATTGGGAACGTTTTTTCCTGATAGATAGAAAAGGGCATTCCAATCCTCTTGGAACACCCTTGTTCTTTGTTTTCTATATCTGCTAACTAAGATACTCTAATTTATTCAGAAATGCAATAGAAAATTTATAAAAATTTAATTTTTTGTTATTTCGGATAAATTTTAGGATTTTTTTTATTTTTTTTGTTACTATTGCCAGACGTCTTCCAGATTCCATTCCACATCCACACTCTTCCCTATGCTATGGTAATACAATAAGAAGAAAAAGAGCGCCACAAATGATAACAGTTTCCGAACTATTCCTCCTCTCTTTGCCCATCTGAGCAGCCGCGAAACCAACTCCTCCTTTTCTTCTTCGGTTATGCCGGTATTATCAAAAGCAAAATACAGCAGCAAATACGAAAGCCCAGCAACCATCGCAAGCGTTGCATACACCTGCACATTCACAGAATCCCCTGTCTGCGGCTCGCTCCCTATTGGCGTTTTTGCTGTCGGCAATTGTTGGGGCGTCTCCACTGTTTTATTCCTGATGTCCACTTGTGCCCGGCGCGTATTCGTATTTCCCGCATTGTCCACGGCTGTCACACGCAGGACATGCTTGCCTGTACCAGATACCTCTACGTAAAACCCATAGGATTCCACGATATCCCCGGCAAATTCTTCCTCCGGCACGGATATCTCTTTTCCCTTATCTAACTGGTAGGTCACGGAGGCTATGCCGCCTGCAATTCTCTTTTTCCCACTAGAATCCACATCATCCTTAACCTTTACTTTTACATCGGCAGCATGTGAAAATTTCTGGGACAGTTCCCCATCCCTGGATGAAAATTCAATCTCGGGGGCATTGTCCTCGACGATAACCCCGCCTTCCTGCGCTGTAACTGTCTTTTCCGAAGACAAGTTGCCGGCATTGTCCGTACATGTCAGGCTTATGTTTCCCTTAAAGTCCTCCGATACCGTAACCTTCGCAAATATCTGCCCACCCTTCATCAATATCTGGATTTTCCCGGCTGCAAACTCACCTTGGTTCGGCGTAAGGACGCCATAGAACAAATTCAGTCCCTTCCTGCTCTCAGGAATTTCAACAGTTCCGGCTGTTACTCCCGCTCGCATTCCAGCCGCTTTTTCATGAGACTGCTGCACTTCCGCGGCTGCTGCCTTCTCATTGGACTGCTGCACTGCCTCAGCTGCTGCCTTTTCATCCGATTGCAGCAATACCGTGCCATCCTCTGCCGACTCCCGCGGGTTATCTCCCATAGCTGCTGATATCATATAGTCTAACTGCTTTACTCCGCTCCCTTCCTCAAAGATAGGAACGGTTATGACGAGATTTTTGTTGCGTATTATCCAGTCCACAATATTTACATATCCCCGGTTGAAACTAATTTCCTCTAATACCGGGGCTGTCTCATCTGCCCATTTTGCATAAAGCGTTACCTTACGAGGCTCATTCTTATCCGTCACTGCCTTACTGCAGTTGTCTTCCACCCTCCTGTCAAAATCCCAGCCATTTCCTTCCATTCCCTGGCTATCCATGAACCAGCCCTTAAAATGATAGCCTCTCCTTACAGGCTCAGCCACTTTATTGACATATCCCCCATAGGGTACGTTCTGTGTTCCCGGAACCACTCCCTCTGCCCCATTCAGGTCAAAGTTCACTTCATAAATGTCCCTGTCATAATAGAGCCTCAACACCAGACTGCCATCTTCTGTCACAATCCCCGCTGCCTTGCGCATCTCATGCACTGTATTCTCCGTAAACCCTGTATATGCCTTCGCCTTTGCGCTCACCTCATCCCCTACGACCGCTTCTGCTTCCTCAGCCACATCCAGCAGATAGCTCCCATCCAGCTCCTGTTTGTAATGCTCCACCCGGTAGTCCGCCCTGGCAATGACCCATCTGGCATAAAGCGTCTGATTTTCTATCAGGCTTATTTCCTGTCCCTCCTGATAGTTCTTGCCTGTACCATCCGCCTCTGTGTTCCACCCAACAAATACATACCCCTCGCGGGCTGGTTTCCCGGCAGTGCTGAATGTTGCCGGCTGGTAGTTTACCTCATTATGTACATTTGCATAACAGGAATTTGCCATGGAATCCTGCTCTCCTTCGCCCCCATTCAGGTCATAGGACAAAATGACATCCTTGCGGTAAATACCGTAGTAGGAGGAATGTTTGGTCAAAGTCAGTTCCTCCCCCGCCGCAAAATCTGCCCGAAACTGATTCTCGTCCTCTGTCCATCCTATCTTATCCCAGCCTTCCATATCCTTCAGTTCCGGGGCTTCTATCGGCCGAGTCCATGTCTGGCTGGCATAAGCCTCTTTGGTTTCCTTCTGACCCGCCCCGCCGGAATAGAAATCTGCCTGAAACGATTTCGTGAATATGGCGTACAAGGTAAGGTCTGTCTCACTGGTAAGCGTATCGCCCTCATGGTAATATTCCCCGGAACCGTCCGGCTCGGTGTTCCACCCGGCAAATGCAAAATCTCCACAGGTAATGCCGGAAGCAATAGTGAACTCTGCCGGCTGATAAGTGATTTCCTCATGTACCCTGGCATAACGCGTCCCTGTGTCAGAAGCAGGTACCGGCTCACTGTCTCCCCCATTGCTGTCATAGGTCAAGGTTACGCTTTTCCCATAAATACCGCAGTAGACAGCATTTTGGTCCAGCGTAAGTTCCTCAGACGGCTGACAGGAGATGGCAAACTGCCCTTCTTCCTCGGCCCAGCCTGCTTTTTCCCAGCCTTCCATGCCCTCTAATTCCTTAATTTCGGGAACTTCTATGGACACGCTTCCGTCCTTTCCTGCCTCTGCGGACAGAGTCTCTTTCTGCCCCGCCGCACCGGAATAAAAATCTGCCTGCACTGTTTTCTCAAAAATTGCATATAGGGTCAAATCTGACTCGCTTGTGACCGTATCTCCCGCACGATAAGTTTCTCCCGACCCATCGGGCTCTGTATTCCAGCCAACAAAACGGAAGTCCTTATAAGATGGGTCTGTAGCAACCGTGAATTCTGCCGGCTGATAAGTAATTTCCTTATACACCCTTGCATAACGCGGCTTTACATCATCTGTCGGTTCCGGCTCAATATCCCATCCGTTTTTATCATAGGCTAACGTTACATCTTTCTCATAAATGCCGCAATATTCCAGATGATTCTCTAAAGGAATCTCGTCCCCTGGCTGATTTGCAACGTCAAACTCCCCTTCTTGCCTGGCCCAGCCCGCCTTTGTCCAACCTTCCATCTCATCCGGGTGTTCCGAGTCGTTCAAGTTCTCCAGTTCCGGGGCTTCCACCTGCCCCTTCCTGTTATCGTCAACCACGCTCTCTTTCCTTACTTTACTGCCAGCGCTCCCGGAATAGAAGTCAGCTATCAGGTTCTCCGCAAAAACAGCATAGAGGTTCACATCCTCTGTTATTTTCCCTAAAGACTCACCCGCCTGGTAAAGCTTCCCAAAGCCGTTCTCATCCTTACTCCACCCAAGGAACGTGTGCCCCTCATATGTCAAAATGTCCTGCCCCTGCTCATCCTTAATCGACTTCACAGTTGCCTCTTCTTCCCCATTATATTGTTTATCATCGACCACATTCCCTGTCGCGCCATTGCTGATATAGTAGACAAAATATTTATATCCGGGGTCTGTTTCGGTAAGTATTACCTGTGTTTTGTCATCGTTCAGCTTCGCATACCAGGTTTTGCCCGAATTGCCAATATCATGAAATTTAATTTTCTTCATATCCCTCTCATGAAGGAAAGAATACCCCCCCTTGCCTTGCGCTATGATATATCCCTCTGCTGCTTTCACATAAAGATTAACGGGATATGTCAGCGTGGTGCTGATAGATATTTTCCTGGGTACGCCGCTCTCCTTATCCAGGTAGATCCCATCCACGCCGGAACCTTCCGTGCCATCCCCACAGAACTTCACATTACCGGAAATCTCCAGTTCCGATTGTGAGCTCCCTACGGATGAGTTAAAAATTCCGCCGCTGCCGCTGTAATCCGCTTTTTCGTCCTTATAGTCACAACTGTTTCCTTCAAAAACCCCTCCGGTAATAATCGTAGTAGTCCCCTGTTCCCAGCAATGAAGGATAGCTCCTCCTTTATTTTTGGCATAATTGTTTAGGAAGCTGCCCCCATGGATATTGAGGATTCCTTTGCAGTTATACATGCAGCCCCCACCGACATTGCCATGTACATCGTTAGTAGAAGTGGTACGGTTATTGCGGTAAATGCCGCTGTAAACATTAATAACATTTCCACCACCAGCGGAAATAAATGCCCCTCCCTGAGTTCCTGCCGTGCAATCTTCTATCAAGGTATCCCTGATGTCTACCGTATTGTTAGTCATTATGTAAAATGCCCCACCCGCAGAGCGGCTGCCGCTTCCCCTCGCCGAACAGCTTTTGAACACCGCGCCGTTGATATCGACCCTGCAGCCATTCGTGATAAACAATGCGCCTCCCTGGTCGATGGATGCTTCACTGCCAACACAGCAGTTTTCAAACCGTGTGCCATGGAGGTCAACCGTGCTTCCAGCCATATAAATTGCGCCGCCCTGAGTACGTGCCGTACAGTTTTGGATGATTGCCTTGTTCAGGACCGCATTCGCCGAACTTAAGCTAATGGCTCCCCCATTGCCTCCCTGCTTTGTGCAATTCTGAATCACACACCCATCATCCAGGGTCAGACTGCCCGAAATAACCGTCAGCATGGACATCCCCGAAGAAACAGAACCTCCATCCACGGTAATGTTCCCTAACGTCAGATTCCCACTGGCCAGAACCTGAAAGTAAGCCGCAGCGCCTCCTCTTTGCACCGTCCCGCCGCCTGTAATTGTAACATTCCCATCGATTGCTACAGCGCCCATAATTGTAAGGACCGCGCTTTCTTCCACAACCACCGTTACATTCCTTAAGGTACGTGCATCCCAGCTTTCACTTTGCCCGGCAGCAACCGTAATCGTTTCCGTTTCATCATCTAAAGGAACTTCCTCACCATCACCTGCATAGAGAATTTCTTTCTCGTCCTCTGCATAAAAAATCTCCTTTTCCATTTTATCAGAAGAACTGTCCTCCTCATCCCCTTCAAACAAAGTGTGATCCTCTTCCCTAGGATAAAGAGCTTCCCCCTCATCACCGAAATCGTCCATTTCTCGGAGATTCCCTTCTAACTTATCTCCATCACGCTCCACATTCACGACAATTTCCGGCAAAGCAATGCTTTCAGACAGCAGATATCCTTCCGGCAAGACAGGAGTAAAGATATACGTTCCTTCTTGTTCCATGTCATATTCCGGTGTACTTTCCCATGTAATGCCTTCGATGATAACGTCCGGGATTATCTCCGTATCCTCCAATACTGTGTCTTCCGGCTCTATCTGAATTTCCCGGTCCTCCGCTTCCACCGATATTTCCTGATTCTCCGATTCCACCGATATTTCCTGATTCTCCGATTCCACCGGCATTTCCTGATTCTCCAAATCCATCGGCATTTCCTGGTTGTCTGCCATATTCCGGCAGCATGACACGGTCAAACTGCCTGGCAGATTCAGCGCTTCTATCGGCGTCCCAACAGGAACGGTCTGAGATTTTACATTCTCAGTTAGCTCAGAAACGGACAGAATCTCATATTGTCCACCACCATTCGGCAGTCCTGCTGCCAGCACAAAAGTCTGATAATACATATTGGGTAAAGATGTCATAATCAGACAGACGGAAAGCAGCGCTATGATAAGTTTGTTTCCTTTTCCGTGCTTTTTCCTTTTTTCAGGCAGCGTATCTTTTCTCTCTTTCATCTTCACACACACTCCTTACCTAATCAATTACCTCGCGGGAATAAAATTTGCAGCCTATGAAACATCTTACTTTATATTATACAGACTATTTTTCACTTGTAAACAATATATAGGAAACGAACAAAGCGCTTGCGTTTTAATTCGTTTCCTGCGCCGGATGTACGCTGCGAAGCAGCATAATTCCGCTGTGCATCCGTGCGCATCCTGCCGGAGGCATTATAGTAAACGCAATGTTTTTTTGCGTTTACTATAATTAAGGGACTGGCGAGCTTCATACGAGCCACGCCTGTCCCTAATTTTAAACTATACGTTTCTATTCGTTCCTCTTAAATGCCCACAGCAATTATGCTTTTCCAACAGAACCGAATAATTCCATCTTCTCTGTTACAGTTGCCTTGATAGCTTCTACGCCAGGAGCAAGGACTTTACGCGGGTCAAATCCCTTGCCTTCCAAGTCTTTGCCTTCTTCGATGTATTTTCTTACAGCTGCTGTAAAGGAAATCTGGCACTCTGTATTAACATTAATCTTAGCTACGCCAAGAGAGATTGCTTTCTTAATCATATCCTCTGGGATTCCTGTACCTCCATGAAGTACTAAAGGCATCTCGCCAGTCTTCTGCTGAACGGCATCCAATGTCTCGAAACTCAGCCCTGCCCAGTTCTCCGGGTATTTACCGTGGATATTGCCGATACCAGCTGCCAGCATATCTACGCCCAAATCTGCAATTGCCTTGCACTCATCAGGATCTGCACATTCGCCTGCGCCGATAACTCCGTCTTCTTCTCCGCCGATTGCGCCAACCTCTGCCTCAATGGACATTCCCTTGTCATGTGCAATCTTAACAAGCTCTGTAGTCTTTGTTACGTTCTCATCAATTGGATAGTGAGAACCATCGAACATGATGGATGAGAATCCTGCTTCCACACATTTCAGACAAGCTTCATAGCTGCCATGGTCAAGGTGCAGAGCAACGGGAACTGTAATGTTCAGCTCTTTGAGCATACCATTTACCATACCTACAACGGTTGTATAACCACACATGTATTTTCCAGCGCCCTCAGAAACACCTAAGATTACCGGCGAATTCAGCTCCTGTGCTGTCTGTAAAATGATTTTGGTCCACTCCAGGTTATTGATGTTGAACTGACCAACAGCATAATGTCCTTGTTTTGCTTTCTGTAACATTTCTTTTGCAGATACTAACATTTCTTTTCCTCCATTTCTGTCTTCTGCGCTTTGGCAGAAAACTCTATCTTTATTTTTCGTATGGCATCTCCAATTCAGCCCCTTGAAAAATGCCATTCCCAGTGAAATCCTCATGGGGACCTCACCTCATACTGTATAGTTTACCTTATTTTTCCCAAAAAGAAAAGGGCTTTCGGAAATTAAATTATATTTTTACCTAACTTCACATCCACCCCACTCTACAACCGTAAATCCCTTCCGTCCGCAATGGGATAATTCCTGTGCCGGAATCTGTACCGAGTCTTTTAATGGTTTCCATGCCATGAATACGCGCAGCAATGTGTCTGGCTTGGGATTGATATGCAGCTTCGCATGGTCCGTATAACTTTCCTGCTGGAAAGAAATCAGATTATATCGATTCTTCTCCATCCTCGGAAGCCAATATACGATAAACTCATTCGCCTCTTTGCGGGTAAGCCCCAATTCCGCAAGGGATTTCTCCAAAAAGGCTGCCGTATCCTTTCCTGCTATGCAAAAGCCCTCCGAAAAATCATATTCCGGTAATTTTTCTCCCTCCCAATAAAGATAATTATAAGACATCCCCTTTTCATCTAACATCTGCCCATCAGGGAACGCGGTAACTTTCCATCCGTTTTTATATTCAGGATATGTGCAGGTAAGCTTTCCATCGTATGACAGCTCTACCAAGACATTTTCTTCATGTTCAGGATATAGATAAATCACTGGCTTTTCATCGTTAGGCTCCTGGCTGCAGGCTGTAAAGTTAATTGCCATAATAAATAAGAAAATAAAACACACAAATTTTTTCATACTTCCGTTCCCTCCTTTGCAGAACCATACATTGATTGCATCTCTCATCTATTATGAGTACCTTTTACAACATTTTGATTCATTAATTTTGTCTTTTTTTATTTTTTCATAAGTTTCCTTTTATCATGACCATCGCTATCAAATCCCATGTTTCTTGTTGGGATGACTGGTCTTGCTGAGAATCCACAGCTTCTTTGACAACCTTAATGCTATATGCCTCTCCTAATTGCGCTGGATAGGTCTCCAAAATTCCACCGCTATATTTAATTTTAATTTCGTCACCTATATGTAATTCTATATTCGCTTCATTGGGTATGTTAATTCTGTCAGCAGAATTTAATGCCAGATCACCCATTAAAGGCTCTACCAAAATGGAATCGTCATCCAACTCTATTACTGTCTCCTTAAGTGTTACAGTATCAGTGCCTTTTTCACTGGCATCCTTGGCAGTACCACCTTCAGCATTCGTCCTAATCTGCTGTTTTTCACATGCACATAGCATAACTGAAACAAGGCTGCATAAACAAATCATACTGCATAGTCTCTTTTTCATTTTTTTATCATTCTCCTTTTTTACTTCCACTCTAATATTTCAGCTAACTTCTTTCTTGGTCTTGCT
>CANOFO010000095.1 GCA_947565305.1 uncultured Lachnospiraceae bacterium | reverse complement strand
CCAGCATACTGTCTGTATTGAAATCTTCTCCCATTTTCCCGCCTCCTTTCTTCTACTATGTAGTCTTTGCTTATTTTATCAGTTCCAATTTCTTTAAAATCTTCTCAAATTTGTCCAAATCTATGGGTTTGCCGGAATAAACCGTGCAGCCCATCTCAAAAGCTTTCTTAACATTGCGTTCTTCGTTCAGAGCAGTCGTCATGATAATCTTGACGCCGTCTTTCCCTAAAATCCCGCGCTCTTTCTCGATATCACGGATTGCTTTCAATGCCTGATAGCCGTCTAAGACGGGCATCATCACGTCCAGGCAAATCAAGTCATACGGTTCTCCATCCTCCAACGCCATTAGAAATGCGTCCACCGCCTCTTCACCGTCAACGGTAATATCGCAGTCTCCATACTTTCCCAGATAGTTCGACATGAACTTGCGGCTCGCAAAATCATCCTCTGCCAATAAAATCTTCATGAATTCTCTCTCCTTTCTAAAGGTATCGGCACGCGCCGCTTCACGGTACCTGCCATCTCGTTGGAAGGCATTCCTCTCGGGTAACGGCACGCGCCGCATAGCGCCACCTGCCATATCGTCGGAAAGCATTCCAGAAATGCTTCGCATTTGCTTTCCTCCTATGCTGCGCTTTTGCCTTCCTCCTCTAATTGGTCTTAAGTAAACTGTATATTTTATTTGTTATACTCGAAAGTTCCATTTGATACTGAACCGCTCCAATATCGTACGCAACCTTGGGCATTCCATATACCACGCAGGTAGCCTCATTCTGTCCAATTGTCTTTGCCCCTGCCTTGCGCATTTCCAAAAGGCCATTCGCGCCATCACCTCCCATGCCGGTAAGGATTACACCCAGCGCATCCTTGCCTGCCGTCTTAGCCACGGAGGAAAACAGGACATCCACGGAGGGACAATGGCCACTCACCTTTTCCCCAGCCTTACATTCCACCTGGTAAACACCGTTTACCTTGACCAGACGCATATGCTTATCCCCCGGTGCAATCAGCACACGCCCCGGCAAGACCCTATCGCCCGTAACCGCCTCCTTCACTGCCACCTGGCACTGGTTGTTCAGACGGTTGGCATACATTTCCGTAAATCCCGGCGGCATATGCTGCACGATCACCACGCCTGGAATGTCTGTGCGGAATTGCTTCACCACTTCAAATATCGCTTCTGTCCCTCCGGTAGAAGCCCCTATGGCAATCACCGTATCTTTTTTGACTGTGGAGACACCATTCACCGGATAAGACTCCACGCGCTTTAAATTTCCCACTTTAACGGTGGAAGCAATCTTAATCTTTGTCCCCAGTTCTTTGCGGATGAATTCACCGACCTTTGTGCGGTCAACCGTATTGGGCTTACACACGAAGTCTACTGCCCCCGCCTCCATAGCATCAAATACCCTGGCATCCAATGCACTGATTACCACTACCGGCAAGGGGTATTGCGGCATCAGCTTCCTAAGGAACTGAATGCCATCCATGCGAGGCATCTCTACGTCCAAAGTCATCACATCCGGGCGGTATTCTATAATAGCATCCCTTGCTGCATAAGCATCTCCTGCCTGCGCCACAACCTCCAAGTACGGATCCTCACTCAAACTCTGCACCAGCAAATTGCGAAATAGTACAGAATCATCCACTACTAACACTCTAATCTTTTTCATCTGATTCTCCTACTCTCTATTTCTGATAGATTGACGGCTCGACATACTTGAAGGCTGTCCCTTTTCTGTTAAGCGCCTCAGTCGTTCCAATAAACAAGTAGCCTCCCGGCTCTAAATAATCATAAATCTTGCGAAGCAGCTGCAGCTTCGTATCCTCGTCAAAATATATCATCACATTCCGCAAAAAAACCACATGGAACGGTCTTTTGAACGGAAATGGGTTCATTAAATTAAACTGACGGAAAATCACTTCATTCCGCAACTCCTGCTTGACCTGATATTCCTCTTCATTTAATTTCTTAAAAAATTTCCTGCGCCATTTTTCCGGCAATGGCTCTATCTGTTCCGCAAGGTACTTTCCCTGCTGTGCGTGCTGCAGGACCTTGGTGGAGATATCAGTCGCCAAAACCTTGGTATCCCACCCATGGTCAAGCGCAAAAAAATCCTGCAGTACCATAGCAATCGTATAAGGTTCCTCTCCAGTAGAAGACGCCGCGGACCAGATACGCAAATCCTTCCTTGCCGCTTCTTTCACTTTCAGTTTGGGTAGCACTTCCTGCCGCAAAAAATCCATATGCTCAAATTCCCGCATAAAATATGTATGGTTAGTGGTCAGGGCATTGATTAAATTCCTCGCCTCTTTGCCCGCGGGGTCATGCTCCACCTTTGCCATATATTCATCAAAACTGTGATAACCGTTCCTTAAAATGTAATTCTCAAGTCTTCCATTTATTAAAACTCTCTTTTCACTAAGATCGATTCCGGTTGTCTGTTTGACATACCCAACAACCCGGTGAAATTCACTATCTGTAATCATCTTGACTTACTCCTATCATAATTAAAATTTCTACCGATCAATTTAGTATCTTTTCTGTTCACGAGTTCCAATTATCAGCTCGATTTACCATTCGTTTTATGATACTATATTTCTTTTTGCTTGTCAATTCATGTCATATTTTGGCAAGTGCTGATTGATCGCAATGCCTGGCTCTGACAATCTGGGCTAATCCCCGGTCAGCTATGCCGCAGCTGATTCTTAATTTTCAAAAAAACATCTACAATATCAGGATCAAAATAAATGCCGCTTCTCTCTTTAATGATACGGAGACTTTCCTGTGGGCTATAGGTCTCCTCCTGCCCTTCTTCCCCTGTAAGCGTATCGTAATTGTCTGCGACAATGGCAATCCTGGCCGAGAGCGGAATGTCTTTTCCTGAAATCCCACCTGGATAGCCACTTCCATCCCAACAGGCATGGTGGTATCGGGCAATCTCAATCGCCATCGGCAGAAAACTGTTTCCCGGAGTATTCTGGTATACCCTTTCTAAAATTTCTGCCCCTTGCTCTGCATGATGCCTTACCTGTTTTTCCTCCTGATTTCCTGAGTCCACCTCCTCTATTTCATCAGTGGGAACACGCAGCTTTCCGATATCATGAAGCCTGGATGCAACCTCAATGGTATCAATAAATCCCTCTGATATTTCTTCGGTAAATTCCGGGCTAAACTGTAGGCTTTGCGCCAACATCCGGCAATTATACGCTACATTTTCCATGTGATTCGCAGTGTCAGAATCACGCTGCTCTGTGAGCGCCGCCAGAGCATAAAGGATATTCTTCTGTTCATCTTCAATCCTTCTTGCCTGGCTGCTGATAACGCTGTGAAGCCTACGGTTGCTCCTTTCCAGTTCCTGCTGCATTTCATGCAGCTTCAGATGGTTATTCACCCGCATGGTGACTTCCGTGACTTCAAAAGGTTTGGCTATATAGTCTACAGCCCCCAGTTTGAATCCCCTGACTTTGTCCTCACTGGAGTCCGCGGCCGAGATAAAAATAACCGGAATATCGCGGGTAAGGGGGTTGCTTTTGAGCCGTTCACAAAATTCATAGCCATCCATTTCCGGCATAAACACGTCCAGCAGAACCAGCTGCGGCAGACTCTCCGAAATCAATGCCGCCGCCTCCGCAGCGTTCTCGGCACATTTGGGAATGTATCCCATTCCTTCTATCATATTTTCCAGGATAAGTAAATTAGTCTCCACATCATCTACAATCAAAATCTGCGGCACCTTTCCAGATTTGCTCGTATTCTCCATCCTATATCCCTCCAATATTTTCCTCAAGCAGAGCTTTCAAACTGTTATACTGTTCTACGCTCTTGTCGTAATCTCCTTTTCTCACATTCATCTCCAGACGGAACGCAGATCTCTTAAGATCCTTCGGCGCCTGTTCCACCAGTTCCTTAATGTTATGTGCGAAATTTTCTGCCTTATCCCAGGCCTCCACCTCCATGCACAGAATCAGCTTTTCCATCTTGCTCTTTATCTCCTGCACATTCTCAGGCGTCCCAAACTGGAAAAATTTCTCCACGCTGTCAAAGCCGGGCATTTCCTGATTCTGATTGA
This sequence comes from uncultured Lachnospiraceae bacterium, assembly GCA_947565305.1. Classification (GTDB taxonomy): domain Bacteria; phylum Bacillota; class Clostridia; order Lachnospirales; family Lachnospiraceae; genus Petralouisia. The sequence continues at coordinate 6,992 of CANOFO010000095.1, read as the reverse complement.
TAAACTCAAAATGTTCACTGCTGGACTGTTCTTCTTTTGCTTTCTGTGCCACATGCAGACGCACAGAAAACGAAAAACTGCTTCCTTTCCCTTTCTCACTGTCAAGATGGACATTGCCATGCATAAGTTCAATCAGCTGCTTGGTGATGGCAAGCCCCAAACCGGTACCGCCATATTTCCTGGTTATGGAGGCATCCACCTGGGAAAAACTCTTGAACAGTTTATCTTTTTCCTCCGGTGAAATTCCAATTCCGGTATCCGATACCACAAAAAACAGCTCAATCTCATCATCAAACTGCAAAGTCTTTGTTACTTCTATATTAATGTATCCGACGCTGGTAAATTTTACCGCATTGGATAAGAAATTGTTCAAAATCTGCGTCAGACGCAGTTCATCACCAATCAGGTATTCTGGTATCGTTTTATCAATATTGACCATAATCCGCAATCCCTTGGCATTGATTGCCGGAATATTTGTCTCCACTGTATGGTTGACCATTTTATAAAAGTTAAATTCTTTCTGCTCTATGACAAATTTTCCCGCCTCAAGCTTCGAGAAATCAAGGATATTGTTGATAATGGCAGACATATTGTCGCAACAGCGGATAATAATATCCAGGGTGTTTTTCACATCCCCAGACACCCCATTTTCCAAAAGATTGGTAACATGCCCGCGGATTCCATTGACCGGCGTCCGCAGCTCATGCGTCACATTTGCCACAAATTCATTGCGGACCTTGAGCGTCTCTTCCATCTCTTCCTTCATGCGGACGAGTTTGCGTTCCGTCTCAATTCTTTTGGCAACATTGATGGCAAACAGAAGGTTCTGGTCACCCTTTACCTTAACCACCATCCGCACCGGAAAACACGTTCCGTTCTTGCGGTACATCATGCCCTCAGTCATCTCCCCGACAGTATCTATCGGGAAACTGCCTTCTTCTGTATGCAGTTCTGACGGAAACAGCTTTCCCAGGCTGACTTCAATTATTTTTTCCCCATACCCCAATTCCTCTTTTGCCAAAGAATTGGCATATAGGATATGCCCATTGTCATCAAATTTCAGAATAATTTCCAGAGAGGCATCCGCAAAACAATAGACATCCTCTCCCAGCAGCATTTCCTTTCCCACTGCTTCCACCTCTTCCTGAACAATATTCTAATGTACATATTCGCGCATCGATACCACTATATCTAGTATACGATTTCAAAAATAATTCGTCAAGGAAAAAATCGAACAGGAGGGGAAAACAACATTCCCCTCCCAGTTACTCTCAGATATTTATTTCACTTTCGCTTTGGCAGGAAGCCCAGCTTTCTTTAACAGCTTCTTATAGCTTTTTACTTTGTTTTTGGGTACGCTGACTTTTGCTTTGCCCGCAATGCCTTTGAAGGCCTGTTTCTTCACGGTTTTTAACTTCTTGGCCTTAATATTTACAGTCTTTAGTTTGGAATCCTGATAGAATGCCTTGCTGTCAATCGCAGTAATTCCTGTGCCAAGCGTCACCGTTGTCAGCTTCTTATTGGAAGCAAATGCAGATGCCCCAATCTTGGTAACATTATTTCCCACAGCAACCTTCTTCAGCTTCGTATTCTTATAAAATGCTTTATTGCCGACTGCCGTGACTTTGAAAGTATATCCATTGATATCCACGGTAGCCGGAATATTGACAGAGGTATACGTCTTCTTTGCCGGTTTGGTCACAGTCACCGTACCATTTGCGGGCGCTGACTTCGTGACTTTATAATACAGCGTCCCCACCTTGTGGGTGGTATTTTTCCCAGGTACCGGCTTCGCCGCTTCCGCTGCTTTTGCTACTGTAACCGCTGCCACATCATATTTTGTCTTGTCAAATGCAGATTCCGCCTTTACGGTTAGCTTCGCTGCCGTTTCGTCTGCCGCAACTGTCAGCAGACCTGTGCTGCTAATCTTTGTCTGGCTGCTGGCATTGCCGCTGACGCTCCAATTTACGGTACTGGCTGCACTGCCCTGGGCTGCAACCTGAGCCTGGAACTGTTTCGTCTCCCCTGCCTGCATACTTACCGTTTTGGGAGTAATGCTTACCGAAGTGACCTTGGGCGCTTCATTGCCTCTCACTGCTACCGTCACTTTCTTATATTTGGTAATATCCCAGGTAGATGTCGCCTTTACTGTAATTTTTTCTGCCGTCTCATCTGCCGCAACAGATAATAAACCATTCCTGCTGATTTTGGTTGCACTGCTTTTATTGCCATCTATTGTCCAGTTTACAGTTCCCGGCGCATTATTGATCCCTGCAACTGCCGCCGTAAACTGCTGTGTCTCACCCTTAGCCAATTCCGGCGCTTCCGGCGTCACGCTGACTGCAGTAACCTCTGGATTTCCATCAGAAACATATGCCGGCTCTACCTGCCATAACTGGAGGTTGGAATCATTCGCTTCCATCTGCACTGCCTTGGAAGCCTTTTCCTCCCCTGCCATGGTCAGATATAAACCATTTGTATGTTTGAATTTATAATATTCCCCGCTTTTCTCCATAAACCAATGCTGATTCTCTTCTCCAGTGTCCGGCCAGAGAATCAAACGCTCGCCCACATTGGAGGTGCCGCCATTGATTGCCGCTACGCTAAAGCTCTTCATATTTACCATTTTCACGGTATCCTGTTCATTGACTTTGCCCGGCTGCAGGTACCACTGCTGGTTCAGCTGACCGCTGTAATCCCAGGAGATAATGTCAGACAGCGAGGCAGTCCCTCCGCCGTCTATACAGAAAACCTGACCGTTCCCTACATTTTTAATCGTGACAATCTTATCCTTGGAGATAACTTCCCTCATATCCGTCTCATTTCCAGTCAGAGGTGTTCCCTGAGTGGTAAAAGTGTTGATAGAATGCGCAGGAATCGTCACGCTTACTTTACGTCCATTGAAATTGATATCTACCTTCTTGTCCTGGTTGCTGCCATTTTTCACCAGCAGGGAAATCGTTCCATCCACATTGCGGAACGCAATTTCCCGCAATTCTGAGGAATATACGGAATCCCATTCTTTATCGGAATTCTGTGAGGGCTGATACGGCATGTCATATGTGCCGCCGCTCTCAATTCTGCGCGCATTTGCTTTCACAGCATCTGAATAATGCTTAATCTCATAAAAATGAGGATTAATTGTATACTTTTTTGTACTCTCATTTACTGTTATCGGCGCATTCTGATGCCATGGATTAGTCGCTGTATTGTCACCGCCCGGATTGACACCGTCCCACTCCAGAACCATATTCCACATAGTATACGCAGAGATGCCATTCGTAAAATACATATACATTTCATCAAACTGATATTCTGCATACTGCCAGTTATTGTTTCCATCCCCACACATAGTCTCAGACTGCATCATGCCCTGGTTAAATCCTGTATGGTAAAGGGAACGCGCCTTATTGTATGACCACCACTGGTAAGTTATGCCGGAAATATATTTTCTGGCATCGTTATCTGTCAGCGTGGGCGCCACCCGGCTGTCGTCTGAATTCGTAAACGTGCCCAAATAAATCTGTACGCCCAGCTTCTGCATTTCAGGTCCCAGATAGTCCCGGATAAAGCCCCTTAACTGCTCTCCTGTCCAGACACAGGAAGAATACGGCGTATTCATAGTCGGCTCATTCTGAGGGGACACCATATAAATCTCAATGCCCTCTGCATCATATGCTTCAATGAATTTCTTAAAATACTGGGCATATGTTTTCATATTTGCATCCGTATATTCAATAAAACCGCCGTTTTTCTCTGTACGCCTGGAGCCGTCCGCATTCTGCTTCATCCACCATGGCGGCGACCAAGGAGAAGCCCATATTTTCAGATTAGGCTGACGCTCCAGAGCCGCCTTGATGTATGGTATCAATTTTTCCTTATCACGTTCAATTGAAAAATGCTCCAACTCATAGTCGTCCTCTACTTCGTCAAAAGAATACATATCCATCGCGTAATCGCTGGAAGCAATCGGCATCCGCGCCATTGTCAGATGCAGCCCCTCCGGCTCATCGGGGTCAAACAGCAAATCCAGGATATGATTCCGCTCTTCCTCCGTCAGCTGCATCAGTTTGTGCCATCCGCGCTCATTGAAACAGCCACCCCAGATATTCTGTGCCATCTCCTGGTATGTAATGTTTTCGTCTACATCAATATACAGCTCGCTGTGGTTATTGGCATCCCAGGCAGTGGTCGCCAACGTTCCCTTGTCCTGCATATATCTTCCTTCCTGGGACATCACCCACTTCACTTCTCCAGTCGTATCCGCTGCCTGGCTGACTGACGGCGCTGCCAGCCCAATTCCAGTCACCGCCATACTGGCAGAAATCAAAACGGATAAAAAGGCATTTTTAATATTTGTTACTTTGTTACAATGTTTTTTTACCATTTTGTTCCCTCCTCCATAAATTTTATATATGATATTATATTATATATTTTCATATTGGCGATTTGTTTGTATTTCCGATTGAAAATTGCGCAATTTCGAGCATTTTGCTACCGCCCCATAAGCTTTCACGTTTTAGTGTGGCAAAGTCTTTCCTATAGAAAAAAAACTGCCTCTTCGTTAAGAAGAAGCAGTTATCAAAATATGATACATGGATGGAGAAGGATTCGAACCTTCGAAGGCGTTGCCAACAGATTTACAGTCTGCCCCCTTTGGCCACTCGGGAATCCATCCATATGCAAGGGCAAATAACTCATTCACCCTTGACCATATTAGATTATAGCATATGTTTTCGATACTTGCAAGGATTTTTTGATTTTTTTAAAACTCCAACCGCTCCTCATTGCCGATATTCCTCAGAATCACTGCACAGTTTGATGGAAGGGTGATATTAAGTCGCCCATTGGTCACCCGGTAAACCTCTGGTTCCAGAGTGTAAGACTCCGGCGTTGTCATTATCATGCGCTCAAGCCTGGTCTCACGTTCCATGCCGGCAGGCCAGACCCTCCACTCCATATGACGCTCCACATAATCGTTGTTGATTACAACCACAAACTGCTGCTCACGCGTAAAACGCCCATAGCACATAACCTGATAATCTCCGCCCAAAAATTTCAGGGAACCAGTACGGAACGCCTGATTTTCTTTATGGATGCGTATGATGTCACGGTGGAACGCCAAAAGTTCCTGGTCCTCATTCCCCCACGGATAAGTCCTGCGGTTATCCGGGTCAGTAAAGCCCACGACCCCCGCTTCATCCCCATAATAAATTGTAGGCGCCCCCGGCCAGGTCATCTGCATCACTACCGCTTCTTTCATCACGCCTTTGTTCAGGTCCTCACCTGCCGCAGCGCTTCCCAGACGGTCAACCCTGCCCACCTTATGGTTGGTACGGGTCAGAAAGCGGGAATGGTCATGGTTGGACAGTTCGTTCATGGCACATTGCAGGGAGGGCGTCAAAAAGCGCGTCATATAATAATTCATCGCGCCCTCAAAATTCTGGTAATTGCCCAGCATATCCTGACGGTAACCATCACTGTGTTTCTCCATGCCGGTAAGGAACCATGTCAAAGGCTCCATAAACGCATCGTAATTCATGACCGTGTCCCACTGGTCGCCACGCAGCCACTCTACCGGGTCACCGTAATGCTCCGCCAGTATGATTGCTTCTGGATTCGCCTGCTTGACCGCTTTGCGGAAGTCCTGCCAGAAGTTATGGTTAAACTCCACAGAATGCCCTAAATCTGCCGCCACATCCAAACGCCAGCCATCCGCATTATAAGGCGGAGATACCCATTTCCTGCCAATATCCAATATATAATCATACAGTTCCCGCGAGTTCTCATAGTTCAGCTTGGGCAGCGTATCATGCCCCCACCAGCCATCATAACTGCCATTATAAGGCCAGCGGTTCTCATCATAAAACTGGAAGAAGTTATGGTAAGGGCTGTCAGCCGAGACATAAGCCCCGGTGGCATAGCCAATCTCCCGCTCATAAATCAGTTCCTTATCGAGCCATTTATTAAAAGAACCGCAATGGTTAAATACGCCATCGAGAATCACCTTCATGCCGCGCTTATGCGCTTCCTCCACAAGCTTTGCAAACAAAGCATTGCTCGCTTCGAGATTCCGGTGGTCAGACACACGCTTGATATATCTGGTTGCCTGGGTATTGTCCGTCTCTCCTGAGGACAGAAGCGCCCCGCCATCTTCCACAATCACCCCATAATGCGGGTCAATATAATCGTAATCCTGAATATCATATTTATGGTTAGAAGGCGAGACAAAAAGTGGGTTGAAATACAAAACTTCAATTCCCAAATCCTGCAGATAATCCAGTTTCTGGATAACACCTGCCAAATCCCCGCCGTAAAATTCCCCTACACCGAAATTCGCCGGGCATTTGTTCCAATCGTCCACCTTCTGGCTATATACCTGAATATAGTAATATTCATTGGTCAGCACATCATTCGATGGGTCTCCATTATAAAAACGGTCAACCAGAATCTGGTACATCACGGCACCCTTCGCCCAATCCGGCGTAGAAAAACCTGGCACAATCACAAATTCATATTCATGGCGTACCTCCGGCGTCACACCCATCCTGTCATAAAAGCAATGCAGCATACCGGTGACAGCTTCAAAGTAATAGTGATATGGCTCCTCCCCCAGCTGCACCTGAATCTGATAATAATCAAAAGGTCCCTCTGTCTCCTCTTTCTTCATGGAAACTTTCTTATCTCCGCTGCACAGCCACACGACGTCCACATTATTCTTTGCCGTACGGAAACGGATGGTCACCGCCTCATTCACATCCGGCTCCGGTGGATTCCGGTAGTCTCTGGTTCCATCAGAAAACATTGCATGTTTACGCAGCAGGGGACGCATCTGCATCATATATTGTTGTCTCTGGCTCAACTCATAAATAGAATATTCTTTCATAAATGATACCTCTTCTTTCCTATGGTACAAGGCATATGGTTTCTTATACTAGTAAAAAAGGCAGCTCTGAAAGCTGCCTTTTTAGGAGAAGGTATTTTTACTATGG
>CANOFO010000094.1 GCA_947565305.1 uncultured Lachnospiraceae bacterium | reverse complement strand
AAGGCAGAATTTTAAGGGTGGGAGAAAGTCAGAGAAAAAACGGTAGATATCAATATCAGTATACGGATTCCGTCGGCAAAAACAATCAAGTTGAGAAACAGATAATTCAGGAAGGCTTTGGTTTTGTAACTCTTGGCCTTAGGTTCCAGCAGGATGTAAAAAACCAGCGGAATCAATATTGAAGTGCGCGGTATCAGCGTAGGCATAATCGTATTCCCATTTAACTGATAATCCGATACAAGGTAACTTAGCGATGCAACGCCGGCCAAAATAAGGATGAGCTTTACAAAAAACTGGTAATAATCACATTTTTTCTGATAGAAATCGCTTTTTTCCTGACTATCCATATCTTTATATATATGATACAACTCCAGAATATGCAAAACATTGTAATTCTTCACGGCTACTCCCTCTTTTCTATGCCTCAGGCTCTTAAAGCCCTTATACTTTAATGGAAACATTGGAAAGTGAGATGTTATCAGTCCGTTGTTAATTATATAAAGGTTTATAGTTGATGTCAAGAAAACGATTATCAATTCCAGTATTCTACAGCAGCTCTTCTTGCCAGATACCTTGACAAATGGAATGTCCTTACCCCCATATGTTCCGTATCTTCCAGAACATGGTGCAAGGTCTTGTTCAGCAGACAGCGCCTGCAGCCATCGGGCACCTCTCCCTCTCTTTTTCCATAATACCAATCCCCCGGAGAGGTATAGTAATCATATTTTTTAACGTAATTCCTCGCCCCTTGTCTGCAGCCCTGATGTTCAAACCTGTAACCGCTTAAAGCTGGCACGGCATCAACAGATAACCCTGCCAAATACTCCAAATCGTCAAAGCTGATGTCTTCTCCCATCTGTGCAATATTATATTCTGCAACCAGCACATCTACCCTCCCAAAAGAAAATATCAGATAGAATACTGCCACAATTGCCACGCAATAACGAAACAGCTTAAATTCCCGATTTACCACCGTAATTACCACGCCTGCCAACAGTACTGCCAGCATAGCAAGAAACCACAGCACCAACACCCTCAGGAAACTCAGATGGTAGGTGCGGATGTACAGAATCATGCGGAAAGCACTGGAAGCCAGCATAATGTAAGTACAGCCGGAACAGAGGAGCAGAAGCAATTTTAAGACACGGTTCACGTCAAAAATTGCCATGCTGACCCCGACCAGAATCAGGTTAAACAGGCATACGAACAACAGCTGGAAAAAACCCTGGTGCGCATACTCTGCATAAGTATAGGCTTCCGGCAGCAGCATACCGCCAGTAAACAAAAACAATACCTGTATCCCACAAAAAATTACGTAAATAACCGTTACCATAGATATAAATGTAATTGCCGTCAAAGGATTTTTCTTTGTTGCATAACTTTTATACTGCGGCATATTGTTCAGCGACAATGCCGAAAGGAAACTGTAAATGCCGAAAAAGCCCAATATCATCAACAGAATGACAAGAAATACATTTGGAGAAAAGATAATCTGTCCAAACAGCCTGTGGCTGGCTTTGCCAATTACCTGAGAAAAAATCTGGTCAGCGCTGCTCAGGAGTTCCACTACTACAAGAAGCATCGGCAGCCCAATCAGAACCCCCAGCAGGATGCACTTCACTTTCTGGTTCTGTTTCTTCTTCCCCTCTCTTTTGTGTTCTTTCCTATAATTATTCCAATGGATAAAAGGCGCCGCCAGTTCCGGTATCATATTCAAATACAGAAACAGCAGGTTCAGCACGTACTGCCCAAAATTCCAGCCTCTATCATCATACATCTGGCGCACCATAAATACCGTTATCATCAGCAGAATTCCCACCGTATTGAAAAAAATCACAAAAATGTTCGCTGTGAGAACCGTACTGATTCCCAAAAGCAGACAAGTCCCTATATACAGCCAGTTCGACTTTTTCCATGGGATTTCGTTCTTTTTGAGAAACAGTAGGCAGACAAGCAAAGTTGCCGCCGTTATTAAGGGAAATGTGATACCGATATAATTTCTGTAAAAGGCAATGGCAAAACAAATGCAGTAAATCAACGCCATCCCCAAAAAATAGGGCGCATTCTCACGCATGCCATTCCTCGTACCTTGCCCTTCTGCCTTTCCGTTCTCCAGATTGCAAGCTATCATATGATTGCTCTCAACACTATGCCTTTCCATATTTTCGCTCTCTATGCTGGCCTTTTCCATGTTATTGCTCTCCATGCTGCTCATCCTCCTTCCACTCTAAAATCTCCCCGGGCTGGCATTCCAGCGCCCGGCAAATCTTATCCAAGGTAGCAACTTTGATGGCCTTTGCCTTGCCATTTTTTAAAATTGAAATATTTGCCATGGTAACGCCGACACGTTCCGAGAGCTCAGTAACGCTCATTTTGCGTTTTGCCAGCATTACATCTATATTGATGATAATCGCCATATGGTCCCTCCTTAGGTTATATTAGTATTTTGGCTGCTCTAGGAAACCTAAGGCATCCTCCCAGCTTCGCTGGGTCCCTCCTTAGGTTATATTGTTAACTCATTTTCCTGCTGGATTGCTGCCGCCTTGAGCACTAAATGGGACAGCGCCGCTGCCGCCACTGCCACCACAACCCCAGCGAAATCCACAAGCAGGGAAGCAAGCAAAATGCCCGGATGATTCATATTAAGGAAAAACAGCACCAGATTGGCAATGAAAAAATACGCGCTGTCAGCCAATGCAAGCATACAAATCCGTTTAAGGTAATGGGCATTTTCCAGGGAAAAAGAATTATCCCGGGCAATCTCTGTTGTAATTTTCCAGCCATTAAAAAGCACAAAATAACAAGGAATTGCCGATATCCACAAAACTGCCAGCCATGGATAATAACAATAGGCAAACTCTGGATACTCAGCCACCAGGTCCCTGCCAAACAAAGGTACCAATCCGCCATATATGATAATTCCGCAGACTGCAATGCCAATAATAATGCCCCTAAGCCATTTACTTAAACTTTGCTGTGTCATAATGTTACCTCCTGTCTATTTCCTGTACAGTCAAAAATTCATCATGTACGTTTTCTTTCTCTGTATTATATTCCACATAAAGCAAAAAGTCAATATAAATTTATCGTATTTCGATAAATTTATATTGACTAGTAAAAGATTCCTCGTTTATATCACTCCGCCATGAAGCCAGCGCCGGATAAAAGTTCACGCGCCTTCTGTGCATTCTGTTCACCCTGCACTTTCGCACAGCCCCCAGTCACTTTCGCCAATTCCCCATAAATCTCCCGCATCTGTTTTTGTTCCATAAACAACCCGGAAGTCGGTTTTTCAAGGATTCCACCAATTTTTGCGCCGCGCTCTTTGCCGCTCTCATCTGCCACAGTGAGTTCCAGTTCCCGATAGGTCTCCACCCACTTTGCAATTCTGCTCTTCCCCGGAGCATTGCCATTACTGTCCGCAAAGGAGGCAAACGCCTCCTCCCCAAAAAACAAAAAAGGGGTATTGCCCAAAACCATTTCTTCCTGTGCCGCGTTCCATACCAGAGGATAACCTTCAAAATCAATCCCTGTCAACGCTGTTTCCCATGTATATTCCTCCAGCCGCACTGTCACGTTACAGGAAATCAGTGGGGTAAACTGATACAGCCCCTCTATTTTCCCTATCTCCTTGACGACATCTTCGGTAAGCTCGGTCTGTGACTGAAGAACGATATCATAAGCCTCCTGCTGCCGGAACCAGAAACCAACTGCCTGTACAGTCCAAAAGACAACTGCACAGCCGATGGCAAGGAATACAATGTCTTTATAAATATTACGTGTTCTCATGTGTTTCCCATCCCCTGATAATGTTTCATTCTCAGATACAGCCAGACAATCACCAGCAAAAGCGCCGAAATCACAAAGAATATAATTGTAATCCACCACTGATTGCTCTTCGGCTCCTGCTCTTCTATCGAAAGCTCCACAGATTCCGCCTGCTGGATGGTGGTATGAAGTTCCAGTTTCTGCTCTGTCACCTCACCCTGTTCATTCTCATACGACAAAATTACCTCCCCTGAAGTATCGCCATACTTTTCACCGCCCTCGTCAGATATATTTCCCTCTTCGTCCATGTTCAGCGTCCCCACAAATACTTTCTGCTCTCCGTCCGCCGAGGTTCCTCCTTCAATATTGCCGAGAAAGACCTCGGCCTGTGGAAACAGCCCCTTGGCTTCCAGCCGCACAGTCACATTATAAATTGTGGAAAGTCCTGTATTCTGTACCTGAAAATTCAAAAACTCCGTATCCGTAGCATAGACCTGTTCCGGAAAAGAGAGATTGGCAATTCCCGCCTGCTGCGGCTGGCGGACAAGGAGCCTGACTTCCTCGGCAGTAGTATAACTGCCTCCCTTCTCATCCTCATATTCAATCTGGAACTGCACCGCTGCCGGCTCCGCAGAAGCTTTCTTGGCAACTGTCAGACTCTGGGTAAGTTCCATTGTCTTTTTGGGCAAAGCCTTCTCAAAATACCAGGCATTTTTCTCAAAGATAATATCTTTGCTCTCAGAAAGCAACGTTATTTTAACATTTTCCACGCTGCTATGGCTGCTGCAGTTTTGCACCGAAACATTCCAGACAGTGCTGGTTCCTGCCTCCAGCGCGTTTCCCTGCAGGCTGTTCTGGCAAATCATCAGGCGCGGCTGACTGTTCTTTTCCTCCACCGGTGATTGTCCAGAATCCGCTATGCCTGGTTCCACAGACTGCAGTCCCTCATCGCCGGACATCTCTTCCCCACCAGGCACATCCCCGCTGTTATCCACCATCCCTCCATTACCAGGAACAACGCCATAGGCAGAGCCATATCCTATCCTGGGCGTTCCGTCTGTGATTTCCACATAGATTGTAAATTCCTGACGGATAAGGCTGCCCCCGTTTTTCCCCTCCGCCCACAGATGCAGCGGATACTGCCCATTCATCCTGTCTTTTTTCAGTTTGAGACGGCATTTGTATAGAAATACACCTTCCCCGGACTGTTTCACCTGTTTACGGTAAGTCTTATAATAGAAAGGGCTGCTCTGCCCGCTTTCAAAGTCTATGCCTACGGTGATACGGTTTTTATCTAACTTCGTATCCGACACGAAAGGAACTACCAGCGTCATCTCATTTTTCCTGACCGACGGCTCGTAGCCTTTGGCAAATGGCGCGTCCATCCCCTGATATTTATGGCTGCTATCTATGGAAATACCGTTGGTAACTGATTGCCCATCGCCTTCCATGGCCTCCCCATTCTCCGCCGATGTTTGGCTGTCCTCCGCAAACTCCTCACTCTGCGCATAACTTCCCAGAGGGCAAGACAAAAAAAGCAATGCCGACAGCAATGTCAGACAGCGAACGAGGCTCCATTTATTCCTTCCTTTTTTCATAATTCCCGCATCCTCCCTCCGTCCATTTCATAAACCTTGTCACACAAGATTCGGATATCTTCACTGTTATGGCTGGCAAGGATAATTGTCTTGCCCTGTTTCTTTAAATCTAACAGAAGGCTGCGGATATCCGCCACGCCATGTTTATCCAGACCATTAAAAGGCTCATCCAAAATGAGAAATTCCGGGTCTTCCATAATCGCCTGGGCAATTCCCAGACGCTGGCGCATTCCCAGCGAATATTTAGACACCGCTTTCTTAAGCGCAGGGTCAAGCCCCGCTTTTCGGATGGCGTCCTCAATGTCTTTTCTGGCAATTTTTCCCCGCAGACCCGCCAGGATTTGCAGATTGCGCAAGCCCGTAAGGTTTGTGAGGAACCCAGGCGTTTCGATTATCACTCCAAGGCTTTCCGGGAAATCTACCTCTTTGCCAATCACTTTGCCGTTTACACGGATGCTGCCTTCCGTCACCGGAAGAAAACCACAGATACATTTCATCAGTACCGTTTTCCCGGAACCGTTGTTACCGGCAAACCCATATACTTTCCCTTGCTCCATGGAAACATCAATGTCATACAGCACCGTATCTTCTTTAAATTTTTTCGTCACATGTTCAATTTCAATGTAAGGCATGATTCGATTCCTTTCTTTCGGAATATTCTTGAAAATTAGGCAAGCCAAGATATCAGTTATTTAATATTCGTTGTACCCAATACAAAATCATTTTCAGATTTCTTTCAGGCGGCTGTATAGCAAAAGCCCATGGAAAAGCATCATCGTAATGGAAAAGGCTGCGAGAAAAACCCAGATTCCCAAGCCGTCCACGCCCCAGTCCTGATCACATTTCACCCACTCCGCAGGATACATGGCATACATATCCGTAAAATAACGTTCCTTCAAGATAATCAGCATGTAATAACAGACAAAAGGCAGTCCATATGCCATATAATAATTGCGGAACAAAGCGGCAAAGATTCCTGAAACCTCCGCAAGGATTCCGCCAACCAGGGCGATGCGCAAAAGAAGCTGAACCAATTGCCAAAAACTTTCCCACGGCATCTCCCCTTGAACCTCCAGGGGATAGACTGCCAGGAAACTGCAGAGCAGCCCCAGCGCTCCGGCAAGGAAAAACGGCAGAAATCCTCCGGCATATATCTGCAGCGTCTTTTTCCTGACATATTCTATCTGGCTGATTCTTGTAATATACAGTCTTAGGAACCCACTGGAGGATTCTTTGACGTAAATGGCTCCCATCGGCAGCACGGCGGCAATCGGCAGTAAAAAAAGCGTTATCTGCGTGTCTGCCGCTTTCAGGTAAAACTTAATGAAGCTTCCTTCGCCAAACGGCAGCTCCATTTTGTTAGAAGAAAATCCAATCAGAAGCCCCGCAAAGCAGAGCAGCATTGATATCCAAAAGCCTTTTTCCTTAAATAGCTCTTTCATGGGTTATAGTTCTCCTGTAAATGAACTGAAATTGTAATGTTTCAGCGTGTGCAGAGAAAACAGCGACATTATAAACAGTATCAGCAGAAAGATGAGGCAGGACTGCCCAACGGACGGCAGGACGTCATAGCCAAAATCATGCATTCCATAGGTGGCATGGTTCAGCGGACTTATCCAGCCAGTAATCCTGCGGATGAAAAACATTTCGTATTCCTCCTTATGCAGGATGTCTGCCAACACCTGAGGGTCCAGCAGAAATCCAAACAAGCTGTAAGACAGACCGGCGGCAATGCCGGCTTTCTTGCCCATTCTCATCTGAAAAAACAGCATAAAAAAACTTAACGTCAGCGCATAGCATACGAGCAGCAAAACCATCTGCAGACTGCAGCCCCAGGGCGTCGTGCTTTCCATGACTTTCACCGTGGAAGGCACGGAAAACTTATCTCCCATGGAAGAATAGGCAAACAGCGCCGCCGTCTTGCTCCAGATATTTCCCGCGTACGTCTTCTGCATACACAGCAGACTGGTAACCAGGAGCACATACAGAATGTAACCCGCTGTCACCAGGAAAATATAGATAAACTGTGCCCAGAGCCAGCAGCATTTACGTGTCCGCAGCAGCATATACGGCGTAAACGGCGAAAGCTTTGGCAAATCAATAAATAAAAGAATCAGCAGCAGGGAACAGAGCAGGATGGACGTCGCATCCCCGAACGTCCAGATAAACGGCTCCAACGCCTGCATAGGCGAGCCATAGTAATCCGCCACCAGCAACGCACGGTCGCTGAGGAAAAAGCACAGGATAAAGGAAAAGAGGAATGTGAGGATGATTCTGGGATTTTTATAAAACCCCAGAAAATTCCAGCGCACAATCGCTGCCGTCTGCCTGATATATCCCATCATCTTCACCGCATTCAATACCCCAACTCACGGTTAATGACCGTGCCGTCAATGGCGTTGATAGTCATATAGCTGCTATTGGAATATCCCCCACTATTCTTCATTACATACTCATCAGTCGTGGCATCAAACCCACCGATAAAATCCCAGACGGGCACCAGCAGTCCGGTATCGCAGTCCGCTGCCGGGTCATAGATTCTGCTGTAGCCCAGGACAATTTTGCGCACATGGTACGTCCTGTTCTTCTCATACGCCGTGATATCGGCATTGGATACCTCCATCATCTGCTCATAGGTTTTCATGATACTTTCAAAATCCATCAGCTTGACATTTTCCGTCTTCATTTCCCCAACCTCATAGGGATTATAGATTTCCACCTTCTGGATGCCGTCTTTCCCGACAATGATATCGCACCGCTCATAACTCCAGGGCGTCAGTGTGCTGTCCATATCCTCCAAAGCGCCCCCATAAGAATCTGTATATGTGACGGGCACACCATCCAGCTTCCTCGTAAAATGGAACAGGTATCCTGCCTTTAAAATATTGTCTTTGGACACTCCGCCCTCGCCATGATGGTATACGGCATACTCCCAGTTATACACTTCCAGACCCCAGCCCAGTTTCTCCACTTTTTCTTCGGCAATTTTCTGCGCTTCTTCCAGAGAAATATCCAACAGCCCTTTGACGTCGTCCTCTGTCAGCCTGTTTTCACCGTTCTCCTCCTGCCCTAAAATATAGGATGTTTCCACCCAATCAGAAAATTCCTGAGGGTCTATGGTATCTTTCTGGGGGTCTTTGGATATGCTGAACACTATATCCGGGGCCAGCCCATACTGGATGTCATAGTCGTATATTCCCTGCTCTGTCTCTGCCACGCCATAGAAACTATCTTCATCTACTTCCTTGGTCTGCTCCTCTCCTTTTCCGCTCACATATTCCAAACCAAAGGACGGCTTCACTTCCACTTTGGTGGTTTCATCTGGCGCTTCCTGCATACGCTCTTCATTTCTGGCAATTTCCTCATCAATATTAAACTGCGGCTGTCCATTTTCGTCCGTGCCAAAGTCATATGGGTCGAGATTCCCTTCTGATTTATATTTTTTCAACCTGGCAATCTGATTTTCGTAATCTTCTTTTGTCCATTCATCATAAGAAACGGCACTGTAGAATTTCGCCCCCTCAAAAAATGCATTTGTCACCGTGTCAATCATTTCCTGATTGACTTCCTTGGCTGATACCGCATAAGTATTTATGCGATTAACTTCCGGCAGGATTACCTCTGCATCCGTGTCTATGACAAGGCCGCCGTCCTCATAGGACGCTTTATTTGTATAATGTTCCGGAGCTCCTAGCAGTTCCCGAAGCGGACTGTCCGTTTCAGTCTCCGCGCTTTCATATGATTGGATGGCGTCCGCGCCTTTTTGTTTCACAATCGTGTCTTTGGGCGTTTCCTGGCAGCCGGCGAGCATTGCCACACACAGCCCTGATACAATGACTGATATATATTTTTTCCTCATAAACAACCTCCTGAATGTGACCCACAGGAAATCTGTGGGATTTCTGTATAGGAATATCATAGCAGGTTCTTTTCGGCAAATATTCACTCGATTGTAAAGGATTCGTAAACTCAGCTTCTTTCCACCCAGGAAATCTTTGTCCCTTTCCCTACCTCGCTCTCAATCTCCATCCTTCCATGATGCACCTTTGCAATCTGTTCGCACAACGCCAGTCCCAGCCCCATATTGCCGCTCTTCCTGGAGCGCGACTTGTCCACGCGGTAAAATGCCTTGCGCACTTTATCTATCTCTGCCGGCGGAATCCCGCACCCTTCATCCCGCACCCACAGGGATTTTTCCCCGGCTCCCATAAATATATGGCTGCCCGGCTCTGATGCCATGATGCTATTGTTGATTAAATTGATTAAAAAACTGGTCATCAAATCCATATCCAGGTTCATCGTCCTCCCCTGATAACCGTCTTCTACCATTAAAACTATATTGCTCTCAGACAATCTGTGGCTGACATTTTCCCGCACCCCTTCAAACAGCACATCCAGAGAGACCTCCTGTAAAATAATGCGGCATTCCGGCTCATACAATTTCGTCAGTTCCATCATTTTCTCGGAGAGCCTTGACAGCCGCCCGCTCTCACGGTTGATATAATTTAACGCCTTTTCTTCCTGTTCCCTGGTCAGCTTCACGCTAAGAAGCGTCTCAGAATAGCCCTTGATGGCAGTCAGAGGCGTCTTCAGTTCATGCGACATGCTGCCAATCAGCTGTCTCTGCGCCTCGTTCGTTGCCTCAAGAGGTCTTGTAATTTTTTTAATCAGAAATACAAGAAGCAGCGCCATGGCAAAGGTTGCCAGGACAGAAACCAGAAGCTCCTGCACAACAAGTAAAAAGCTCTCCTTATAAATGTAAGTGATATCTACGACATAAAACAAGAGATAAGACAGCCTCTTTCCCTCTTCCTGTCTCTTTTCCTCCGAACAAAAAACAAGAAGATAGGAACCGTCTATTTTCTCCTGCCCATACATAAGAGGCGTATCCTGCTCTATCTTTACCTTATCGGCAGCAAACTCAAAGGAAGAACTATTATGCAGTTCTTCCCCATTCTTGTAAAGGGCAGAACCCTCCGGCATGTTTTTACGGAAACAGTAGGTCATGATATTGTCATCAGCAAGATTCGCATAGCCCAATTTATTCAAGTCAGAAGAGATACTCGAGAGGCTTCTGGAAAAGACTTTCTCCTCCTGCACTTTCAGCAGACTGATTTTTTCCTGCTGGCTGACATAAATTACAAAAAAAGAAAAAACCTGCGTCAACACAAACAACATGGTCGACGCAGTCAATGCAATCTTCTTAATCATATCCATTACAAAACCTCCATACGGTAGCCGACCCTGGGCACCGTCTTAATCACATCTCCAAAATCCAGCTTCTTCCTGAGATTTCCCACATGGACATCCACTGTCCTGCTTTCCCCCTCAAAATCTACGCCCCAGAGGATATTCAGCATCTGGTCCCTTGTGAGCACACGGTTACGGTATTTCCAGAATGTAAGCAGACAATTATATTCCATCGGCTGCAGAGGGATTTCCGCGCCGTTTTTGGTAACTGTCCGGCTCTGCTCATTGATGACGACATCCCGGATGCGTATCTCCGACTGCACGTCTTTGCGGAATCGGTTTAACACCTTGTCTACCCTTACCAACAATTCGAGCATCTCAAAAGGCTTCACGATATAGTCTTCCGCACCGCTCCGCAAGCCCTTGACCTTGCTGGGCAAATCGCCTTTCGCTGTGAGGTAGATGACCGGAATGTCATATCTTTTGAGTTCCTCTAACAGCTCAAACCCATCCTTGCCCGGCAGCATGATGTCCAAAAGCGCTAAATCGTAATCACCGTTCTCCATCAAATGACGGCTGAACTGCTCCCCATCAAAAAACGGTATTGGCTCATAGCCTGCAATCTCCAGGTTCATGCAGATTAAGTCATTGATGGCTGTCTCATCTTCAATTACTAATATTTTTTCCATAAAATATTCCCCGCTTGGTTTTAATATCTGTAATGGTTTTATTATAATAGATGGTCAAAAATTTTTGATTAAGGTTTTGTAAACGTTTTGTAAGATTCTATGATAAATTTTAGAATAAAAAGTTTATTGAAAAACATTTTTGCATATGCTATAATGCCAGTAGGCAAAAAGAAATGAAAAGTCCACGTTGACGAAAGAACGAATCCCTAAAC
>CANOFO010000093.1 GCA_947565305.1 uncultured Lachnospiraceae bacterium | reverse complement strand
AGTTTGCCGATGCATACACTGTGAAACCCAATTGATTGCTCAATGTGCGAAAGAAATGAAAATTCCATGTTGCTAAAATGAAACTTTTTTGAACCTAAAATGAATAAATTGTGAACAACGGAAAAACGGCACTTTTCATGAGACCACAAAGCTGTGGAAACTTGGGAAAAGTGTCTTTTTTTATAGAAAAGTGTAAAGCACTTTTTGAACTAATTTAATTACAGGGAGGAATGACTATGACACAAGAATCAATTATCAGTTTAGTGAGCGAGCATACCTTTGGAATCTGGTTTCTTATCGGAGCCGCATTGGTATTCTGGATGCAGGCAGGCTTTGCCATGGTGGAGGCGGGCTTTACCAGGGCGAAGAACTCGGGGAATATCCTTATGAAAAACCTTATGGACTTCTGTATCGGTACGGTTGTATTTATCCTGATTGGATTTTCCCTTTTGCTGGGAGAGGACTTGGCAGGATTGATTGGAAAACCGGGATTCGATATTTTTACAGCTTATGCGGATTTTGATTTTTCCAATTTTGTGTTTAACCTGGTATTCTGCGCGACCACGGCGACAATTGTATCGGGAGCAATGGCGGAGCGGACAAAATTTTTATCATACTGTATTTACTCAGGTGTGATTTCTGCATTGATTTACCCCATTGAGGCGCATTGGATTTGGGGCGGGGGCTGGCTGGCACAGATGGGATTCCATGATTTCGCAGGCTCCTGCGCCATCCATATGGTTGGCGGAATTTCCGCGCTGATTGGCGCAGCCATCCTGGGACCGCGTATCGGCAAGTTCAGCAAAGATAAGGATGGGAAAATTACAAAGGTAAATGCCTTTCCGGGGCATAACCTTCCGCTGGGCTGTCTGGGCTGCTTTATCCTCTGGTTTGGATGGTATGGATTTAATGGTGCGGCGGCGACTACGATTCCGCAGCTAGGTTCTATTTTTCTCACAACCACAATTGCTCCGGCAGTTGCAACTGTAGTGTGTATGGTGTTTACCTGGGTAAAATATGGAAAGCCGGATGTTTCCATGTGTCTGAACGCATCTCTGGCAGGCCTGGTGGCAATCACTGCCCCCTGTGACGTGACAGACGGTCTGGGAGCGCTTGTGATTGGCGCGGTAGCTGGCCTTTTGGTGGTATTTGGCGTATGGCTTTTAGATTACAAGCTTCACGTGGATGACCCGGTGGGAGCCGTTGCAGTGCATATGATGAACGGTATCTGGGGAACGATTGCCGTAGGTCTTTTCTCGACCTCCTCAGCGCCGGGTTCTGAAATTGATGGTCTGTTCTATGGCGGCGGTTTCCATCAGTTGGGCCTACAGCTTTTGGGATTTATCAGCGTGGCGGCATGGGCGGCTGTCTGCATTACAATTACGTTTGTGGTAATTAAAGCTACAGTTGGTCTGCGCGTGACGGAGGAGGAAGAGATTATCGGTCTGGATGCTACGGAGCATGGTCTTGCTTCTGCATACTCTGGCTTCAGCATTATGGATGTGTCCAACACGATGACTATGGATGTAAATGAAAATACCGATTTAGGCATCCCGGAATACGAGAATGCCACGGAGACCCAGAAAAATGCGGCTGTCAAGGTGGTGTCTGCTGTTCCTAAGGAAACAACCGGCATGTACAAAGTGGTGGTGGTTGCCAAACTGTCGCGCTATGACAAGCTGAGAAAAGCGATGAATGAGCTTGGCGTCACCGGCATGACCGTGACGCAGGTCATGGGCTGTGGTATCCAAAGAGGGGCCGGAGAGAAATACCGTGGTGTGGAGATGGATGCAACGCTGCTGCCTAAGGTGAAGCTGGAGATTATCGGCGGCAATATCCCGGCAGAAAAAGTAATTGAGACAGCGAGAAAGACACTCTATACCGGGCATATCGGCGATGGCAAAATTTTTGTATACGATGTTGCCAAGGTTGTCAAAATCCGTACTGGCGAGGAGGATATGGCAGCGTTGCTGGACGTGGAGTAATGTTGGACCGGCCTTTGCGTTCGCGGTAGTGAAATAGTTGCAGTTTTTTAGAGAATCGACTGGATTTTTTCTGGTATGGCGATTATAATGGAATTGGATGCATTAAGAACTTTTGCCCAATCAGGCTTTTCGAGGTGAGAGAGAATGGAGAATAACCTGTTATTTGTAAATCAGAATCATGATATTATTCGCCAGTTTCAGGCTGTCATGCGAGAGTACCATTTTGCCATTGATACGGCGGATAACGGTCGGGATGCGATTGCCTTTTTAAAAAGAAGAAAATATAAAGTGATGGTTACCGGCATGGACCTTGCCCAGATTGACGGCTCTAAGCTGATTGCCTACCTGAATAAGTTTTTTCCACAGACGGTGTGTATTGTATATACCAGGCGGCTGGAGCTGGCGCATTTGAAGCTGTTGGTAAATGAGCGCAGGGTATTTCGGATTTTTCAGAATACTGCAGATTTTGGCGGAGAGATATACAGCGCCATCATGGATGCGTTTGAGTATTATGATATTCAGCAGAAGGATTTACAGAAAAGGCAGATTTTGGAACAGAAGCTGAAAAATGGACAGAAAAGCTTAAAGGCGCTCAAGTTGGCTGTTTTGGAGGATAAGTCTGAGCGGGAAGAGCTGGCAGTGTTTTTACATGCGCTGTTCCGTGTCTATGCCAGAAATGTCAAAATTTTGCTGCCGCGCAGAGAACGGCAATTATTGTTTGCCTATGAGACAGAATTAATTTCGCGTCTGCTGGATGGTACAGCGCAGGCAGAGGATTTGGAAGCGATGAAACAGAAGCTTTACCAGGAGTGCGGCAGCGACAGGACCTGCTTGGTTCCCGTGATAGAAGGAATTGAGCAAACGATGGACATAATATAAAGTCTGAACAGTCTAAGAAGCCCCGGCTGAATCAGCCGGGGCTTCTTCCCATTTACCCATCTTATTTTAACAGAAAATGAGAGATGTTGTTTACTTAAATACTGCTTTGGATGAAATTCCAGATTTCTTTTTAAAGATTTTCTTGTAAGCAGTCTTCTTGCTATTAGGCACATCTACCTTAATCTTCTTTGCCGTTCCCTTAAAGGACTGTTTTGACACGGTCTTCAGCTTTTTGGATACGATTTTTATTGTTGCAAGCTTTTTGCAGTTATAGAATGCCTGTTTGTCTATTGTCGTAAGCACTGTACTGTTGATTGTCACTTTCTTCAGCTTCTTGCTTCCGGAAAATGCATTGGCTCCGATTTTCTTGACGTTTTTGCCGATGGTTACAGTTACTGCTTTTTTGTTATTTTTAAATGCACTCTTTGCAATTTCTGCTACCGTGTACGATGTCCCCTTAATTTTTACGCTATTGGGCACTTTTATTGTCTTGGAAGCTTTCAGCGCTTTTGTCACTGCAACTGTCTTTTTCGAGACATCAAGCACTTTGTACTGATAGTTGCCAACATTGAAAATTTGACCTTTTTTCACAGTGTTATTCTCATTATCTGTGATTGCCTTATAGGTCTTTTCCGCTTCTGTGAGGGCACCAAAGTTTGTCACCTGTTTTTTCTGCGCCTCTGTCAGCTTATCATATGCTGCCCTTGCGGCGTCTATTGCTGCCTTGGACGTCTGAGAACCTGTAACGGTGCCGATTTTGTTAATCAGGTCAATTACGGCATCTACTTCAGCTTTCTCCTGCTGGGCCTTGATGTCGCCATAGGTCTTTTCTGCTGCGGTAAGGGTATCGAAGTTTGTCACCAGTTTCTTCTCTTCCGCTGTCAGCTTATCATACGCTGCCCTTGCGGCGTCTATTGCAGCTTTGGAGTCTTTGGAAACGGTACCAATCTGATTGATTAAGCGAATTACTTCGTCTACTGCTGACGACTGTTCTGGCGTTGCTTTGTCAAATTTCCAGTAATCTGCATGCATAAGCTGCTTGCCTGCTTCGCCTTCAAATACCAGATATAAATTATGTTTTCCGTTCACTTTTTCAGGATCCACATCACAGCTGACATCCGTCCATCCGTTTTCGCCTTCTGGCATAGCAACCGATACTTCCCCTACTTTGTTTTCGGCTTTCATCTCATCTAAATAAAGTGCCACTTTACCGCCGGCCTGTCCTTCTGCAACCTCTGCATGCATGGTAAATTTAGTAGCTCCTTCGCCAAAATCCGCACTGGAAACGGCCAGGTAATCACCGTTGGTAATTTCTGTTACCATCATATTCAGACCTTCCACCAGTGAACCGGTTTCTGTGCATTTCGCTGCTTTTATGCCTTTGCTCCAGGCAATCGTCTCCGCCTCAACGCGCTCATAAGGATTCAAATCTTTTACCTGGCTGCTTCCATTCCAGGTTCCTACTACATTAATACTTCCGTCTTCACCATATTCAAATTCATCAATATGGGTGGAGCGGTAACCGCTCTGATTCTCCCCGGAGAATCCTAATTCCACAGCCAGTGTCTGGGCATGGTAGGTGAGGTAATTCTTGCCATTAAATTCAAAGAAACAGTGATGGTTGTTGCCGCCTGTCCCAGCTCCAAAGAAAGTGCCTTGATTTGGGAATACAATGCCGGCAAATGTAAATCCTTCCATAGGATTGTCGCTGACCATGGCACAGATATTTCCCCTTCCGGTCTCAGCTACATTATTGGCAAAATTGGAACAGTATGTAAAATAATATTTTCCATTATATTTGTGAATGCCGGAATCCTCAAAATTGCCCGGCGCTTCAATTACCTTTGCTTCCCCATCCAGTTCCACCATGTTATCTTTCAGCTTAACTACCCGGAAAGTTTTCGGGTTATCTATTACATCCTGAGGAGCATCGTTCGGAAAGCCTCCTCCATAATAGAGGTAGCCCGTACCGTCGTCGTCCACCAGCACAGCCGGGTCAAAGAGGTAAGGTATGCCGCTACCCTGCGGCATATCCTTTGTAATCAGTGTACTGCCCGTAGCCGGCGCTTCAAAAGGACCGATGGGGGAATCCGACTCCAACACGTAGATACCGCTGCCGCCGTTTGCAAAGTATAAGAAAAATTTCTCTTTTCCGTCGATTGTCTTATGACCTACAGCAGGAGCCCAGGACAGGCTTGCGGCTCCCTTGCCAGCCACAGAAATCTCTCCATGGTCCGTCCAGTTCACCATGTCAGCGGAAGAGAAGACGTTTAAGGTATTGATCTTATCAAATCCGTTTCCTTTGGTAGGATAGCCGTGTTCATCTTTTATGCTTTCCAGCTGCTGGGAATCGTTTGTCATATAAACGTAAACCCTTCCATTATAAGTAATGGCATATGGGTCTGCGCCAAATTTGTAATCAAACAGCGGATTTACGTGCTTATTATCGGTTCCTGCTTTCAACGCGCCGCTGACAAGGGTGGACCCTTCGATACAGTCATGTTCCTGTGGATCCTCCTCCGGAACCACGCCATCATCCAATGATATGACAATGTCATCCACATAGAAGTCCATCAGATCATTTTCCGCTGTAGGATTCGCTGTCCAGCTTGTGGCAATAAAAATCTGATCGGTTCCGGTGCCGTTTGCCGTAAATGTGCCATACACTTGCGCCCATTTGCCTTTTTTTACCCCAAACGATTTGAACGTGGTACGCTGCTCCCATGTAGCGCCATGCTGATAGCAAACCTGAAACTCTCTGTTGTTCGGTCCGGTTGTATACTTAACCCTTCCCGTTATCTTATATTTCTTTCCTGCCGTTAGTTTGCCGCTCAAATCCTGCATGGGACCTGATGCACAGTTTACTCTGTCTGTCACTTTTATGCTGTACTGCCCCTCGTATTTGTCCTCCGTGGTCGCAGCAAGCGTAGCTTTTTCCCCGCCGCCGCTGCTGACTTTCCATCCCTCCGTAGTTCCGGTCTCAGCATCGCCGTTTACCTGGAGCGGTACAATCTCAGAGGGGTCTGGCGGTGTGTCGCTGCCTTCCTTTACCCAATCTATGCTTGCAGTGCCGAATGCGACAGCCTGCCCCTTGTTCTCGTTGAATTTTTCGTCCAGGATGGTAGAGCCGTCATCTGCCGTTACCAGCACATCATCAATATAGAAATCGTCTTTATCCCCACCGCCAGAGGGAGTCTCGAAAAACAGCTTGACGTCTGAAGCAACAAATTCTTTGCCATGGTCACTATTCGCTGGCGTATATGTTGTTTCAAATGTTGCCCATTCTCCTTTGTTTACCTTAGACTTGTCACCTGTTATCAGGCCCGTCCGGTATTGCCAGGTTGCCCCAGCCTGTAACGTAAGTAAGATACTTCTTTGCGCAGCTCCGCCGGTATACGCAACTTTGGCGGTAATCTTATAAGTCTTTCCTGTCTGCATCTGATCATTTAAAACAAATGCAGCTCCGCCATCTTCCGCCCCTCTGTTGTAAATCTTCAGGCAGCCATTGGTCTTGTCGCTTCCGACCGTTCCAGAGGCGGCAAACGTTTGCGCCGGACCAGATGTCACCAGCATACCTGCTGCCAACACCATTGCGCATACCTTTTTCCACTTTTCGTAGAATTTCTTTTTCATTTCATTCTCCTTTCTTTGCAGGAATCATTGCAGGTATTCCACAGCAGAATCCACAATTCTCCCAATTATAAATTTTGTATTTTTATATTCTTACATAAAATCTTCTTTTTTTCATCCCCCAAAACTATATGATTTGTATAAAAAAGAGCATAATATCTTTAGTTTTTAACATTTTTTATTGAAGGTTTGGCAGAGATAAAGAATCTTGGGAAAATGAAGAAGACAGGGAAGATTAATCTTCCCTGTCCTTTTTCTCTTTCTTATCCTTCTTGTCTTTTGTATCGTTTTCCTCTTTCTTATCATCGGGAGTTTCGTCCGGGGCTTCCGTTGGCTCTGGTGTTATATCAATTTCAGGTATCTCAGGTATTTCCGGGACAATGGATTCCGCCGTATGGACGGTGCAGTAATTATCCTCTGCCAGGGCGGCTGGCAGCATATACTGCCCATCATCTGTATTTCCAGAACCTCCTACAATATAGATGCCTCCCTGCCTGGTTTCTTGCGGGCAGAATTCATTTGCCAGCAGACCGGAAGCGGTACAGATAGTGGCGCTGACATGATGGTCGCAATATTCTGTGGGTACAGTTCCCGCAGCAAAATATTCTGTTTCCACCATGCTTCCCCTGGGGTCAGAATCGCACAGCCCGCTCACTGCGAGTTTGCCGGATTTGCGGCAGACGGCAGCAGTGACAATACCGTCTGGCTGGGTAAATTCCCGGTATTCCAGATTCTCATGGACTCGTCCCATAATATGGTTCCAGAGCGTTTTGGGGTTAGAGGTAAGCCCTCCCTCCTGGGGACTGTTATCATCATAGCCGCACCATACCGTACAGGTGTAATAGGGAGTAAATCCTGCAAACAGGGCATCGCGGTTGCTGGTGGTGGTTCCGGTTTTGCCGGCAATGGGCATGTTGCCGAAATTAACTGCCCCCCCAGTGCCGACATTGACTACGTCCTGCATGGCGCTTGTCAGCAGGAAAGCCGTGGTCTCTTTAAGCACGGTATGCGATTCGCTGGTATTGTCAATCAGCACATTTCCGCTGTGGTCTAAAATCCGCTTGTAAAATCGTGGCTTGATATAATTGCCCATGTTTGCAATCGTGGCGTATGCCGCTGTGAGCTCTAAGTTTGTCACGCCTCGCGTAATTCCACCCAATGCCAGTGATTCTACGATATCGTCCTGTACCAGCGTAGTGAAACCGAAATTCTGCAGGTAGTCATACCCAACCTGAGGTGAGATGTCTGTCAGCGTCTTTACCGTCACGACATTGATGGACTTGGTAATCGCATAGCGGATGGTGGTAAATCCCCGGTAGGAATTATCGTAATTCCGCAGGGAAGTGCCATTGGAGTAAGTGTAGGGGGCATCATCCTGAACCGTGGCGAGCGTCATGCCGGCGGTGTCCAGTGCAGGTGCAAAGGCGGCAAGGACTTTGAATGTGGAACCGGGCTGTCTTGTGGTGTCTGTCGCGCGGTTCAGGGTACGGCTTCCGCTCTTATCGCCCCTTCCTCCTACGATGGCTTTTACATCTCCGGTGTATTGGTCAATAATAGTTACTGCCGCCTGGGGCTGTTGGGTGAAGACAACAGATTCGCCTCCCTCCACAATTGTGTCTCCGGGCTGCATAATTTCTGCTTTGTAAGCATCGATGGCTGCCTGTGCCTCCTCAATACTGGCAAAATTCAATGAATAATTGGGGACGGACGAACTGTAATGGGAAATCATAGTCTGGTCGCTGAAATTTTCTATCGTGTCGTCAGCCCTCTTGACCGTCAGGCGGTAGGAGAAGGAGTATTTCGCTTCCGTTGCATAGTTTTCAGGGTTATTGATTTCCTCATCGCAGATTTGCTGGATACCCATGTCCTGTGTGGATTCAATTGTCAGCCCGCTGTTATAAATGGCTTTGTATGCCTGGGTGTCCGTGTAGCCTTTTTTCTCAACAAGGTCCTGGACTACCTGGTCAATGACTGAATCCACGAAGTAGGAGTTGGGATTTTCCTCTGCATATACGATGTTGACCTGCTGGATGCGGGAATATACGTCATCTTTCAGCGCCTCATCGTATTCGCTTTCTGAAATGTATTCCTGTTCGCGCATATTCTTCAATACCAGCTTGCGGCGTTCTTCATTTTTCTCCGGATGGCTGACCGGGTTATAGGCGGAAGGGTTTTTGGTGATTCCGGCAATGACTGCCGCTTCCGACAGCGAAAGCTCGGACACATCTTTTCCGAAATAGCGGCGTGAAGCCGATTGAACGCCCAGTGTATTTTGCCCAAGGTTGATGGTGTTCAGGTAGTTTTCCAGTACCCATTCTTTGGATTTGACTTTGGAAAGTTCAATGGCAAGGTATTGTTCCTGGATTTTCCGCTCGATTTTCTCAATTCCTGACTGGTTGGTCCAGCCCTCGAATACATTGTTTTTCAAAAGCTGCTGTGTGATGGTGCTGGCGCCCTGGTTGAAATGGAAGCCATTGGCGATACCGGTAATCCCGGCACGGATGATACCCTTGATGTCGATACCGTTGTGGTCATAGAAACGCTCGTCCTCAATCGCCACAAATGCGTGCTGCACAGTTTCAGGAATCTCGTCTAAAGTCACGTATACGCGGTTGGAGCCGGATGCCACAAGTTTCGCCGTCTCATTGCCCTGGTTGTCCAACACAACGGACAGGTAGCCGGTGGGCGAGGGGTCAATATCAGAAATATCCGGGGCAGACTCTATGATACCCTTGAACGCGCCGATTCCGGCACATCCTCCTATAACAACAGCAGCCAAGAAGCATACCAGTAACGTCTTAAAAAAAATGACGGAAAATTTTTTACGGATCAACGACGCGGAGGAGGTGATCTGTTTCTCTTTTTGTGCTACGCTTTTCTTTCCATAATTCATAGCAAAGCCTCCTTATATGCTAGCCCAAAATGATACTATCCAGATATTATATCAAATATGATATGGAAAATAAAGAAAAATATCAGGGGAAAATGCTTATAGGATGGTAAGCTTTCGGATGGCACAAAAAAATTTGCAATAAATGTTTAATCCATGCTATGATTGATGAAAATGAACGGAGCCAGAACGATGGAGAACAAACCTATCAAAATCTTATACCAGGGAGGGAGCGGTGAAATCGTGGAGAAGAAATCACGGTTCATTGCCACGCTGGAGAAAATAGAGACAGAGGAAGAGGCGCTTGCCTTTATTGCAAAGATGAAAAAACAATACTGGGATGCAAGGCATAACTGTTATGCCTTTGTGGCAGGGAAGAACCAGGAACTGCAGCGGTGCAGCGATGACGGAGAGCCGAATGGAACTGCAGGCCGTCCCATGCTTGACGTACTTTTGCGGGAGGACCTGCATAATATGGCAGTTGTTGTAACGCGTTATTTTGGCGGGACGCTTTTAGGAACCGGAGGGTTGGTGCGGGCCTACCAAAAAGCGGTACAGGAGGGGCTGAAAAACAGCATTATTGTAGAAAAAATGTTGGGAACAATCCTCACAATTGATACGGATTACAATGGAATCGGCAAGATTCAGTATATTTTGGCGCAGCAGGAAATCAGCACACTTGAGTCTTCCTATACAGATAAAGTGGAAATCAAGGTCATGGTTCCTGTGGATAAACTGGAAGCAGTGCAGGAAGCCATCACAGAGGGAACCAATGGGGCGGCAGGTTTCCAGGTTGGTGAGCCAGTGGAATTTGCAGTGGTTGAGGGGGAAGTGGAGATGTTTTCTGATGGTTCGGCTCTGTCAGAATACGCCAACAAATAGGCGGCAGCATTCTCATGTCCATAGCAGTGTGATTCGCCATTGCTCAAATCAATGTTTCTTGTCGCCATAAACTGCCATGCCGCAACCATACGGTATTCGTCAACGTATTCAGAAAGCATACGCACAAGTATACCTATTGGACTATACGCCGTGAATGGTCTTCTGTATTGCCCCGCATATTGTACCGCTGCAAATGAAATCAGAGTGTTCTGGGTTGACCGTATCAAGGGAATTTTATTGGCGAGTGGGCTAAAAACGTTTCCCACTGGCGGAGGTATTATTGACATGGAAATAAACCATCAGGCAATCGAATGGTATGCCGATTTTATTTTGCTTCTTTTTTTAAAGTTATTGTATTATATGTTCCCAAATCAAATGCCTCATATCCCAATTCTCTCAATACAGTACATGCGGCATTGCTTTCATCGCCCTCCTGGCAATATACTATTATGGTTTTTTCTTTATCCAATTCAACGTTTTCATTTATTTTGTCAAATGGAATATTGACGGCTCCAATTACATGCCTTTCTCTATATTCTTCCGCTGTTCTTATGTCGACAATGGTATAGTTGCCTTCTGACATAAGTTTTTCTAATGTTTCTTCATCTGAAATTATAAATTCAGGTTTTTCACTGCGAATATGCCCGTCTAAGAAGAGAATAAAACAAATAAGGGCAATAACGCAAACAGCAACAACAGCAGCCCATTTTTTCATGTTCTTCTTACCTCCAATTATTGGTTTACCTTCCGAAATGATTCTACCACAAATCTACAAATAAATCTATAAAATAAACCATCTCGCCAGATCTGAAAGGTACTTTTATTGTTGACAATTCAATATATATGGGTATAATAAAACATGGATAGCAAATTTAGATGCTTCCGAGAGACGGTATTATAATTTAATAGTTAATTATTGTTACTAGGATTATATTCCTTAGTATCTGGGAGTGAGGAGGCAGTACCTGCTCTTTTTTTGTGCTTTTTTATGAAAGGAAGGAAAATTATGCAAACTCCCAGAACAAACAAAATGGAATCTGCCCCTGTTAACAAACTTTTATTAACCATATCTTCGCCAATCATGTTCTCAATGATAATGCAGGCATTCTATAACATCATTGATACAATTTTTATTGCCAGATTTAGCGAAAAGGCTTTAAGCGCTGTATCTCTTACATTTCCAATGCAAACTTTAATGATAGCTATCAGTATTGGTACAGATATCGGAATAAACACGTTTTTAGCACGGACGCTTGGTCAAAGGGACTTTAAAAAGGCGCAAACGATCGTGCAGCATGGTATATTATTGTCTGTGTTTTCCTATCTTGCATTCTTATTTTTAGGACTGTTTTTTACAAGACAATATTTTGTAATCCAAACAACAGATACAGAAATAATAACATATGG
>CANOFO010000092.1 GCA_947565305.1 uncultured Lachnospiraceae bacterium | reverse complement strand
AATAAAAATTTCAAGATATTGGCTTACATCCATACTACTGTACCCCCACCTTCTTTATTATTGTGTGTGCAATTTCAGTCAAGGGAACTACTTCATCTACAACGCCCGCCTCAGCAATCGCCTTGGGCATTCCGTATACCACACAGCTTGCAGCATCCTGGGAAATCACATATATGTTCTTTTTCTGCTTTAAGGAGAGTATGCCGCCCGTGCCATCAGAACCCATTCCGGTAAGCACTACGCAGACAATCTCATCATAACCGCACGTGCGCAAAGATTCATAAGTTACGTTTGCGCACGGCCGCAACCCTCCAATCGCAGGCGCATCATTCAGCCGGACTACATGGTTTCCATCTGCCTGCCTCTTGATTTCCATATGTTTTCCGCCAGGTGCAACATACACACAGCCTTTCTTTAGTACATCGCCTTCCACTGCCTCTCTGACCTCAATATCGCTGAGTTCATCCAGACGGTCTGCCATTGACTTTGTAAAACCAATCGGCATATGCTGTACCAATAACATAGGCGCATTCAAGTCCCGCGGAAGATACGGTATCACGCTCTGCAGTGCCTTAGGCCCCCCCGTTGAACAGGCAAGCGCTACCAATACTTTCTTGCCGCTTGCTCCGGTACGTTCCAATTTCTTCGGTTTCTTTACCGGAACCACTCTATCCGCCCCTGCTGCCTGCAACTGCGGATTCGCTTGTGCCTTAGCATCATCCGAGCGGATAACTGCTTTGAGCATCTGAAGGATTCTCCTTCGGAACTCATCACTCTTCGCTTCTATGATATTACACGGCTTTGTGATAAAATCAACAGCTCCCAATTCCATGGCACGGATAGTCACATCCGCATCCTTTGTCGTCAAAGTACTTACCATAATGACGGTTGCCCTGATTCCATCCTGTTGTATTTTCTCCAGCAATTCCAGTCCGTCCATCCGGGGCATATTTACATCCAGGACTACAGCATCATAAGCTACAGTCTTTAATTTCTCATATGCCTCCAGACCATCTCTGCAAACATCCTTTACCTGAAATGTACTTTCTGAATCAATTATATCACAAATAACCCTTCTCATGAGTGCAGAATCATCAACAACCAAAATATTTTTTTTCATATTATCACCCTTTTTGTCTGCGCAAACGCTCCTGCTCAAATATAAATTTAATAATCCATTCCCTGTCTTCCGGATTCCTAATCAGAAATTTTACACGGTACTCATACTTCTTTTGTGAATCCTTTCTCTTGCCCGTATTTTTCTTAATCCGCTGGCAGGTAAGAACACATGCCACCACTTCTAACGTATAGTTCATGCTCTCATTTTCTAATGGCAAAGATATCACCATATACTCCCCATTGTTCACCGGCTCGTATCCCACAAACCGCATCCCGCCGCCGCTCAGATCGACTGCAATTGCCTCTTTTGCCAAATCTTCCGGATAGGTCAGCCTGTGGTGCTCTTTCAGTTCCTCTATGGGCGATATATCTACTTCATCATTCTTAATCGGCTGATAAAGCATATCCAGAGCACACTCAAACCGGTAATGCTCCCGCCGTTGGAATTTTTCCAAAGGCGTCTTCGGCTCAATCAAAAGCAAATACATATTATCGCGGATATAACGGTTTTTAATATGGGCCACGCAGCGATACATTCCCCCTTGGGTGTAAAATAAGAATTCCAGGCGAACGCCGGATGGCAAAGAGGCGTTCTTACCTTCCCGTGTCGGCATATCCACTTCAATATTGCCGTCATCCAGAATATTCTGTATTTTGCTGGCATAAGATTCCGGACGTTCCCCTGTCTTCCAACCCTGCTCGACTTGCTGTAAAATCCGAATATCAACATTATCACCGATTTTCAAAATACCAGTATTCATATAATACTACACCTCTGCTTCTAATTTCTCTGAAAAATAAAACGAGACAATAACTGCAAAATCCCTCTTTTTTCCTCCAGCGGGGCTGCCACTCCATCCAATAAATAGCTGGAAAGCTGCTCAAATGCCCTGGATGACTTGGCATCCGGATATAAAATGCTTACTGGCTGCTGCTGGCATACTGCTTTCTCCAACAAAGCATCCTTGGGAATAATACCCAGATACTGCAGATTACCATTTAAAAACTGCCCTACTACAGCATTCAGTTTTTCAAATATGCCAATGCCCTCTTCTTCTGATACCACACGGTTGGAAATCACTTTAATCTTACTCTCGTTCTGCCTGAACTCTTCATTTCTATGCAGCGCTTTCAGCAGCGAATATGCATCTGTCAAAGAACTTGGCTCAGAGGTGACAAGCAAAAGTATCTCCGGGCTTGCCATTACAAACTCCAGTACATTATCAGAAATCCCTGCTCCGGTGTCAACAATAATTACATCTGCAAGTTCATCCAATTTTTCCAGATTCCCCACCAGGAATTTAAGCTGTTCCTTAGAGAGGTTATTTATTCCCGTTATTCCCGAACCGCCAGAAATAAATCCAACTCCCATAGGTCCTGGCGTAATAATTTCTTTTATGGATTTCTCACGGTAAATCAAATCGCTCAGGTTAAATTTAGGAATCGCACCAAACATAATTTCTACATTGGCAAGACCGAAATCCGCATCAAAAATAATCACGCGTTTCCCGAGTTTTTTCATCTGTACTGCAAGATTGACTGCCACATTGGATTTACCGACACCGCCTTTTCCGCTGGTAACTGTGAAAATCCGAGCCTTAGGTGCAGCTTTCTGATTCTTCTTCACAATGTCTCTTAACTTTTCTGCCTGGTCCATAAATTATTTTCCTCCAAGCAAAAGCTTTACGATATTCTGGGTATTGAATATTTCAATATCCTCCGGCACATTCTGTCCATAAGTGGTATAGGACAAATCTGCGCCTGTGTACAGCTTCATGTTCAAAATATTGCCATAACAACTGGTTTCATCTAATTTCGTAAATATCATCTTAAAATCAAAATTTGCTTTATAGATATCTGCAATCTCCAGAAGATCGCGGTATTTCGTGGTTGCGCTTAAAACCAGGTAAACCTCTTTCTCAAACTCCTCCGACAACTGGTCCACCAACTGCTTGGTCTCCTCCCTCTGCTCTTCATTTTTATGGGAAAAGCCTGCCGTATCTACCAATACTAAGTCAAACTCCTCTTCCTGTGCTTTCTGCAGTTCTTCATTCAGTTCTTTTGCAGAATAAACGATATCCAGAGGCGTATCTAAAATATTGGCATAGGTGCGCAGCTGCTCTGCCGCAGCAATCCGATAAGTGTCAGCCGTATACAATGCCACTTTTTTACCTTTCTCCACCTTAAACCTGGAAGCAATCTTGGCAATCGTAGTAGTCTTCCCCACACCTGTCGGTCCGATAAAAAATACTACTTTCGGTTTATGTTCTGAAAGCTTAATCGGCTGCGGCTGACCAAACTTTAAAATCATTTTCTGGTAAATGCTGGAAAGGATGTAGTCAAGGCTTGCCCCTTTTTTCATTACCTTTTCAACCTCATCCATTATCTGGTTGACATACTTCTCATTCACCTCATTTTCCAGAAGAATGCTATAAATCATTTTCACAAATTTAAAGTTTTCATCCATAAGAGATTCTTTCAGAAGCTCTTCCTTCTGCTCTTCTGGCGGCTGGGATAATTTTTTTTCTAAAAGGGACTGCAGGTTTTCCAGCTTCTCCTCAAGGTTATTGTTGCTGGGACTGCTGGCAGCAACGTTCTCTGCAGTGCCTCCTTTCTTCTCTTCCTTCATCTCCTGCGGCATGGAATTTGCCCATGTGCTTTCCACAGTTGCAAATACTTCCTTCATTTCCTCCGCTCTGGGAATAGAGATTGGTTCATCTGCTGCAACATTGATATTTCCCGCTGCGGGCATATTCACTGGCGCAGCAGGCCTTGCCGGCTGAGACGGCTCTGATTCCTCAATCGCTGCCGTCACTTCATACATGGAAGTCTTAAAAGAACGCAGCAAACCCTTAGGTTTTATTTCCTTCACATTCATTATCACTGTTCCGGCGCCAAATTCCTCTTTCGCCAGTGCAGTAGCTTCCGCTTCTGTTTTTCCTTGAAATTTTTTAATTGTCATGAAAGGCTCACCATCCCTACTGATTGTAATTCAATATTGGATTCTACTTCATTATATGATACTACAATCAGATCCTTGAAGTAATCCTCCGTTAGCTTCTTAAAGTACATCCGCACAATCGGCGATGTTATAATGATAGGATTTTTCCCTAATTCTTCTAATTTCTTGATTTCCTGCTCCAGTGCATCCATAATTGCCTTGGTCTTTTCCGGGGCTATGGTCAGGTATGCACCTTGCTCCGTCTGCTTCACAGACGACATAATCTCCTGCTCCAGATTGGGATCTAAAGTGACAACACTTGTAGTCTCATTGGCGGGAAAATATTTGCTGGAAATCGCACGCTTTAAACTCTGTCTCGCATACTCCGTCAGCACATCTGTATCGCGGGAAGTCGCCGCATGGTCTGCAAGCGTCTCAAATATTGTAAGCAAATCCCTGATAGATATTCCCTCATGCAGCAGATTCTGCAGCACTTTCTGAATTTCTCCTACGCCAAGCAGCTTGGGGACAAGCTCGTCCACAAGGGTCGGATGGTTCTCCCTGATGTTGTCGATAAGGCTCTGGACATCCTGCCTGGAGAGCAATTCATCAATATGGCTTCTGATTACCTCCGTCAGATGAGTAGCGATAATAGATGGTGGGTCTACTACTGTATAGCCAAGGCTTTCTGCCCGCTCACGCTGATTTTCGGTAATCCACAGCGCAGGAAGGTGGAACGATGGCTCAAATGTTGGGATACCGGAAATCTCCTCTTCCACAAATCCCGGATTCATCGCCATATAGTGGTCAAAAAGGATTTCCCCCTCCGTAATCTGAACGCCTTTGATTTTAATGATATATTGATTCGGATTCAATTGGATATTATCACGCAGACGGATAATCGGGACTACCGTTCCAAGCTCCAAGGCAATCTGCCTTCGTATCATAACCACACGGTCTAAGAGGTCACCGCCCTGATTCACATCAGCAAGCGGAATAATTCCATAACCAAACTCCAACTCGATGGGGTCTACCTGCAGCAGAGACACAACATTCTCCGGCCGCCGTATTTCTTCTGCTTCCTCCTCTGCGGCATCTACTTCCTCCTCAATTGCTTCCACCTCAAGGTGGTTATCCACACTTTTGCCTGTAATGACAAAAGCGATTCCCAACGGCAGAAACAGCCGCCAGTCCAGCGGGGTAACAACGCCAAGAAAACACATCACTGTACCCACAATATACAGCACCTTGGGAATCCCAAACAGCTGTTTAATAAGCGTATCGCCAAAATCCGCTTCCTTAGAAGCTTTTGTTACCAAAATACCGGTTGCCAATGAAATCAGAAGTGAGGGAATCTGGCTTACCAGACCGTCACCGATTGTAAGGATTCCATACTGGCTCAATGCATCCATGATTTCCATATTCTGGCGGAGCATTCCCATGGCAATACCGCCCACCAGGTTAATCAAGGTAACAATAATTCCGACAGTGGCATCTCCTTTTACATATTTCGTAGCACCATCCATGGCTCCGAAAAAGCTGGATTCCTGCTGAATCTTCTCACGGCGCTGCCTTGCCTGGCTCTCATTGATGATGCCCGTATTCAAGTCCGCATCAATTGCCATCTGCTTACCGGGCATAGCATCCAGCGTAAATCGTGCTGTTACCTCCGATACGCGCTCAGAACCTTTGTTGATGACAATGAACTGGATAAGGACCATGACCACGAAAATAATTGCTCCGATAATCAAATCATTTCCACCCACAAACTGTCCGAATGTCCTGACAACATTTCCCGGGTCACCGGTATTCAAAATCAGACGCGTAGATGAGACGTTCAGCGATATACGGAATATGGTTGTGAACAGCAATAGTGTCGGGAAAAAAGACATTTCCAACACTTCCTGCACAAACAATGCGTTCATTAAAATTACAAGTGACAGCGATATATTTATCGCAAGCATGATATCCAACAAAAAAGAAGGAATTGGAATAATAAAGAATATGATTGCCGCTAGCAAGTACATCGCGACTCCTGCATCCGCTTTCTTCATGCCCTCTTCTCCTTTCGTCTCTTCCTCATTGGCATTTATCTATTTTCCCTCAGGCTATAAACAAAAGCAAGCACTTCCGCGACTGCCTGATACAATTCCGGCGGAACCTCCTGCCCAACGTCCACGTTGGCATAGAGCATTCGCGCCAAAGGCTTATTTTCTACAATCTCTATGTGATGCTCCTTAGCAACATCCTTTATCTTCTGGGCAAGGAAATTCTCACCCTTTGCCACCACCACAGGTGCCGAATATTTCTGGGCATCATATTTAATCGCCACCGCATAATGCGTAGGGTTCGTAATGACCACATCCGCGCTGGGAAGGCTCTGCATCATACGGCGCTGGGAAGCTTCCCGCATCTTGGAACGCTGCCGCCCCTTGATTTCCGGGTTTCCTTCTGTATTCTTATACTCGTCCTTAACCTCCTGCTTCGTCATCTTCATATCTTCTTTAAACTTATGTTTCTGATAAACAAAATCTATAATCCCAATAAAGATATAAACCAAAGCAATCTTCAGTCCGGTATCAATCACTATCGTCCCCACCAAAAGCACGACCTGCAATAATGGAATATCGTATAGTAAAAAAAGTTCATTCTGGTGGTCTTTAATCGAAGTATACGCTACATAGATAATTACAACAATCTTTACAATAGATTTCAGCAATTCAAACAGCGAATCTTTAGAAAATATCCTTTTAAAACCGCTGAGCGGATTTATCTTGCTGAACTTCGGCTTCATGGGCTTTGTCGTTACTTTCCATTTTATCTGCAGTATATTGCTCAGCAGTGCTATGACAAAACCTGCTGCCAGAAATGGCGCCATCGATATCAAAATCGTAACCATTACATTTCTGATCAATGTGCTTGCCACAAACACAGACATTCCTCCGGCACTCTCATCAATGAGTTCCGGCATTTTATTATAAATCAGCGAAAACGAACCCATGAGACGTTCCCCGATAAAGGAGATGGACACTTTCATAATGATAAATAATGCCACCAGGCTAAAGGCATGATTGAGCTCCTGGCTCTTTGATACCTGCCCTTCATTTCTGGCATCTCTCAATTTCTTAGCGGTGGCAGGCTCTGTCTTTTCTCCGCCCTCGCCGTCCTTTGCAAACCATTGCAGATTGTATTCTAACAAAAAATTGGGTTCTTTTCTCACATCAATACATTCCTTTAATCATCGAAACTATCATCCGTTTCATCTCCGTAAATATAAAATCGGCAATGTCGGGAAGCAATACAATCGTAAGGAACATGATTCCCAACCCCAGCAGTATCTTTACCTGCATACCTACCGCAAACATATTCATCTGCGGCGCAACCTTTGCCATGATGCCCAATATACAGCTTAATATCATACTGCAGGCAAAAATTGGCAAGGCAATGCGGAAACCTATTACCATCATATCTGTCATGTACATGAGCATGGAGCCCATCAAATGCTCCCAATTGAACACCGCCCCATTAACTGGTATGATTTGATATGTGTCTACCAGGGCACGCAGGATATAATGGTGCATGTCGGTTACAATAAGAAGCATCATGATAAAGTAATTATACATCGTGCCAGTAAGTCCTGTCTGCGACCTCGTCATTGGGTCATACATATTTGCCATAGCCAGCCCGATTTCCATATCAATCACTTTTCCCGAAAACACAATAATGGAATTACAAATATTTGCTGCATAGCCAATGAGCAACCCTGTAATTCCTTCCTTCAGAATGATAATGGCAAAGCCTATTACTCCAGAATATTCCAAAACATCTTTTGGCTGTATTGTCTGAAACAAAATTATCGCCAAAAACACTGAAAATCCAATTTTGACCCGATGAGGGGTATTATTCATTCCAAAAAACGGAGCAATGTATACAAACGTTGCAACCCTTACCAGTATCATCAGAAAATATTCAAATGTATATAATGAAAACCCATAGTCTATCATACTGCTTCAACCTAACGCAGATACAGTCCAAAATTACTCCACAGCTCTACCATAAAATTAGAAAGCTGCTCCAGCATCCAGCCTCCTACCAGCATCATCCCCAGAAACACAGAAACAATTTTAGGAACAAAAGTCAGCGTCTGCTCCTGGATTGAGGTAACAGTCTGAAAAATACTGACGATAAGACCTATAATCAGAGAAATCAGCAGCAATGGCGCCGATACCCTGATAATCAAAAACAATGCCTCCCTGGCGATGTCCAATACCTGACCTTCTGTTATCATGCGTATTCACCTCATTCTACCGTCAATAAAACGTTTTTACAAGATTTCCGATTACGAGATCCCAGCCGTCCGCAAGTACAAACAATAATATTTTAAACGGCATAGAAATTGTTGTCGGCGGCAACATCATCATACCCATGGACATAAGCACGGATGCCACAACCATATCAATCACAATAAATGGAATATAAATCAAAAATCCGATGATGAAAGCTGTTCTCAATTCACTGACAATAAAGCTCGGAATGATTACATACATGGGAATAGGATCCAAAGTCTCAGGTTCCCTCAAATCCATGCCTGTCATATCAATCTCCGCAATATCACAGAAAAGCGCTAAATCTTTCCGCTGCATTTCCTTAAACATAAACCTGCGGATTGGCTGTTCTGCTTCCTTCAAAGCCTCCTCCTGCGTAATCTCACCGGCATCTAATGGACCAAGGGCATTTTCATTTATCTCAGAAAAAACCGGATTCATGATAAACAATGTCAAAAACAACGCCAACCCTACTAAAACCTGATTGGGCGGAGCCGTCTGTGTTCCGACTGCTGTCCGCACAAAATGCAAAACTACGATAATCCTCGTAAAAGAAGTCAGCATAATCAGGATTGCTGGCGCAAGGGAAATGACAGTCAAGGTTAACAGGATCCTGACATTCCCTGACAGGCTCCCTTCGTCATTGTTCACCATGATGGAAACACCATTTGTATTATCTCCAGTGGCATCAGCCCTCTCCGTGTTGGGCGGGTCTATGGTACCGGCCTCCTCACGCGCCTCATCTCCGAACTGTTCCGCCGGGGTAGTTGCAAAAGCACTTTGTCCAAAAATCAAAAACAATGCCATCAATAGTGTAACTGTTCCAAAGGCAAAGGAAGTCCTGCAATATATTTTCTTTATTCTCTTCATAATGTCCTGCCTACTTCCTCGGAATTTTATCTTTCAGCCTGCCCAAAATCTCCTGAAAGTTTTCATTTACCCTAACTCCCCGGTCCTCCTCCTGTGAAGGTCTCCAAACCAACTCTTCTTCCGTCAGCTCCGTCAATATATTTACGACATCTTTGCACACAGAAATAACCAGATACTTCTTGCCCACCTGGATAATCTGAATAAACTTGTTATTGCTGACACGGAAAGTCTCTATAACCTGAATATTCTTATTCTGCATCATTCCCTGCTGATACTTGCCAATCCATCTGGTTGTCAGATATGTAATAGCCAGCACAAACAGAAATATCAGCAGTACGCCAATCAGTTGGAAGAAACTTTCCCATCCTGAGAAAACCCCTGACAAGACCATATTATCCAACTACTTTTTTCACAGCTTCCAGTACACGTTCTGCCTGGAATGGCTTAACAATGAAGTCTTTTGCCCCAGACTGGATAGCCTCAATAACCATTGCCTGCTGACCCATCGCAGAACACATAATAATGCAGGCAGAAGGATCTGTTGACTTAATCTGTTTTAAAGCCTGAATTCCATCCATCTCTGGCATGGTAATATCCATCAGCACAAGATCCGGCTTAAGCTCATTATATTTTTCTACTGCCTTCAGGCCATTCTCTGCTTCGCCTGCAATGTTGTAACCATTCTTTGTAAGAATGTCCTTAATCATCATTCTCATAAACGCTGCATCATCACAAATTAAAATATTCTTTGCCATGTCTTCTTCTCCTTGATATCACTTTTATTTTAGTTGTTTATAATTTCAGTAATACGTACGCCAAAGCTTTCTTCAAGTACTACTACCTCGCCTTTTGCCACGTATTTACCGTTTACTAACACATCAATCGGTTCTCCGGCAATCTTATTCAATTCTATAATTGTGCCTGGGGCAAATTCCAAAATATCCTGGATAGATTTGCTGGTCCTTCCTAATTCCACCGTAACATCCAGCGGAACGTCCATAATCAGCCCAATATTCTCCTGCTGCGTAATCGGGTTGAAATCTCCTGCAAATGCCTGGAACTGCACTGGCTGTGCATTCACCGGCTGCTGCGCATACATCGGCATGCCCATCATTGGCATCTGCTGTTGCATCTGCGGCTGCATCGGCATCTGCTGTTGCATTTGTGGTTGCTGCATCTGCGGCTGCATCGGCATCTGCTGTTGCATCTGCGGCTGTTGTTGTGGCTCTGGTTCTTTCTGCGCCGCAGCCGCTACTGCAGAACTGTCTGCCTCCATAGTCTCTGAAACGCCAGTACACATCTCTTTCGCAAAAGAAGCGGGATATAACTGCATAATGGTACTTTTCACCAAATCCCCAATCTCCATGAGGAAAGAAATTTTTACAAACTGCCCTCCCAGAAATTTATCAATCTCTGTCCCATCGACCGTATCTTTCAAATCCACAAGTTCGGCGGTTGGCGGACTGATATCAATCATCTTATTTAACATGGAGGATAAGGAGGTTGCAGAACTTCCCATCATCTGATTCATGGCCTCACAAATTGCACTCAAATGCAATTCACCAAGTTCTACCTCCGTATTTGTACCATCTCCGCCCATCATTAAATCAGTAATAACTTTTACATCCTGCTCGCGCAGTACCAGAAGATTACTTCCATCTAAGCCCGTGGTATAGGCAATCCGAATAAAAACGCAAGGTCTTTCGTACTCCTCAACAATGTCATCCCAAGTGGCAAAGGTTACTACTGGCGTGGAAATCTCCACTTTCCTGTTTACCAGGGAAAATAATGTTGTGGCTGCCGTTCCCATACTGATATTGGAAATTTCTCCTATGGCATCAATCTCATCTGAGGTCAATAAACCATCGCTATTTCCATCTGCTGCTCCGGCATCATCGCTCAACAGGGCACTAATTTCTTCCTGTGACAGAACTCCATCCATAACTTCACTGCTCCTCTCTGATTACTGATGTAACTCTTACTGCATATCGATCTCCCGATGCTCCAGGCAAAGCAGTAAATTTCTTGATGTTCCCAACATATACATTCAGTTCTTCTTCTACTTTGGTATCCAGGCGGATAATATCACCTACCTGAAGATTTATAAAATCATTGACAGAAATGGAACTGTTGCCCAAAACTGCTTTCACTGGCATGGGCGCTTTGGAAATCAAAGTCTCTATCAGCTCTGTATATTCCTGATCCCCACGCTGTTGCATACTTGAAAACCAATACTTGGTATTCAGTCTGTCCATGACGTCTTCCAATGTCATATATGGCAGACACACATTCATAAGTCCTTCTACATCCCCTATTCTCATATTGATTGTAATAATTGCAATCATCTCGCTGGGTGAAATAAACTGCGCAAACTGGGAATTGGTCTCAATCCTTTCCAGCCGTGGATGGATATCCGCCACATTTTTCCATGGTTCCCGCAATAGATTGATACACGCATTCATGATACGCTCAATAATCAACAACTCTATCTCCGAAAACTCACGGCTTTTATCTAAAGGTTCTCCCAAGCCTCCCAGCATACGGTCTACCATGGCATATCCCAAATTCGTTGCCAATTCTATAATAATGCTGCCTGGCATGGGGTCAAAATTAACTACCCCCAAAAGCACTGGATTAGAAAGCGCATTGGAAAACTCTGAATATGTAACTGCCTCTGAATTCATCACATCTACCTGGATATTCTTACGCAGATATCCGGGCAGGTTCGAGAACCTTTTGTTGCCCATTTGCTGCAATCTCCATCCGCTCATCCTCAT
>CANOFO010000091.1 GCA_947565305.1 uncultured Lachnospiraceae bacterium | reverse complement strand
CCTAAAGGTTTCGCCTAAAGGCGAGGGTTTTAACCCCATTATACAGACAATAAATCCAACATCTGGTCATGTAACAGCCATACTCTTTCATTCTGTAGCTTAGCATTTATTTTAGACAATAATTTAGTAAATCAGCAGCATTCACCCAGCATATAGGCAATCCCAAAATAGGTACTTAATTCCCAACAATATTCTTAATCCTATTGTACCATCTTTACCCCCTTTTTGCCACCCATAAAAACAGCCGTTTATCCTTGACAAAATTTTGTCAAAGTTATATATTTAAAACAGTTACAAATACATATACCATTAGGAGGGTTCTACACATGAATAACTTAAAATTAGACGTAGCTGACCAGATTGCTGTCCTCACTATCAGCAGACCAGGCGCATTGAATGCACTTAACAGCGAGACATTGGACGAGCTGAACACTGTCCTAAGTGAAATCGAGGCAAGAGATGACGTTAAAGTTGTCATCTTAACCGGCGGTCCTGACAAGAAAGACAATGCATTCAAGTCCTTCGTTGCTGGCGCTGATATTGCTGAGATGGTTAACTTCTCTGCTGCTGAGGCACGTGCGTTCGGCATGAGAGCTGCTGAGCCGTTCTTCAAGCTGATGAACATGCGTCAGGTTACAATCGCTGCTGTCAACGGATTTGCATTGGGCGGCGGATGCGAAATTGCTATGGCATGCGATATCCGTATCGCTTCCGACAACGCTACTTTCGCACAGCCTGAGACAGGTCTTGGCATCATCCCCGGTTTCGGCGGAACCCAGAGACTTGCTCGTCTGGTAGGCATGGGACGTGCCAAAGAGCTCATCTTTACCTGCGACAACATTGATGCTGCTGAGGCATACCGCATCGGCCTGGTGAACAAAGTTGTTGCCAAAGAAGAACTGATGGACACTGCTAAGAAGATGGCTTCTAAGATTATCTCCAAGGGAAGCTACGCTGTTTCCATCGCTAAGGCTGCTATCAACAACGGCTATGACATGGACATCAAGAATGCAGTAGAGATGGAAGCTAACCTGTTTGGAATTACCTGCTCTACTCACGACAAGACAGAAGGCATGACGGCTTTCTTAGAGAGACGTGCTGCTGACTTGACAGATTTCTAAGGAAACACTGATTAAAGCGTTTTCCTAATTTTCACAGTTTTTTCAAAGAGCCACATTTTAATTCTGTGGCTCTTTTTGATTCTTATATGACCTGATGTTTCTGAAATCCCCCTCTGGCAACTGGCAGCAGGACTATGGTCAAAATCGCATACAGGATTGCCCTTACAGAAAAAGCATCCAACACCAAACTGCCAAGCTGATAGGAAATAAATTTGCCTATTTCGGGCATTGCGGCACGGTAGGGCAATAAGAACAACATCAGGTTATATGCCCCTGTCGTCCCATTGGGCATGAGAAACATCGGCAGGAAAAGAACCGGCACAAGCACAAGCAGTACGAGGTAGGGCGTCTTCATTTTTGATGATAAGAAGAGCGTCAGGCTTATCATAGCAAACAGTATCAGGTAAATGATGAAGATACTCAAAAGCGCCGCCTGCAGAAATGTGAATGGATATGGTATCATTGTATTGGCAATCTGTATGGGAAGATTCCAGCC
Source organism: uncultured Lachnospiraceae bacterium (assembly GCA_947565305.1). GTDB lineage: Bacteria > Bacillota > Clostridia > Lachnospirales > Lachnospiraceae > Petralouisia. The sequence goes on along the minus strand of CANOFO010000091.1, from coordinate 10,490 downwards.
ATCTGTGCCAAAAGTCGCCAGCGGCAGTCCACATGCCACTACAACATGAAGTGTAAACGCAAGCGTGCCAAATAAAAAAGATGCCATAATTTTGGCAGAAATCAATTTTGTTTTCCCATACTTAGCTGACAAGATTACGGCATCTGTTCCCGCCTGATATTCACCGGAAAAGATGGGTGCAACCACAACACAGACAGATAGGATTGCTATCATCAAAAGTTCCAGACTGCTCATAATGATTTCCCACCCTTCATAATATCCATACTGCAAGGGAGTCTCTACCTTACCTGACATACTGCTCCAATATTCCTTCTGCTCATCCGATAATGCGCGCTCCGGTGCGTTCAGCAACGTTTGCATTTTTGTTTGTAATGCCTGATAGAAATCTGCATGACTATTTCCATCTAAGCTGGCAAGCTTCTGATAACCTGAATTTTCATTGGGGCTATCGTAAGTTTTGGCAATCATGTTGAGCAGTTTTTCCCTCGGCGCAATATCATTCCAATATGCATCCCCAATCAGAAATTGTTCGTTTCCATCGTAACCGACATTGTCTGGATTTTCAAATAACTGCTGCACTTCTTTAATTATTTCTGTGATATATTCCTCCGACAGGGGTACAGACAAATCCATAAACTGTTTTTTGCTAAAAGCGATACCTTCCTTCCCTTTTATCACACCATCCTCACTGTACGTTTGATATTGCATAATGGGCAGTCCAAACAGAAATGATGTCACAAGCAGGCTGACTGCCATAATGATAAGCGTGGATTTTTTACGCATTATTTTCAGAAATTCATATTTTATCATCACCTTACTTTTCCTCCTTTACTTCTTCGCCAAAATGATACAAAAACAAATCTTCCAAACTCGGTTCCACGTAAATAGCTGCAGGTGACGGCGGAACTTTATCTATTATCCGCAGCCGCACCATGTTGTTTTCGTGATGAAGATTTACAACGGAAAACTGTTCACTATACCGTGCCGCTTCGTACTCATCCACCAATACTTCCCAGACTTTACCCTTGATGGAATCTGTAACCGTTGCCATCGGTTCCTGCAGTAAAAAACTGCCGTTTTTCATCAGCAAAATTATGTCTGCAATGTAGGAGACGTCGGAAACGATATGCGTTGATAATATCACAATTTTCTCTTTGGCAAAATCTGAAATGAGATTGCGGAAACGCACACGCTCTTTGGGGTCAAGCCCCGCAGTAGGTTCATCTAATACCAGAATGGTCGGATTATTCAGCTCCGCTTGTGCAATCCCTAACCGCTGCTTCATTCCGCCAGAAAAGGATTTGATTTTCTTATCTGCTTTATCCTGCAGATTGACCAGCGCCAGCAGTTCCTCTGTTCTGGATTTTGCTTTTTCCTTTCCTAATCCTTTTACAGCCGCCATATACAGCATAAATTCGCGGGCAGTAAAATCAGGATAAAAGCCAAAATCCTGTGGCATATAACCTAAATGGGCATAATAACGTTCTCCTAATTCCTGCATCGTTTTTCCGTTTAGGTGAATATTGCCGGAAGTCGCTTTTAAGACACCGCATATCATCCGCATCAGAGTTGTCTTTCCTGCACCGTTTGCCCCCAGCAAGCCATATACGCCGGGCGTCAGATTGATTGTGATATCGTCGACAGCACGCTTGCTCCCATATTGCTTACTCAAGTGTTGTAATTGTAATTCCATACAAAACCTCCTAAAATAAATGACCTATGCCAAAGCATAAGCCATCTATCTTAGTCTGAACTTTTCTGTATCTTAATTTAATATTAAATTATAAATTTGGAATTTACCGTTTGGTATATGGTAAATCTATGCCTGTAATTTAAGTTAAACTGACAGGCTAATTACAAATTCACTTCCCTCATTTTGTTTGCTCTTTACCGAAACATCCCCTCCATGAAGCAGGACAATCTGCCTGGCAATCGCCAGCCCAAGACCGCTGCCTTCTGGTTTTTCCTGTGTGTTCGTCCCCCTGTAATAGCGGTTAAATAACTGCGACTGCTGCTCCTCGCCCATACCTGTTCCATTGTCCCGCACAATCAGGGATACTTTGCCCTCGCGTTGCGAATTTACAAGCACCGTTACTTTCGTTTCCGGCGGATTATGCACAAGGGCATTGATGATGATATTTCCTACCGCACGGCGCAATAACCCTGCATCTACACAAACTGTAATTTCCTCCACGTTGCTTTCAAACTCTACCTGGCGATTACAAAACACCGGGTCATTTACAATGTCGACGACTATCTCCCGCAAAAAGCGGACAAATTTGGTCTCCTGTGGATGATAAGGGACTGCACCAGATTCCAGCTGATAAGTCAGCTTCAAATCGTTAATCAGCTTTTGGGTGTGATTGGCATTCTTGAGAATAATCTTTCCATATTCCTGTGCCGTCTCTTTGTCCGTCACGGAGCCGTCAGAAAGCAATTCCGCATACCCCTTAATCGGAGAAAGAGGGGTTTTTAAGTCATGGGTTATATTGGAAATCCACTCCCGGCGCGTCCGTTCCGTGTCCTTCTGCACTTTATCGCTAATTTCAATTTTGTCATGCATTTTATTAAGTTCCCGATATATTTCACGGAACATCCCTTTTTCTGGAAGCATTGAATAAGAACGTCCGCAAATGTCAGCAATACCATTGGTAATCTTTGCCAGATGATGCGTAAGCCAAAAACCATACGCAAGAACGGAAATCAAAATTAATCCTAAGGCAAAACATATCGCTGCACGAAAGACTGGCGAAAGACGTCCGACATTTTGACCATTATAGTAAAGCATATGCTTTCCGATGGCGTAAGGAAAACCAATCAGATAATTCCATGTCTGCCCATCTTCCTCAAAACTGCCCACAAAGACTGTATAGCCGTTCTCATAGGCGCCAGTACTGAATGCAGCCAATTCGGAAGCCAAATAACCTGTAGGGTAATCTGCCGGCTTATTATGGGAATAGACCTCTCTCCCGCTCTCATCCAGAACCTGCACCCATAGCCCATATTCATCCAGGCGGTCAATCGCTATTTGCTCTATTGTGAGATTTCCATCTGTACTTTCCATCCAGGTCGAAAAATTATCGGTGAATACATGAGGCCAGGAAGCCAGGCTCAAACCTTCCGGCTCGGGTATTCCAAAAATATAATAGAATAAGCCAATGGAAGCAATCACTGCTATGACTGCCAGGACGGCTACGAGAACAAATATGCGCAGAAACGGATTTAACTTTACTCTATTTTTCATTAGGATTCACCAGTTTATAGCCTAACCCTTTCATTGTGACAATGTACCGAGGAATTGCAGGATTGTCTTCCAATTTTTCCCGCAAATGGCGGATATGCACCATGACAGTATTGTCACAGCCAAAACTGTCTTCGCCCCATATCGTTTCGTACAAACGCTCACGGCTTATCACCCGCCCTTTATTTTCTGCCAAATACTGCAATATCTCAAATTCTCGTGCCGTTAATTCAATGGAATCACTGCCTTTCATGACCCTGCAGCCCTCCAGGTCAATCATCAATTCACCGATTTTGACAGAATCGTGTTGCGATGGATTTTGCTTATATCCTGCGCGGCGCAACTGAGCCTTGACCCTATAAGCGATTTCTTTAGGGCTGAACGGCTTTGCCACATAATCATCCCCTCCAACAGCCAGACCAAGTATCTTATCCAATTCATCATTTTTAGAAGAAAGGAACAGAATCGGGCAAATAGAAAACTCCCGGATTCGCCTACAGACCTCATATCCATCCATATCTGGCAGCATAACATCCAAAATAATAATATCCGGCTGGATTTCTCTGCAGGTATTCACTGCCAGCTGCCCATTGGTAATCTTAATGATGTTTCCATACCCTTCCAGGTTAAGCGTTTTTTCCAGTAAATCTAAAATATCCTGCTCATCATCGACAATCATGATTTTGCTCTTTGTTTGCATAATAGCGTCCATATCATACCTCCAACAGGCATATTATACTTCCGTTTATCCAGAGAATGCAAGTCCGCCTGAAATTGGTTTTCTCATTCTATAGCTTTACAATACCAAATGGTCATATAAAACCAATGGCAATCCACAGTGACATAAAACTAATATATATCTATAATTTTTAATATGAGTAACTATCGCAAAAAGGAGGAATAAATTATGCAATGGAGTAAAGGTAACAAGTTCAAACAGCTTACTGCCACACTGACAGCAGCTGCCTTGTTTTTCACAAGCGCCCATTTTACAATGCCGGCGCAAGCAGCACAACTGCAGGCTAAGCAGACGAATCTTGCTCTGAACACTTGTCCTCCAAAATTTATGCCGTGGACACCACTGCCAAAACAATCGCCGTAGAAAATAATGTCACGCTCAAGGACTTCAGGGAAAGTGTGAAAGGCGTCAACAATGCCACCTATAAAATTTATGACGGCAATACGGAAGTCACACAGGATACTGTCTTGATTGTCCCAGGTATGCGTATCCATGCCACTGCTGAGAACCAGCAGACAGAGGCAGACTACACGGTAATCAATACCAACTTATGTCTCAACAAACCGGTCACCGTCAGCAGCTTTGAAACCGGAAATATTGGGAAAAACGCCGTGGACGGCAACAGCGCCACCCGTTGGACAGCCAAAGACGGTACTTTCCCGCAGAGCATTACTATCGACCTTGAAAAAGCATATTTCCTGGGAGATTTAACATTAGACTGGGAGAAGAAAACTGGCAGCCGCTACTATGGCTATGTAATCTCAATAAGCAAAGATGGCGAAAATTATATAGACATCATTGACCGCCGCAATAATACAACTGCCGGCAGCATCAAGGATTCCCTGGAATTAGCCCAGGCACGCTACATCAAAATTACTGCTACCGGATGTAATGAGTCCGGCTGGGCTACACTATACGAAGTCAAAGCAGACGGCTTCCTTATGGCCTCAGACCAGTATACCATTGATGAACAGCATAGGCTGATTATTGTTGATGAAATCCCTAACACCGGGCTCGGCGACAGCACATTCAGCAGCCACCTCACGGTAGAAGGCAACTATGGATATAAGATGAACTACAGCAGCTTATGGATTCACGATGGCAATACGGTTGACATCCTCGACTTAAACGGCAGGGTTGCTGCTACCTATACCATCTGTACCGAAGAAACCAAAGAAAATTATTATACAGATGTTCCGGTTACCAAAATCACTTTAAGCAAGGCAGAGGATATCTTAGACGTTAACTCCACCCTGCAGCTTACAGCGGCAATTTTCCCTGTCAATGCCTCAGACACCAACTTAAGTTATGTAAGCAGCAACCCGGAAGTTGCCTCCGTCACAGACAGCGGATTCGTAACAGCTCTCAAAACCGGTGAAGCAACAATTACTGTATCCGCAGCAAATGGCGTCAGCGCCGCATGTAATATTACAGTCGTGGACTATTCCAATATAACCCCGGTATCATCTTTCTCCTTTGACAAGGCAGATGATGTTGCCTTGCATGGGGAAGCAGCACTCGTAAAAGATCCCGATAATGAAAATAACCAAGTGCTTCTGGTAGATAAATCTGCCGGAGGAAAAAATGCAAATTACGCCATCTCCTCCAAAGACCTTAGCGGCTATGATTTCTCCAACGGAGTGACTGTATCCATGAGAATTCGCCCCACAGCTAATTCCAGTAACTGGAACTACCTGTTCGCTATCGGTCAGACCAAAAGCCACAATAGCTTAAAATACTGCGACGGCACTATCGGATTTATTGCACGGCACGGAGAACCCTACGAAGCACATTTCCCCAAAGATGGATGGATAGAGGGCAACCCGGTTAACAGTGATTACGCCTTTTTCCTCAAGGCAGAAAATGCCAACCAGTGGCACAGGATAACTTACGTCTATGGAAAATCAGAAATCTGTGTCTATGTAGACGGTATTTTAACCTGCAAATGGGCGGAATCTAACATTAGCGATGTGCTGGCTTCCCTCAGCCAGGGGCACTTGATTATCGGAGCTGGTTCTGCTGAAGGAGACCTGGAGAATTTCGGAGGATATATTGACGATGTGTTCGTCTACGATTACGCCTTAAATGGGAAAGCTGTATCTGCTATCGGCAAGAAGCCACAAGAACCAGACGACCCAAATAAACCGGACAATCCAGACAATCCAAATAAACCGGAAGACCAGAATAAACCTCATCAACCTAACGACCCAAATAAACCTACTAACCCGACAACGCCAACTAACCCAACAACACCTGAGCAAAAGGCTGTTTCTGTCACTGCTATGGTAAAAAATTATCCATATGGCAGTAAGACCATTTATCTGGTAAAAGGAAAGGCTGCACAAGTAAAAGCCACAGTCCTTCCCGTCAATGCCGAGCAAAAAGTCACCTACCATACCAGTGACCCCAAAACTGCCACAGTAAGCAAAAATGGGTAAATCAAGGCAATCAAGCCTGGCAAAAAAGCAAAGAAAGCCGCTGTGAAAGTAACCTGCGGCAAGAAATCAGTTACAGTCAATGTGACGATAAAAAAATAACGTCAGAGGATTTATAAAGGACACATCGCTGATTTGACAGAAATCTAAATGAACTACAAGCAAGGCTGCTGCAAGATGATTAATATTTTGCAGCAGCCATTATATTACACTTTCTCAGCTAAAAAATGAAGTAACTATTATATCAGTCAAATAACGTTTTCCACTCTTTTGCATGATGTGCCTCAAAACACATCCTTATCTGTTCTTCATTATTCTTTTCCGTTGCCAGAAGCGGCAGCTCGTCCATGCCAAAGTATTTGCTGTCCACCGTCTCAATATTGGCAGCAAATTTGCCGCCAAGAACCGTACAATATATAAATATCTTGCATACCTTATAGGCATAAACTGGTAAATTATGCTTTTCCCTGTCCTGCACTGCAATAACCATATCGGCAGCAACATCCAATCCGGCTTCTTCTTTTACTTCTTTTATGATATTTTCCCTGACCGAAACATTAACATCAACCCACCCGCCGGGCAACGCCCATGTCCCATTATTTTCTTTTACAAGCAGAATCTTATCGTTTTGAAAAATTGCCGCACGGCTGTCGAGTTTCGGCGTTTGGTATCCAATTTCAGAACAAAATAAATCTTTCACCTTTTCTATAGGAATCGTGGTCTGATAGGATACCATTTCAGCAGCAATGTCCCGGATTCTCTCAAAACGTTCAACATCATATACATCTTTTCCATAATAAATTCCCGCCTGGGCAAGGCTCTGTAATTCCACCGCCCATTGCAGCCATTTTTCATTCTTGTCCATACCATAATCTCCTTTTACTTTTGCATGGGGTACCCTCTCATACCGCTGACACCCTATCCCAAAATTTCTCCCGATAATATTCTAACAAAAACAAAGGTACTGAATTTAGAACACACAAGAAATGCCCAATACAGATTTCTTTTTCTGATAAAATAACAATCCGGGCGCAATAATTCATTAGATATAATATCTGTATTGTGGGAAGTAAAAACAACCTGGATATGTTCTTCTGCCAGCAATTTATTAATAACGACAACTGATAAATCCGTATGGTAAAACGCATCAAACTCATTGATAAAAAAAGGCACCTCTCGATTTCCTATTTGGCAATATACAGTTTTCCCCTCTCCTTTGTCCCTTGCTACCAGTTTAAAGTTAAGACCTGCTTCACGCAGAAAAGGTTCTAATTTCTCGACACCATTTTCTAAATTACAAATTATTTCAAATTGATTACCACCCGCCAAATCTGAACCTATGCTTCCCAGACCTTCGGTACTGCTTATCCAGACCATCTGATTGACAAAACTTATAAATTCCAGAAAAATCTGGCAGTTCTTATCCTCTTTATCTAATACTGTGTTTGCATAGACATATTTGGCAAGGGAAATAGAGCCATCCCAGTTATCTAAATATAAGGTTTCAGCGCCTTTCAAATTTACAGTGCAATAATCTATATCATTGACAATCACTTTTTTCCCATCAATTTTCACATTTTCACGAATCACATGTTTCTGATCCTTTTTTCGTATGCATATTCCAATACATGCGTACCAAATATGAATTTATACATGAATGACACAGTTTCGTCCTGATTGTATAAATTTGTTTTCCTCCTGCATATCCGTCAAACTTTATTTATATGCATTTTCCGCAACACTACAAGCCTTACCGTATATTTTCTGCGTTGCAAACGTATTTTTTCTACACCAATTATCATTGCCTTCCATATTTCCACTCCAATATCTCCTCCAGCCGCTCCTTGACCTTCCTTTCCTGCCCCTGCTCCGTGGGCTGGTAATACCGCCTGTCCGCCAGTGAATCCGGCAGACACTGCATTTTTGACAATTTCTCTTCCGTATCATGAGCATAAATGTAACCTTTCCCATAATCCAACTCTTTCATCAGATTGGTAGGTGCATTGCAAATCTGCAAAGGCACTGGCTCCGCCGGAGATTCCTTGATATCTCTTTTACAGGCTTCACACGCCATATAAAGCGCGTTAGATTTAGGCGCCATGGAAAGGTAGACAACGGCATGGGTCAGATGTACATCACATTCCGGCATTCCCAGAAAATGACATGCCTGATAGACCGACACTGCAAGCGGCAGCGCATTTGGATCTGCCATCCCTACATCCTCGCTGGCAAAGCGCACCAGCCGCCTGGCAATATAGAGCGGGTCCTCCCCGCCGTCCAACATACGGCACATCCAATACACCGCGGCGTCCGGGTCACTGTTGCGCATAGATTTATGCAGTGCGGAAATCAGGTTGTAATGTTCCTCACCGTTTTTATCATACAGCAGCGACCTCCGGTTCATACATTGTGCCAACACTTCCTCATCCACGCACAAGACAGCCTTTTCATTCATCCTGCCATTGAACACTGCCATTTCCAGCGTATTCAGCGCTGTCCTCGCATCTCCGTTGGCAAAGCGGGCAATGGCAGATAAATGGGCATCCTCAATGGAAATCTGCATATTCCCAAGTCCTTTGGGACTTCTTAGCGCATGGCACAAAAGTTCCTTTAAATCATCTTCTTCCAATGCCTTTAAGATAAATACTTTACAGCGGGACAGCAAAGCGGAATTGATTTCAAAAGAAGGATTCTCCGTGGTTGCCCCCACCAGGATAATACTGCCCTTTTCCACAAACGGCAGAAAAGCATCCTGCTGCGCCTTATTGAAACGGTGAATCTCATCGGCAAACAACAGGGTGCGGACGCCCATTTTGCGGTTTTCCTCCGCTCTCGCCATGACTTCCTTAATCTCTTTGATGGTACTGTTGACCGCACTATATTCTACGAACTCTGCCTTAGTTTTCTCAGCGATAATTCGCGCCAGAGTGGTCTTGCCCACTCCTGGCGGTCCCCAGAAAATCATAGAAGAAATCTGATCTTCCTCTATCAGACGCCGCAGAATCTTGCCCTTCCCAATCAGGTGCTTCTGCCCCACATAATCATCCAGGTTATCGGGGCGCAGACGGCTTGCCAAAGGCGCTGTCCGCTCCCGGTTGTCAAACAGGCTCAGTTGTTCCATGTCTCTCCTTCTTTCCCTCTTACTTCTGTTTTCACATTCACTTATCTGTTCTTCAATATATTCCTTCATAATCTGAATTTCATGTCCATCTTCCTCATCCTCGGAAGAAATTATAATACTTGCAGCTAACAGCATTCTAACATATTCATGGCACAATGTCATCTAACGCTTGAATTATCACAAAATACTCATTATAATGGATAATATAAAAGTTATGGTAACAACCGGACATTGAATTAAGAAATATCATCTTATCTCAGCTACATAAGGAGCCCATATGGAATTTCAGAAAATCAGCTCCCCCTCCTTGAGGGAACTGTTCGTAGAACAATTAGAACACATGATTTTATCCGGCAGACTTGCCGTAGGCGAGAAACTCCCGCCAGAACGCCAACTTGCCGAATCCATGCAGGTCAGCCGCTCGGTCGTAAATGGCGGCATTTCTGATTTGGAAAAGAAGGGGTTTCTGGTGGTAAAGCCGCGCAGCGGCACATACGTTGCCGACTACCGCAGAAATGGCACTGCAGACACGCTGCTTGCCATTATGAACTACAATGGCGGACGGCTTCGGGCAGAAGAAATACGCTCCATCCTGGAAGTACGGATTGCTTTGGACACATTGGCAGCGGAACTTTGTGAAACCCATATCACCGATGAAGAGATTGATGTCCTGGCAGAAATCATTGAACAGCTTAAAACTGCCCCTTCTGTAGAAGAAGCTGTGGAAGCTGCTTATGAATTCCAGCACGAATTTGCTATATTTTCCGGGAACACGCTGATTCCGCTCATCTTCTGTTCTTTCAAAGTGGCAATCACCACTCTGTGGGAACGTTTCTGCCTGTTGTACGGAATCGAAGCATTGTATGAAAACAATTACAGACTTTTTACCTATATCAAAAACCGCATAAGTAGTTTGAGGGTTCATAATTGCCCAATTGTCAATATAAAAACGAA
>CANOFO010000090.1 GCA_947565305.1 uncultured Lachnospiraceae bacterium | reverse complement strand
TTCTCCGGTTCCTCCCGCTCCGGTCCCTGGTCCTCCGGGGAAAAATAGTCGTTTAACCACAAGTCTTACCTCTGCATCCGTTGCCAAAAATATGGCTATTTCCTCTTGGTGTCTCGTAATTGTGCACAAATATGAGACATGATGTGCACAACCATATTATCAATTATACACTATCTTTGCATAAATTCCAACAACAATTTCCATTTCTGCAAGACCTCAGACAACAAATCAGCCCTGAAAGTTCCAAACACAGCTGCTTTTTCTATGGTGCAGCTTTTTGGGATTTGATACCATTGAACACGGTCTTATCCAATGTTCTGTATGCCCTTATCCTGTAATAGCGTTTCACATTTTTCTTAATCTTCACACTCTTATCGGTGTAAGTGGTCTTAGATTTTGAAGTAATCCTTGCAATTTCCTTATAGCCTGAATTTTTCTTCGCAGAACTATAAATGATATATCCGGTGGCTCTTGTGTTTTTCTTCCAGGTCAGCTTAGCATATTTATTTGAAGTAAGCTTCACCTTGAGGGTTGGCGCTTTGAGTATAATCCCTCTGGCGCTGCCGCTCATAGGACTCGAACAATACGAATAAGAATTCTTAGCCACAATCTTATAATAATAGTATTTGTTAACCGCTGCCGTCTTGTCTGTAAATGAAGCTTTTTTACTGTTTCCAACCCACTGATATGTTCCATTCTTAGTGGTAGAGCGGTAAATATCATAACTAGATACCCTTTCCACCGCATTCCAGGTAACCTTAAGGTTTCCATATTTCGCTGTGGCTGCCGGATTGCCTGTCGAGCTTACCTTAACGCCAGTAGGGGTATCGCATGTCACATAAAGGATATACGATGCCGTATCTGTTTCATCATCCTGATTCTTGACCGTTATCGTCGTCTTGCCGGATGCTTTCACTGTAACAAAACCGGTTGACGAATCCACTGTCGCAACCGCTTTATTGCCCACGGACCACTTCAGATTGTTCTGATTTGTCTGCGGCACAATCAGAATCTTATCTCCCTTTCCAGCCAGGTAATACTCCTTGGCAAAAGACAGGGGCTGCTTTACAATGATACTGCAGAAGTCCTGAAGCCCATCCGGGGTTTCCGCCATAACAATAGTATTCCCTGGTTTTTCTGCCGTTACTGTTCCGTTTACCGCATCAACAGCTGCCACGCTGGGGTCAAAGCTCTTATAAGTGACCTGAGAAGAATCTGACAGGCGGCTTGTTACTGTTGCCTGTAATTTTGATGTCTTTCCTTGTTTTAGCATAATATTCTTCTTATCCAGCACAATGGAATCTGCTGGCAGTAAAGATATTTTCCAAAGTTCCTCTTTTGTAATGTTGCAATTAGATAAAGTTGCCTTTAAGGGGTCTGGCACAACCCCAAAAATCCTCTGATAAAAACAGCAGGCCGCCAGGTAATATCCTGCATAAGTCGGATGCCTGGCATCATTTCTCACCATATTTATCTCAGGATAGAGTGTGTTTATGCGGTAAGAATGCATCCCAACCATAACCGCCTCAACACCGAATCTGTGTTCCAGTTCCTTAAATGCTGCCGCAAGGTACAATTCCATCTCACCGGTTGTCAGCAGCCTGGGCGTTCCGTTAACATCAATAGGCTTGCCATCGCTAAACGCCGCATTCATGTAAAGCAGCATCGTTGCCTGCGGCTGAAACAATTTTACTTCGTGCTGCAGTTTTTCCACTGCCGGGGCTGTTAAATCTTCAAAATGCTCAATTGATCCCGTAGTCTGCTCCTGAAATATGATATAATCCCATTTCTCATTTACCAAAAGAGTAATCAACTCTCTATGATAAGAAATACGATTCTCATTCATCCCTGCATAATAAGAAAGCTTTGCCCCACCGTGAGCCAGTGTTGCTACCTCAAGGTTACGCCCTTCTGCAGCCGCCAGTTCCACCAGCGGTTGTTCTACCGAGTAAGTAATGCTGGTCGACACCGGTGTCGTGGAAAAACTGTTCCCTACAATCAGGACACGGATAGCTTCCTCCTCCCCTGGCTTTGTGTCTTCTCCCGTCCCATCATCAGGAGATACTGCAGCTGTTGTGCTTACGCTATAAGAATAAGCTGCCTCTGATCCCGCATACGCTTCCATGCAACTCATACTGCTCAATACCAAGATGCACAGTAAACATACAAATTTTTTCATCCTTTCCCTCCTTTAACATAAAACTTGCCTATAGGTTTGTCCTTACCAGTTTCGGTTTATACCCTCCTTTCTCCAAAGCAGATATAATCTGCTGTTTATGCTCTGTACCAAATGCTTCCAATGTAATCCTAAGTTCCACCGCCGCATTGCGGTTGGTGGTAACAAACTGGTTATGTTCCAGTTTGATAACATTGCCCTGTTCTCTTGCCATCGTCTCCGCAACCTTGCTCAGCTCTCCCGGTTTATCCGGCAGAAGCACCGATACCGTAAAGATACGGTCGCGGAAAATCAAACCCTGCTGCACTACTGAGGACATCGTAATCACGTCCATATTTCCGCCGCTCAAGATAGCGGCCACGCGTTTCCCTTTGGCCTTAAGGTGGCGCAATGCCGCAACGGTCAAAAGACCAGAATTTTCCACGACCATTTTATGGTTTTCCACCATATCAAGGAACGCTACTACCAGTTCGTCATCTTCCACGGTGATAATCTCATCTATATTCTTCCTTACATAGGGAAAAATTTTTTCCCCCGGAGTCTTTACTGCCGTGCCGTCTGCAATTGTGCTGACGCTGGGCAGCGTCACCACCTTTCCAGCCTCAATGGACGCCTGCATACAGTTTGCCCCGGCAGGTTCCACGCCAATCACTTTAATTTTGGGATTCAGCAGCTTGGCAAGCGTGGAAACGCCTGTCGCAAGACCGCCTCCGCCAATGGGAACTAAAATATATTCCACCAAAGGCAGCTCCTTGAAAATCTCCATGGCTATCGTTCCCTGCCCGGTGGCAACTGCCAGGTCGTCAAAGGGATGGATAAACGTATATCCATGTTCTTTTGCCAGTTCATATGCTTTGTTACATGCCTCATCGTAAACATCCCCATATAATACCACATCTGCACCGTAACCTTTGGTTCGGTTCACTTTAATCAATGGCGTGGTCGTGGGCATCACAATAGTCGCCTTCACATTAAAACATTTTGCTGCATAGGCAACTCCCTGTGCATGGTTTCCCGCAGAAGCGGTAATCAGGCCACGCTGCCGCTCCTCGTCCGTAAGTGTGCTGATTTTATAATATGCACCACGCACTTTATATGCTCCGGTAAACTGCATATTCTCCGGTTTCAGATATACCTTGTTGCCAGTCTGTTCACTCAGGTAATCACTGTACACCAGCTTTGTTTCCTGCGTGACCTCCTGCACAATCTTGCTTGCCTCTTCAAATTTATCCAGTGTCAGCATTTTAAATCCTCCTGTATCTAACTTATTCCTCCTGCCCGCTCTCCTCTTCTTTGGAAAACAGAGCATTGACAAATTGTTCCGCATCAAATTTCTGTAAATCATCTATCGTCTCGCCTACGCCGATATACTTTACCGGAATTCCCAGTTCCGACTGGATTGCCACGGCAATCCCTCCTTTGGCTGTGCCGTCCATTTTGGTCAGGATAATGCCGGTAATGTCTGCTACCTCAGAAAACTGTTTCGCCTGGGCAAGCGCATTCTGCCCGGTAGTTCCATCCAGCACCACCAGTGTCTCACGAAATGCGCCATCATATTCTTTTTCCAGGATACGGTGGATTTTCTTTAATTCTTCCATGAGATTTTTCTTGTTGTGGAGACGTCCTGCCGTATCACAGAGCAGCACATCCGCATCCCTTGCCTTGGCAGCTGCCACCGCATCATAGACAACCGAGGCCGGGTCTGCGCCCTCCTGCCCGCCTATCATCTCTACACCGGCACGGTTTGCCCACTCGCTGAGCTGTTCCCCTGCCGCGGCACGGAAAGTATCTGCTGCCGCCAGGACAACTTTCTTCCCCTGGTCCTTCAGCTTGCCGGCAAGCTTGCCCACAGAAGTCGTCTTGCCCACGCCATTGACGCCAATCACCAGCACCACTGACTTCTCCTCCTCAAAGCGATAAGCCGTCTCACCGACATCCATCTGCTCCTTGATGCTGGAAATCAGCAATTCCTTACACTGCGCAGGCTCTTTGATATGTTCCTCTTTGACTTTCTTTTTCAAATTCTCTATAATTTCCGTTGTCGCATGAACGCCCAAATCCCCCATGATAAGGATTTCTTCAATCTCCTCATAAAAATCATCGTCTATGCTGGAAAATCCGCTGAATATGGAATCAATTCCAGATACAATATTATCCCTTGTCTTGGTCAGTCCCTGTACAAGCCGTTTAAAAAAACCTTTTTTTTCCTCTGCCATATTACCATCCCTTTCTGATTTTATATCGAAAATTTACATATTGCCCCGCATCTCATATAGACAGCCAACGTATGGCTTCCTCTAGGCATCCAAATCTTCTTCGATTAAATTCACGGACACCAAGGTGGACACGCCCTTTTCCTGCATGGTGATTCCATACAGGCGGTCTGCCGCCGCCATCGTTCCCCTTCTGTGGGTAATCACAATAAACTGGGTATTTTTTGTCAATTTATGTAAATATTTTGCAAACCGCCCTACATTAGAGTCGTCCAGCGCCGCCTCTATCTCATCCAGCAGACAGAACGGCGATGGCTTGAGGTTCTGGATGGCAAATAACAGGGAAATGGCTGTCAATGCTTTCTCTCCACCGGACATCTGCATCATATTCTGCAGTTTCTTTCCCGGAGGCTGGGCGCTGATGTGGATACCGCATTCTAAGATATCCTCGTCTTCCACAAGTTCCAATGTGCCCTTTCCGCCGCCAAACAGTTCCTTGAATACTTTATTAAATTCCGTCTGTATTTCTGCAAATTTCTCCAGAAACTGCTTGCGCATCCCCGCATCCAGCTCCTCGATAATGCCCAGCAACGACTGCTCTGCTTCCACCAGGTCATCATGCTGGGTCTTCATAAACACATAACGCTCGGACAAGCTCTTGTAATCCTCAATGGCATTGACATTGACATCCCCAAGCTTGCGGATTTCATCTTTAATGTCTGCAATCAGTTTCTTTAATTCTGCAGGATTATCGAACTCCTCACTGCGCAAATCCATGGCATTGTGCAAGGTCAGCTCATATTCCTCCCACATATAATTGCTCTGGCTTTCCGCAGATTCCTGCAGTTTATCTTTCTGGTTATTCAGACGGTACAATTCCTTGTCCAGATCGTTGATACGTTTGGACATCTCCTCCTGTTTCTGGAAAAAACCGCGGTAGGACTGGGACATCAGCTCCCGCTGCTTTTGCCCCTCCTCCAATTTCTGCTCCAACTCGGTGTGTGCAGTATCGGAGGCCGCTATCGTCTCACGTATTTTATCAATGTCTTGCTGTTTCTTCTGGATATCCGCCTGGGAATCGTCTTTTTCCTGTCTTGCCGCCTGCAGGTCTGACTCTAATTTTTCCAGTTCTCCCTCAATACGGGTAATATTTTCCTGCAAAAACCGCACCTTCTGCAGGAGGTTTGCCTCCTCCAGCTGTACCTGGGAAACAGATTGCTGGCTCTCCTCAGCAAGACGGCTCTGCCTGTCTAAAATTTCCTGCAGATTTCTGTTTTCCTCTTCGATTTCTTTCTCCCGCTGGTCTGCCGCCTGGATTTCCTGCTGGATAATGCTGCGGTTCTCACTGATTTCTCCCAGCTGGTATTCAATCTGCCGGCTCTCGGTCTGCAAATCTGTGTACTGGCTGTCGTTTTCTTCTTTCTGTTCCCTGGCACGGTCTAAATTCATTTTCTCAGTATTCTGCAGAAGCATTGCCTCTTTCAAATCTTCACGAATCTTAAGCCTGTCCTCCTTCAGCAGTTCGCGCGCCGTGTGAATTTCTTCCAGACGTTCCCTGTGTTTTTTGAGGGCTGCTGCAAGTTCCTCCGTCTGTTTCTGTAAATCCTCAATCTCACGTTTCCTGCCGAGGAGGTTGCTGGTATTTTTAAACGCGCCTCCTGTCATGGAACCTCCGGGATTCAAGGATTCTCCTTCCAGCGTCACAATCCTTAAGCTATACTGGTATTTCCGTGCGAGGGCAATGGCATGGTCAATGGTATCTACCACATAAGTCCTACCCAAAAGATATGTCTTCAATTCCCGGAAACGGTCATCGGCATGGACCAGTTCGCTGCCAATGCCAATTACTCCCGGCTCTTTCAAGGCTGCCTGATTTACCTGGGGCGCTTTCTTGCCCACGCTGGTCAGCGGAAGGAACGTCGCGCGCCCATAACGGTTCTTTTTCAGGTATTCAATCATGTTCTTTGCCGTTGCTTCGTCACTGGTGACAATATTCTGGATACTGCCGCCCAGCGCCGTCTCAACGGCAACCTCATATTTTTTATCGACTTGGATTAAGTCAGCCACAACCCCCAAAATCCCCGGCTCTTCATCTTTCCTTTCCATGACACGGCGGATAGAATTTCCATAGCCGTCATAGCGTTCCGCTATATTAATCAAAGACTCCAGCCTGGACTTTTCCCGGTGGTAACGCGCCGTGTCCTGCTCCAACTCCTGGGAAGCCTGTGTCTGCTTGGACTGCCATTGCTGATTTTTCTGCTCCAGCTCCTGCTCCTGTTTCAGAAGGTCCAGATAATGCCCTTTGGCTTCCTCATACTTGCGCTCACATTCCTCCACCATGAACCCCAGGCTTTCCTCTTCGCTCTTTTGCTCTATCAGCCTCTTGCTCAGCTGCGCCTTGCGGATATTTACCTGCTCCTGCATGGTGTCATAGCGCTGCTGCCTTGCTTTCGTGGAAGCCTTATTATTCAACAGCTCAATCATCTCATTCTTGCCGTTTTCAATTCCACGGCTGCAGCGGGCAATTTCTTCCTGGATTTCCTGGTACTGTGCCATCGCCTGAATCTTCTGTTCACCTACAGAACTTAACTGCCGCTTGAACTGCTCCATCTCTTTGGCAAAGTCTTCTTTCTGCCCGAGACGCTCTGTTTTATCCTTATCAATTTCCTGCTGGCGCACCTTAAAATGTTCTTCGCTCTGCTCGGCAGCATGAATCTGTTCACGCAGGACATTAATCTGCCCTTCCAATTTACCTTTGAGGACAGTGGTATTGCCCAATTCCTCCCGGAGCGCTGCAAGGTCTGCATCTGCCTGCTCTATGTCATGCTCTGTCTGCTCATACTCCGCCTTGATATTGTCATACGATTTATTGGTATCCGTTAAATCCTGGTCTACAATTTTAATCTTGCCCTGTAATTCTTCGGTCTGCTGGCTTATGCGTTCCATATCCATAAGGAACATATTGACATCGTAGGTTTTTAATTCTTCTTTTTTCCTGAGGTAAGTCTTTGCCTTCTCCGCCTGTTTCTCCAGCGGCCCTACCTGTTTTTCCAGTTCGGAAAGAATATCGTTGACACGTAGAAGGTTCTGCCTTTCATCTTCCAGTTTCTTCTGCGCCGTTGCTTTGCGCCGTTTATATTTGACAATGCCTGCCGCCTCATCAAATAATTCCCGGCGTTCCTCCGGTTTCCCGCTGAGGATACGCTCAATCTGCCCCTGTCCGATGATGGAATAGCCCTCCTTACCAATTCCAGTGTCGTAGAACAGCTCATTTACGTCTTTCAGGCGGCATGTCGTGCCGTTAATAAGATATTCGCTCTCGCCGGAACGGTAGACACGCCTTGCCACCGTGACTTCGTTGTAGTCCACGTTCAGCTGCCTGTCGCTGTTATCTAAAGTTATCGCTACAAAAGCGTAGCTGAGCGGCTTACGGTTTTCTGTCCCGGAAAAAATAACATCCTGCATACTCGAACCGCGCAGCTGCTTGACGCGCTGTTCTCCGAGCACCCAACGCACGGCATCTGCCACATTGCTCTTTCCGCTTCCATTCGGACCGACAATTCCGGTTATTCCATTATGGAATTCAAAGAGTATCTTGTTGGCAAAAGATTTGAACCCATGGACTTCTATGCTTTTTAAATACATGCGCTTCCTCCATTACCCTGTACTCCCTGCCGCCTTAACTGCAGCAGCGTCCGGTATGCCGCCTCCTGTTCCGCGGCTTTCTTGGTCCTTCCCTCTCCCTGCCCATAGGCAGTATCTCCAATCCGCGCTTCCATCACAAACCGCTTATTGTGGTCGGGACCTTCCTCACGAACCAGTTGATAATGCAGTTCTTCACTGTAATTTCCCTGTACAATTTCCTGCAGGATAGTCTTGCTATCAAAAAAGAGCTGCTTGTGCTCAAGGTCATTCAGCACAAACCGTAAAATAAACTCTTTTGCACTAGCAAGACCACCGTCCAGATAAATTGCCCCAATCAATGCTTCCAGCGCATCCGATAAAATAGAGTCACGCTTCCTGCCGCCAGTCAGCTCCTCTCCTCTGCCCAGCAAAAGATATTGCCCCAGCGCAAGCTCCCTGGTGCAGAAAGACAGCGATGGCTCACACACGATGCTGGCGCGCAGCCTGGTCAGCTCCCCTTCCGGATGCTCAGGATATTTATGAAATAAAAAATCACTGGAAACAACCTCCAGCACGGCATCTCCCAAAAATTCCAGCCGCTCATTGTCCTCCGGTCTGTTCAGATGCCGTTCATTGGCATAGGAACTGTGCGTCAATGCCTGGGTCAGCAATTTTTTATTGTGGAACTGATAGCCAATCTTTTCTTCAATTTCATTCTGTAAATTCATAAATTATTCCTTTCTGAAAATAAAGGAAAACACTTTCATGCTTTAGTGTGATAAGGTCTTTCCTTTATAGAAGAAACAAGGATAGCCCGGGAGAAATTTTTGACAATTTCTTCCAGGCAATATCATCCCTTATCAGTGTAAGCAATTTCATTAATTCAATGCATCCTTAATTTGTTCAACAGCATCTCCTACCGTTGCAATCTTCTCTGCTTCCTCGTTGGCAATCTCAATATCGAACTCTTCTTCCAACCCCATGATAATCTGAAAAATATCCAAAGAATCTGCTCCCAGATCATCTACGAAAGTAGTATCCATTGTTATCTCTTCTGCATCGACATTCAATACTTCTGAAATGATTTTCTTAATCTTTTCAAACTCCATGACTTCCTCCAATATTTCTTTTGATTTTCTCGTTGATTTCCTGTTCTTTGAAAGTAACGCACTGAATGATAGAGTTTGTTACTTCCTTTGCTTTAGAACTCCCATGGGTCTTGACAACCAGGCCATTCAGCCCGAGAAGGGGCGCGCCGCCATACTCGCTGGCATCAAATGACTTCATAGTCTTTTTCAATGCCGGTTTCACAAGCAATGCCCCAATCTTGCTTCGCAGCGTCTCCATCAGACCTGCCTTTACCATGCTGAGCATAGTCGCACCCACACCCTCATACAGCTTGAGAATGACGTTTCCTACAAAAGCCTCACAGACAATGACGTCTGCTTCGCCACCTGGAATATCACGTGCCTCAATGCTTCCCACAAAATTGATGTCAGGACAGTTCTTCAGAAGCGGGAAAGTTTCTTTTACCAGCGCATTTCCTTTCTCCTCCTCAGCGCCGATATTGACGATGGCGACCTTGGGATTCTCAATGCCCAGTACGTTTTCCATGTAAATGGAACCCATTTTAGCAAACTGCACAAGATGCGAGGACCTTGCATCCACATTGGCCCCGCAGTCAACAAGCAGGGACACGCCTTTCTTCGTGGGAATCAGCGGCGCCAGCGGCGGACGTTCCACGCCCTTAATCCTGCCAACGATAACTTGTCCTCCCACCAATATGGCGCCGGAACTTCCGGCAGATACGATGGCATCTGCTTTCTTCTCCTTTACCATATTCATGCCGACTACGATGGATGACTGCTTCTTCTTACGGATTGCCAATACTGGAGGCTCTGCAGTCTCAATTACCTCCGGGGCATGGATTATCTCAATCTGGCTGCCCTGATAGGAATGCTTTGCCAGTTCTTCCTTGACAATCTCTTCCCTGCCAATCAGGTATACCTTGATATCCTGCCGCAACTTAACGGCATCTACCGCCCCTTTCACTATCTCTGCTGGTGCATGGTCTCCGCCCATGGCATCGACTGCCACTTTTATCATTTCCTCCATGAAACTTCCTCCTTACGGCACAAAAGGATAAAGAGCCCTAAACACTTTAAATTTCCTTTTTTTGCTAATGCCTCCCTAAGAATATACTATAAGTAATCAGAGAAGTCAACAACCTCACTGCAAGGCAGTGTGATAAGCTGCAGCCGCCGCTTATAAGCGCCCGCTGAATTCAATCGTGTCAATCGTATTATCCGTGCTGTTAAAATTCAGCATCAAAGAATAATTATGGTCCTCTCCCAGGATACGGATATACTTAATGCCATTTTTATCCACGGCTTCTTCTGGATGATAAGCCTCTTTCACCTCATCAAAGGTACTGTTCCAGGTGATTCCCTTGGGCAGGATGACGGTCGTGCCATTCGACTTGGAAAAAGTGATGTTATACAGCATAGATTCTCCCAGAGTGATTTCCGAAATGCCTTTATTTGCCGGCTGTACCGCACAGGATGTTGCAGCATAACCATCGGCAGCGTTTTTCCTCATGGGAACCGCCGGTGCAACAAGCGTATTCGCTGGAATGTTTTTCAGCTCTGACTTTACATCGCTGTCAAAATACCAGCCAAGGCCAAGCATATCGTTAGTGCTTACAGGGAACTGGCAGATAGCGCCATCGACAGAAAATTTCAGGCTGCTGGCAGCATCGCCCAATTCGTCCATTGCAGCGGAAAGCTGCTCCTCTGTGGGTATGCCGCCGTTAGACGGCACACTCGCACCGATACCGCAGGATGTAAGCAAAATGCCTGTGGCAGCAATGCAGATAACATACATAAAATATTTTGAAAATTTCTTTCTCATTTGAACCTCCTAAAAATATAAATCAGCTTGTGAAAACATTCCGAAATGACTCAATTATCTATAGGAAACGAACAAAGCGCTTGCGTCTTGATTCGTTTCCTGCGCCGGAGGCACGCTGCGAAGCGGCATAATTCCGCTGTGCATCCGTGCGCATCCTGCCAGAGGCGTTATAGTAAACGCAATATATTTTGCGTTTACTATAATTCTAAGTCCTTGCGGTTTTTCTCATCTTCCAGCTTACGCTCTTCTTCCGTCATATATTTGCGGAAAACCCATTCCAGGATATAACTCTGAATCCAGCTGTAAACCGCTGGAAGCATCAACACCAGGAACGGAAACAGATACATCAAAAAACCTGTCCCTGCCGCCAATGCCATCATTAATACAGTCATGGGAAAATGTATCACAGGAAAGAGAACAGCATTTTTCATCGACTGCTTTCTTGTATTCTCAAAACGCGCCATATAGGGAAACAGGTAAGAAACCCACACAAACCACACGATTAAGCCTACAAGAAATACAACGCCTAACGCCGCCGGTATATTCCCCTCCCGGGCATAAAAATTCATAACATACCCATCAACGCCCAAAAGGACTGCCAATGCCAAAGCCACAAGCCACACTGGCGTTGTCTGTTTAAAATTATCCCGAAAAGTTTCCACATAATCCCGGAATACATATCCCCTGTCATGGCGCAGCACCTTGTACGCAGTATGGTACATGGCAGTTATCGCCGTGCCTATTGTGAAAACAGGGATACAGCTTACCAAAAATAACAGGCTCAGGCTGATACAGTCTGTGAATTTGGAAATAGACCTCATAACCCCGCCATCATAATTAAATATTCTCATTTTTTTCCTTTCTTAGCTAAAATTCCGCTTTGCGGGATTTCCCGCGCGCGAGCGGTCTGCAACGCAGTAATTTCATCTCCGCGAGCTGCACATAATTATTTTTTGTATTGCAGGAAATGCGACGTATTTCCTGCAAATCGAGTAGGGAAGATTCATCTTCCCCTGCGCATACAAAAAACCTCTCCTGTGTGGAGAGGCTTTTTTGACTAATCCTGAGGGATAATCTCTTTTTTGTTATAGCTTCCGCAGCTCTTGCAGACTCTATGAGGCATCATCAGCTCCCCACATTTGCTACATTTCACTAAATTCGGAACAGACATTTTCCAGTTTGCTCTTCTCTTATCTCTTCTTGATTTGGAAGATTTATTTTTTGGACATATAGACATGATCACCAATCCTTGCACCTTTTTGAATATGGCAGAAATGCCA
>CANOFO010000089.1 GCA_947565305.1 uncultured Lachnospiraceae bacterium | reverse complement strand
TTATTATAGAGGATTCCCACAGTGCCGAAGAAATAGGGGAGCGTATATTTATTTTCCGGGTCAAAGGATTGGCAGAAATCAAAATAAGTCTTATCCAGATGTTCTGTAAGCGGGATATTGCTAAAATTTAATTCCAGGACTTCGCCCTCGTTGATGAGTTTTTCAACCATATAATCGGAAGTGCAGATAAGGTCATAGTCGATGGCTCCCGCCTTGTATTTCGTATACATATTTTCCGGGGTAATATATTCTTCGTATTCAACTTTGATTCCTGTTTCCTCTTCAAACATGTCTAATATTTCCGGTTCAATATATTTTCCGTAGTTTAAAATGGTCAGGGTATTAGGGGAATCTTTCTTGCCGCAGCCGGCAAAAAAGCTGGAGATTGCCAGAATTCCTAATACAAACAAGATGGTCTTTCTCATGGATTCTTCCTTTCTTTCCGTGCTGCAGGCCTGAAATTCATGAACAGCAGCAGTATCAGCGCAATCATAAACAGGATAGTGGAAAGTGCATACATTTCCGGGCGGATGCCTTTGCGCATCTCTGTGTAAATCATCGTAGAAAGCGTGTTAATGCCGGCGCCCTTGGTAAAATAGGTGACCGAAAAATCGTCCAGGGACATGGTCATTGCCATGAGAAAGCCGGAGAGCACACCGGGCAGTATCTGTGGCCAGGTAATCTTAAAAAAAGCATATAAAGGCGTTGCCCCTAGGTCCAGTGCCGCCTCATAGGTAGTGCGGCTGCTCTGCTTTAATTTTGGCAGGACATTTAAAACCACATAGGGGATGTTAAATGTAATATGTGCAATCAGCACGGTGTTTAGCCCCAGGCGGGTAAAACGCACAAATAAAAGCATCATGGAAATCCCCGTGACAATGTCTGCGTTCAGCAGAGGTATGTTCGTGGCGCCCAGCATGATGGCTTTGCCGCGCCCTCGCATGGCGTCAATGCCAAGGGCGGCAAGTGTTCCCAGTATCGTGGCAATCAGCGCCGATGCCAGGGAGACAAAAATTGTCGTGTAGAAAGCTTCCATGACTGCGGTGTTGGAAAACAGTTCCCGGTACCAGCGCAAGGTAAACCCGCCCCAGACCACCTTTGCCTTGGAGTCATTAAAGGACAGCACAATCAGCACCAGGATGGGCAGGTATAAAAATAGAAAGATAACCAGTAAATATATCCGTTCAATTGATTTTTTCATCATGCGAAAGTGCCTCCCCCTTCATCTCCGTGCGAGTTCATAAGCGCCATGCTGGCGATGACGAAGACCATCAGCACAACGGAAAGACCAGAACCCAAGTTCCAGTTGTATTCCTGCATAAATGCCTGTTCTATGACATTTCCAATCAGGAGCACTTTGCCGCCGCCCAACAGGTCCGAGATGGCAAAGGAGGTCAGTGCAGGGACAAAGACCATGATGATGCCGCTGATAACGCCGGACATTGTCAAGGGCACAATAATTTTGAAAAAAATTGTGATATTGCCTGCGCCCAAATCTTTTGCCGCCTCAATGATGTCTGGCTGGATACGTGCCATGGCGTTATAGATGGGCAGGACCATGAAAGGCAGAAAGTCATATACCATGCAGAAAACTACCGCCTTAGGCGTGTTTAAAATATCAAATCCCGGCAGATTCAATGCGCCAAGCAGGGAGTTGATGACGCCGTTGTTGGACAAAAGCAGCCGCCAGGCAAGGATACGCAGCATAAAGTTCATCCACATAGGGAGGATGAAAATAAATACGATAAATCCCTGGCTTTTCGATTTCATGTTATTCAAAATCATTGCCAGAGGATAGGACAGTACCAGGCAGATGACGGTGCATGACAGCGCAAGCTTCAGAGACAGAACCAGCGCTTTGAGATGCACGGAAAAGGTGATGGAGGTCACATTTAGCAGGGAAAAATTCCCGCTGGTAGTGGTAAATGCATAGTATAGGATTACCAGTGTAGGCAGCAGGATAAATCCTGCCATCCATAGAATGTAGGGTCCAGCCAAAAGCTGGCGTTTTAAATTACGCATCTAGTTCCACCGCCTTTTCATCATTAGATTCCGGTTTATTCATAATCTGGATATTAAAGGGGTCGACCAAAATTCCTACGTGGGTGCCTACCGGATGCATCTGTGTTGTGTGTACCAGCCATTCATAACCATTTGCCAGTACTTCTGTCTCCCAGTGGACGCCCTTGAAAATCAATGAGGTCACATCCCCTTGCAGCATCCCACGTTCGGGAGCGACCAGTTCCACATCTTCTGGGCGAATGACTACATCTACCGGGGTATTGTTGCCAAACCCCACGTCTACGCAAGGGAAGACGACATCCAGAATCCGTACCAGGCGGTCCTGCAGCATAGTGCCGTTGATGATATTGCTTTCCCCTATGAAATCCGCCACGAAAGCATTGGTAGGCTCGTTATAGATATCTTCCGGCGTACCAATCTGCTGGATATATCCCTGGTTCATAACCACAATCGTATCGGACATGGTAAGCGCCTCCTCCTGGTCGTGGGTTACATAGATAAAGGTGATGCCAAGCTCATTTTTCAGCCGAATCAGTTCATACTGCATATCCTGGCGGAGTTTTAAATCCAAGGCTCCTAAAGGTTCGTCTAACAGCAGTACTTTCGGTTCGTTGACGATGGCGCGGGCAATGGCAATCCGCTGCTGCTGACCGCCGCTTAAGGAATCCACGCTGCGGTTTTCAAAGCCGTCTAAGTTCACCAGCTTTAAGGCATAGCGAATCTTGTCTGCAATATAGGATTTGCTTTTCTTGCGGATTTTAAGCCCAAAGGCAATATTCTCCGCAATGGACATATGGGGGAAGAGGGCGTATTTCTGGAATACGGTGTTCAATTGCCGCACGTTGGGGGCAAGGCTGGTGATGTCCTTGCCGTCAAAGATGACATTTCCTGCATCTGGCGTCTCAAACCCGCCGATAATCCGCAGCGTTGTGGTCTTTCCGCAGCCGGAAGGACCAAGCAGTGTGAGAAATTCATTTTCCCTGATATATAAATTCAAATCATCAAGCACCATCTGCCCGTCATAGGATTTGCTGATGTGCTGCAAGTCAATCAATCGTTTGCTCATGGCAGTGTCCTCCTAAAAAATGGGGGGAGTGGAAACCCAGAGTATGGTTGCCTCCCTGTCGCTGCAATTCTCTAGATAGTGTTTTTTTCCGGCAATAAAATAGAAAGATTCCCCTTGTTTCACTGTGAAAGAGCGGGAGCCGTAAACCAGCTTGACGCTTCCTTTCAGCACATAGCCGAATTCTTCCGCCTCGTGGGGAAGCTGGGTTTTGGAAACTCCGTGGGGCTTCAGCGTCATCAGCACCGGTTCCATGGCATTTTTCTGTGCGTTGGGAATCAGCCATTTTACCTGATGGTGCAGTTTCTCAAAATCTTTCGTGAAGTAATCTTCCTGGCGGAAGACAATCTGCTCCGGTTCCTGGTTTGTAAAGAATTCTGCGGGGGTCGTGCCCAGACATTGGATAATGTCTAACAGCGTGCCCACAGAGGGGGAGGTCAGGTTGCGTTCCAATTGTGAGATAAAGCCCTTGGAGAGTTCACTGCGGTCGGCAAGTTCCTGCTGTGTCAGCCCATATTGGATGCGCAGTTCTTTCATACGGTGTCCGATGTCCATGGGAATCCTCCTTTGCCAAACTGTAATTGCTGGATAGAAGTAATAATGATTTTTTTGTTTAATAATAATAAACAAAATATATTATAGAGAGAATAAGGGGAAAGTCAATAGGAAAATACAAAAAAGTGTCAATTTTTGAAATTGCATTTTCCTTAAACAAATAAAAATTGTACAAGGAAAATGTCGGCAAAACAAGAAATCATAAAAAAACTAACTAATAAAAGAAGAAATTATATTGATTTTTACTGGTAAAATGAGATAATAGTAGTACAGTCATAACATATGCTTTTTTATTTAAGGGTGAGGATAGGATTATTTACGATTTACTGTGACAGGAGAGGAGGGATTATGACCCGGAGGTTAGAACCGGGTTTCGCGGGATAATCTGTTTTGGGAAGTACAGCTCTTTTATGGAAAGGCTATATGAAAAGATTAAGATGTGAAAAACAAATGGAAGGGAGAAATTACCATGAGATTTAAGAAAATTGTGAGCGGGCTGCTTGTCTGTGCATTGGTTGCAGGTTCTGTATTTGCAGGAAATGCGGCTGCTTTAAAAGCAGAGGCAGCAGAAGTGGAATCCCCCAGTGAGGATTCAATTAATGAGGATCCTTTTTCGGTAATTCCGGATAATTTTAATCCGACCGTAGGCGATAGCATGTCGCTGAAGCCGGGAGAGGCAGCGTCTGTAAAGAAGAATGAGGTGCCGGCGCAAGTAAAAGACGCAGTAACTCTGACCTATGAGTCTCTGACTCCATCCGTTGCGGATGTAGATGCAAACGGCATTGTCACCGCTAAGGATAAGATAGGGTATGCGCTCATTATCACCAGGCTGTCAGCGTTGTCTGATGGTTACACACAGGAGTATTATACGCTGGTTAAAGTTAATCTGGATTTAAGTGGGGTGAAAGCAGCGGCAAAGGATGCTTCCCTGGCGAAAGGCAAGAAAACAACACTTGACGTAAGCATACCTGGCGACATTAAGAATCCTGCGGTAACTTACCGTACAACAGGAGGTATTTCTTTTGATGCAGGTACTAAGGCTATTACCGCCAAATCTGCTGGAACAGGCAAAGTAATTGTAAAGGTAAGCGCAGGCGGGAAGAGCATTATCAGGAAAGTTACCGTCAATGTCGGTGAAATCATCGGAGCCAGCAAGGTTAAAGTGGGCCAATCTACTACATTGAGCGTAAATGGGCTTTCTGGCAAAGCAAAATGGTCCCTGAATGCAAAAGGCAAGAAATTGGCTAAGCTTACTTCTGGCGGCAAGCTGACTGCTAAGAAAGCCGGCAAGGTGACAGTGACAGCCAAAGTCGGGAATGTCACCATGACCAAGACCATTACAATTAAGAAGAAATAGAGAGGACAGACAGGAGGTAAATCATTATGAAACGTAGAATTATAAACGCATTGCTTGCTGTTTGTCTTGCCGCAGGCATGGCAGCCGGCTCCTTACCGGCAGCTGGCATGGAGGTCAAGGCAGCAGAAGGCGCACAGCAAGGGGCATCATCTGCTGCTTATACAGGACTCACAGATGATGATTACGCAGGATATGTGTATGTCTGTTTTGCAGATACCAAAGCGGGGAAAGATGTGCAGCAGGTACATTTCTTCCTCAGCGAGGATGGTCTGAACTGGACGGCGCTGAACGGCTGTAAGCCCATTTTTGAGACAGGCGAAGATTACATTGACTATATATCAAAATATCCTGGAAGCAGTGTGAATTACAAGGTATTGGATGGGTTGGATGAGGCTGACATTGCTGAGACTACATTCGGTGATGCTTCCGTGCTTTTCCCATTTGAAGGGAACGACCAGGGAATCCGTGACCCTTATCTGCTGCGCGGAGCGAAGAAAGACGGCAGCGATGCCAATAAGGTATGGATTCTTGCCACGGACCTGAATACCATGCAGCCCAAATATAACGGCAATCTGACAAACAATACAGTAGGCAACTGGGGGCTCATGACATCGGGGGGACAAGGCAGCAGGAACCTTTTCGTCTATGAGACCGAAGACTGGGTACACTGGACAAGGCGTTATATCAATGTTGCAGACCAAGTCGACGCATATATGGCATGGGCGCCGGAAGCTATTTATAATCCGGTCAAAGACAATTATCTGGTATACTGGTCCGCACGTAGCAAGGTGGATGGCGGGGCAAGGGACCGTCTCTACTGCAATGAGACAGAGGACTTTGTGACATTTGGACCTACCAAGCTGTATGAGCAGGAGCCGTTTTATAAGAATTATGAGCCCGATGGTGTCGGCTCAGCAGATGATGGTTATGGCAATATCGATACCTCACAGCTGTGGGTGGCAAAGAAGAACGCAGATGGAACGGTGAACCCATATGGCACATTGTACAGGCTTGTCAAGGACGAGACCAACAACCATATTGAACTGATGGAAGCGGATACTGTGCTGGACCCCAAGTATGAAGGGAAGGAAAACCAGGCGGCTTATGATGCTACGGATGCTACACGCATTACGGAGTATACCGATGAGGATGGCAACACCTTTTCATCGTTGGCGGATATCAATGCGCTGGATGACAAGACACATATTAAGACAGCAGATGTTGTTTATCACTGGTTTATCAACGAATCTGTTGGCAATCATTTTGAGTATATTGAACAGCAAGACATGGAGAAACAGATTGGTGCATACGAAGGTGCAACCATGTTCAAGTTTATCGGTCGTGATGAGTGGTGTATCATGATTGATTTCTATGGAAATAACCAAGTCCGTTATGAGCCGTATACTACCACAGACTTATCCGAGCCTAACAGCATCAAGAAAGTGGAGAGCGGCTATGGGCGTACCGGCGGCGATATCGGCTGCCATGGCGGCATGATTCCGATTACGGCGGAAGAATATAACACGCTGATTGATACATATAATGCAGATGACACCATTGATAATTACCATCCGATTGAGTATGTTGTGGATAAGAGGGCTTTTAATGCCAAGAGAAAGGAACTTAAAGCTGCAGCTGCAACGAATGAGTATACGAAGAGTATGAAAGACCAGATGACAAAGCTCGCAGAGAAGGAACTGACAGGGGAAGAGACACAGGCTGAGATTGATAATCTGGTAAAACGTGCAAACAGAATGATTGCCAGCAAGCTGCCGAAAGTTCCGGAGATGCTTGCGGAGAACGTATATTTGGAAGACGATGAGCTCACACTCTGTACGAAAGCGACAGACGGATTGAAGAACACGGCAGCGCTTGCTGCATACGCTGACCTTGACAGCGAGACATCCAAGATTACCTTTACAAGCAGCAACGGCAGCATTGCTAAGGTAGACCCGAAGACTGGCGTGGTGACTGCCGTGAAAGCAGGAACTGCCAACATTACGGCGACTGCGCCTGGTGGGGCGAAAGCAGTCTGCAGTGTGACAGTCAAAGGTATTCCCAGCAAGGTTACGCTGAAGAAGAAAAGCGTAAAACTGAAAGTAAAGGGAGAATATCAGATAAATGCAAGCGTCCCCAAAGGAACAGTGTGCTCCACATTTAAGTATAAATCCAATAAGCCGAAGATTGCCAAAGTTTCCAAGACAGGACTTGTAACGGCAAAGAAGAAAGGAACTGCCAAGATTACGGTTACAGCAGGAAATAACAGCAAGGCAAAGGCAACGTTCACTGTGAAAGTGAAATAAATAGCAGTATTTAATTAGGATTTCAATTGATATCCCCGGTGGGCATTGACGAAATGTCTGCCGGGGATATAATTATAAATGAGAGTGTTTTTATGTATCAAAGACTCACAAGGGAGAAATTCAAATTTGCTTTCTGCAGTGAGCAGAAAATAGAATAAAACAGGAGGATAATTATGTTGCAGACAGGAATCAAAGGATATCAGGAAATTACGGTAACTGCGGAGGATACGGCGAGAGTACATAAGAGCGGCACCTTGGATGTGCTTGCCACACCACGGATGGCAGCGTTGATGGAGGAGACAGCGTGGAAGAGCGTAGCAGAATGTCTGGACGAGGGAATGGGGACCGTGGGAATCCGTCTGGAATTAGACCATCTCGCGCCGACTCCGGTTGGTATGAAAGTTTTCTGTGAGTCCGTGCTGGAGAAAGTTGAGGGAAGGAAACTGGTATTTTCCATAATGGTAAGGGATGAAAAGGGCGAAATCGGAAAAGCATTGCATGAGCGTTTTATCGTGGATGAAGAAAAGTTCCAGAATAAGGCAGATCAGAAAATATAGTTCTTAGCGGGAAAGGCGGATTATCACAATGCCAAAAACAATGGTCAGTATTGTATTGCCTACCTATAATCGGGCATATATATTGGGCGATGCAATAAAAAGTGTTTTAATGCAGACATATCCTTACTTTGAGTTGTTAATCATAGATGACGGTTCTACAGATGGGACAGAAGAGTTGGTGATGCGTTACCAGGACGAAAGGATACGGTATTATAAATTTGAGGAAAACGCAGGGCAGGCAAAAGCGCGTAATTATGGAATTGGGCTTGCTGAATATGATTATATTGCATTTGAGGATTCGGATGACATTTGGCATCCAGAGAAATTAGAGGTGCAAATGGAAGCGATGTGTTCGGCATCTCCGGAGGTGGGGTTTGCTTACCATAAAATCCGCTATGAAAGGGACGATGGACAAGTACTGGTTTTCCCGCCTGAAAGTATGGCTTTTGAGAAAAAGTCCGGGAATATTTTTGCGCAGCTGATGTATGCGAATTTGGTTCCTTGCCCATCAATCATTGCAAAAAAGTCATGTATTACAGAAGTAGGTGGGTTTGATGAAATGATGGATACGTTGGAAGATTATGATTTAGTTCTCAAAATGGCACGGAATCATCAGGCATTGTTTCTGGATCAGATTTTACTGGAGGCAGCATGTTCTGCAGGCGGCGTGTCAGCAAGCCCTGCTCATTTTCTGGTGGCAAGCTGCAGACTGCTTCAGAAATACCGGCAGGATTACTTAGACACGAATACGCTGAACCATCGGATTGAAAATATTCTTAAGAATGCAGAGCAAATTGGAGAGCAGGAAAGGTTTATCAGGCTGATAGAATTGAGTTTAAGATAATTGTGGGATATTGCAGAAGATTATTGCGGTTTCATTTTGAATAACATTTTGAATAACATTTTGAATAACATAAAAAAGACTGGTATTTTTCCAGAATTTCTGTTAAAATAAAAGTAATTATGTAGATAAGGATAAAGGAGCATTGATTATGGCAGAATCTATGGAAGATTACAAGGAAGAATTGGAAGCGTCGTTCCGCGAGATTAAGGAAGGCGATATTATTTCAGGGGTCGTGCTCGGCGTGACAGAGGAAGAAGTAACACTGGATTTGAAATATTATACGCAGGGAATCATTAAAGTTGAAGACTTGAGCAATGACCCGAATTTCCAGGTGATGGAGGAGGTACATCCGGGAGACGTCATCAAAGGTACCGTGGTGAGCCTTGATGATGGACAAGGCAATATTCAATTGTCCAAAAAAGAGGCGAATGATGTGCTTGCCTGGGAGAAGTTAAATACATATCTGGAGGAGAAGACAGAACTTTCTGTAAAGATAGCGGGAATTGTGCCCAGCGGCGTAGTTGCCTATGTGGAGGGCATCCGTGGGTTTATTCCGGCATCCCAGCTTGATTTATCTTACGTGGAGGCCACAGAGGACTGGCTGGGACGTGAAGTACAGGCGAGGGTCATCACGGTAGATGAATCGAAGAAGAAGCTGGTGCTGTCAGCAAAAGTTATCTTAAGGGAGAAGCAGCAGGAGGAACATGACCGCAAGATAAGGGGAATGGTGCCGGGTACGGTGTTGGAGGGCACGGTGGAATCACTGATGCCTTATGGGGCTTTCGTAGATTTGGGAGATGGAATCAGCGGGCTGGTGCATATTTCACAGATTTCCCAGAAGCGCATAGGCAAGCCGTCCGAAGTGCTGAATGTGGGGCAGAAAGTTAAAGTCAAAGTGCTTAATACCAATGACAATAAAGTGAGCCTCAGCATGAAGGCGTTAGAGGAAGAGATGGTGGATGTAGAGAAGACGGAGAAGACAGAAGAATATATATCTCATGAGAGTGCATCCACGAGCCTGGCAGATTTGTTAGCTGGAATAAAATTATAGAAAGGGAGTTAAGTCAATGAGAGTAAATGCGATACAGGGTACGGACGGTACCGGAGCTCAGACAACGACGGCAGCGGTAGGACAGGGAGAGGATTTTTCTTCTTATCTGCAGACTACGGCATCTCTGGAAGAAATTTTTACGGAAGCAGCAGAGAAATATAATGTGCCAAAGAGCTTGATTAAAGCGATTGCCAAAGCGGAATCCGACTTCAACCCTAATGCCACCTCAGGTGCAGGTGCACAGGGAATTATGCAGCTCATGCCTGCTACGGCGAGGGAATTGGGTGTTACGGATTCTTATGACCCTTATCAGAATATCATGGGCGGTACGAAATATATCAGTGAGATGCTGGCAAAATATGATGGAAATGTAAGCCTTGCGCTGGCAGCTTATAATGCGGGCAGCAATAATGTGGCAAAATATGGCGGTATCCCGCCTTTTAAAGAGACGCAGAATTATGTAGTTAAGGTTACCAGCTATATGAATAATGGCGTAGAGGTTCCCAATGCCTCTTATAGTGTCGGTGCAGATGGCAGCCTGGCAGCGGCTTCCGTGCAGGAAGTGGAGGACAGCTACTATCAGAGTATTTTGGAGCAGCTTTTCTCCTATGAGGAGTATCTGAAATTTATTGATATGTATATGAAGCTTCAGGAAGCAGAGCAGAAGGAGATAAAGCAGGAACAGGAGCAGAGTGAGAAGAAGAATGATGATTCTTATTATGCTTACCAGGAGCTGCGTTACAGCCCGACTGTGATGAATCTGCTGGGGCAGTAATTTGCAGGAGACCATGATGGAGACAATTAAGATAAAATATTTTACCCAGGAGATAGACAAGTTAGCCTATATTGATGGGAAGTCAGACTGGATTGATTTGCGTGCCAGCGAGACGGTGGAACTGAAAGCCGGGGAATTTAAGCTGATTCCCTTAGGCGTGGCGATGCAGCTGCCGGCAGGATATGAGGCGCATGTGGTGCCCAGAAGTTCAACGTTTAAGAATTATGGCATTCTGCAGGTGAACAGCTGCGGCGTGATTGACGGAAGTTACTGCGGGGATGAGGATATGTGGCGTATGCCGGTATATGCCACCAGGGATACAGTCATCCATAAGAATGACAGAATCTGTCAGTTCCGTATTATGGAAAACCAACCGCATATCGCCTTTGAAGAGACGGTTTCTCTGGAGAATAAAAACCGTGGCGGTTTTGGCACTACCGGGGTGAAATAAGTTCTAAAATTTTCTTCCTGTATGCGGGGAATATCATATTGACTGAAAACAAAAGTACCAAGCGTTCTGGTTAGGAAGCTTGGTACTTTTATTCCATAAGATTGCAGATATCCTTAATTCCTGCGCAGAACCAAATGCTGTGGCAGACCATTTACCATGAACGGCTGGTAGTCTCCCTGAATCAGGGGCTCAATATAGTTGATGAACTCATCTGTCACATAGTTGCCCTCTTTGTTCATCCAGGAACGCGGAACTACTTTCTCATGGTTGGCAATCCGGTGTACGTCATAGATGCCAGCTGCACTCTGATATGGGTCATCGGAAATACGGTCGATAACTACCATCTTACCGGTGTCTCCCTCATCTGCGGCTTTGACAGCAGCGCCGCCTACCATGAATGCTTCGTCGATATCTACACGGGAAGCCATATGGGAAGCGCTTCTCTGCAGTGTGGAGAATTCAACGCTGCGGGTCTTGCAGCCAATCTCAGCGCCGAGGAAGCTGGCAAGATATGCAGCAGTTCCCTGCAGCTGCTTATGTCCGAAAGCGTCCACATACTCTCCGCCGCCGGATAACTCGCAGACATATCTTCCGTCTGCCAGCTTAATGCCTTCCGATACAGCAATGACAATAGATTTCTTCTTCTGCAATAAATCCTTGACGGTCTGTAAGAATTTGTCAATATCAAAAACAGATTCCGGCAGATAGATGGCATCCGGTCCATCACATTCTTCGGTCTTAGCAAGGGCGGTTGCGCCTGTCAGCCATCCGGCATTACGTCCCATAACTTCGATGATGGTAATCATTTCCTTGTTATAGGTAAGGCCGAGTGCATCACGGATAATTTCTTTGGTGGAGGCGGCGATGTATTTGGCAGCGCTTCCGAATCCAGGTGTGTGGTCTGTCAGTGCGAGGTCATTGTCGATGGTCTTGGGCACGCCGAGGAATTTCTGGGAATGTCCTTTGACAATTGCATAGTCAGACAGTTTCTTGATGGTGTCCATGGAATCGTTTCCGCCGATATAGATAAAAGTTTCAATATCAAGCTTGTCCATAATTTCAAAAAGCTTCTCATAGATTTCCGGGTTCTCATGGATTTCCGGCAGCTTGTAGCGGCAGGAACCCAGGAAAGCGGAAGGTGTACGCTTTAACAATTCAATATCAATGTCTGAATGAATCTGGGTGGATAAATCTACATACTGCTCGTCCAGAAGCCCCTGAACGCCGTGCAGCATACCATATACTTTATCGAATCCCCTTTCCTTTGCAGTTTTGTATACTCCAGCCAGACTGGAGTTGATTACAGAAGTTGGGCCTCCTGACTGTCCTACAATAATGTTACGTTTCTTGCCCATGATAATAGGTC
>CANOFO010000088.1 GCA_947565305.1 uncultured Lachnospiraceae bacterium | reverse complement strand
AGAGAAGGGCTTGTAAATTGTTTAGCTCATGCGGATTATGTTCAAGGTTATCCATCTTTAAAAATAGATGTATATGATGGATGGTTTTGCTTTAATAATCCGGGGAAAATGCTTGTATCGCCACAGCAATTTTTTCTGGGAGGAGATTCACGACCACGCAACGAGATTATCATGAAATTGTTTCGATTATTAGGAGCATCTGAGCGTCAAGGGTTTGGCGGGCCTTTAATTTATAAAACAAAACCATCCGTCAAATACATCTATTTTTAAAGATGGATAAAAATAATAATATTTTCCAGATTTTGTCTCTACATGAAAATAATTTAATTTCCATTCCTTTGGATGGGTCTTATCTGTCACTGTAAAGGTTCCGGTCAAGGTCTGGGCAGTTTCATCATAGGATACACTTAAGTACTTTGACCTTGAAAAATTATTATTATATACATATGCATAACAATATGAGATTTCCTCATCCTCACATCGCACATCTGCCGTATAAGTTACCGTATCCCCCGGCCTTAACTTCCCATCCTCATTGGAAGGATTCGTCTGCATACGGAAATTGCAGACAGATATATTCCCATCATTACCATCTAACGTGAAAGTATAGCGAGATTTTCCAGTTTCACTATCCCAGGTATCCCATGTATTATAATTTCCATACATGTCTTCTACCTTAATCTCAGAAACATAAAACTGACTGCCTTTCAGCTCGCTGCAAGGAAGCGTCCCGGTGTACAGATTTCCTTGTCCGCTCTTTTCAAGCCAAATACCCCTGCCAGTTCCATTCCCAATGTAACTCAC
This sequence comes from uncultured Lachnospiraceae bacterium, assembly GCA_947565305.1. Lineage (GTDB taxonomy): Bacteria > Bacillota > Clostridia > Lachnospirales > Lachnospiraceae > Petralouisia. The sequence continues at coordinate 11,568 of CANOFO010000088.1, read as the reverse complement.
ATAAATATAAACTGACTGAATTTCGCTATCCGCATCGTACGCCGACACCGTAAAGTGAAGCGTTTCATTCACCGTTAAAGTCTGTCCATTTTCTACAAATTCAAAACTTTCAATCACTGGCTTATTAATGTCATACGATGGCACTTTCTCTCCGTCATCCTCCGTGACATTAGAAGAATTCGCTGTAGATTCCTTATCTTCTGAGGTTCCGGTCTTTGCCGCACCCTCATACCCTGTACCTTCGTTTTCTGCCGCTGCCCCTTGTACAGGAGACATCGTTACTGCCATAATGACTGCCAACATAATACCCAATAATCTTTTACTTAATTCCCTCATTTCATATACCTCCTTAAAATGAAAATATAGAAAACCTCTTATGTTAACTCCAACTTTATACCCTAACCCCTCTTCCCTCCTTTCTCTTAGAAGTTATATGGATTTTAACCATATTATGTATCAATTATTACATTATTTTCCATAAAAGTAAATATATTTCTCTAAATTTCTATCTAAAATTTATTTCCGTCACACTATTGCAACAAATATTGGCAATGGTAAAAGCAGCCCTGTTTTACGCTTCTTGTAAAACAGGGCTGCCTGGATTATATATTAACTTAAACGAAACCTTCCGTTACTTCACCTTCACGGTAAGCGTTGCTTTTGCCTTACTGTTGTTGCCTGCCGTTATCGTAATCTTGGCGGTTCCTTTCTTCTTGGCAGTTACCAGGCCTTCCTTGGAGACAGAGGCAATCTTCGGTTTATTGGATTTATACTTGAATGTCGAGCAAACCGTATCTTTGGGGATGCCCGGCTTAATCTGGTACGTTTTCTTCTTTTTCAGTTTGATGGATTTCTTTTTGAGCGTAACTTTATTTGGCACGTCTTTTACTGTAACCTGACAAGTTGCCTTGGCACCGCCCACTGCTGTTGCCGTGATAGTTGCCGTTCCGGCTTTCTTCGCTGTGACTACGCCGTTTGCTACAGCTGCCACGCCCGGATTGCTGCTGCCCCAGGTAATTCCCTTAGGTGCATCGTCCACATCCACTTCTGCTATTAAAGTCGTTTTTGCTTCCAAGCCTTCGGTTGCCTTGGTACAGAGCGTCAATTCTGTCTCGCTCAGTTCCACATGGTCTGCATACATCTGAGGCACTGCCACCAATGTATTTGCCATCAGCTTCTCTGCACGAGCTGTCATGTTATCCATCTCTGTGGTATCCGTAAGGTTTGTCTTCTGCCCCAGTACCTTTGCCTCAGCTGCCAGCTTTGTCATCTGTGCTTTTGTGCCTGTGCTGTAGTCAGAACCTGTGGCTGCATGCTCCAGCTTCTCTGCTAATGCATTCATCGGTCTTGCATCAAGCGGAATCAAGGAAATCTCATGGTAGTTGCTGGCTGCCGCTTCATTCATGTCAACCATCTTGCTTTTATCGTTATAATACTTCACCATTCTGTTGTATTCGTCAACAGTTATCGGAATCATGCCGCCATGGCAGCCAACATCTCCGCCTACACGTCCATAAGTTCCCTGAGGCATTTTGGTGATGCTGTTCTCCTCGGACAAATCCGTGGTGACAAAAGGCTCATAACGAGGCTTTGAACTGCCCGCATAATGGTCAATCATAACACACCATTCATCGCGGTCGATGAATTTGAACATGGTAGCTCCTTCATAGTATTCCCCTTTCAGCCCATCGAGCGTGCTCTGTGGAATCTCTACAAAATGATTGCCCGTAGATTGATCTTTAAACCAGTTATATACAATTTCAGCTTTCCCAAGATTATTCTTATCATTTGTGAGACTTACAAAATCATCCTTGCTCTCAAAAATCATTCCATTATATTCATAGGGTGTAATAAAATTTGGATCTGTCTCATCGTAATTAACGTCTGGATCCAGAACGGATTCTGCACTCATGAGCCGAATATTTAACAGGGCTTTTCCATTGTTTCTCAAAGTCTCATCTTTCACCACGCGGAATAATGTGCCATACGGCGTATCATTTCCATTCTTATCTTTCCCGGCTACCCACAACTGGGAAGTATCAATATTCCCATAGCCGTCATTCTCATTCGCGCCATCTTTGTAATCCAGATAAAACGGCTCCTGCTCATACAGTTTCGTAGGTCCAAATGTCTTAAAATCACTGGTCTCGCAGCAGTACAGACGATTCCTGGTTATATTGTCCGCATCCACCTTGCCAGACCAATATACAAGGTAATTATCTTTCTCCGGATTGTAAATTGCCTCCGGCGCCCATGCCATTCCTGCATTAATCTGGGAACCTACGTCTATATAACGTCTCTCCCAATGTACCCAGTCTTCCGTCTCCCACACAAAAAGATGGGTACTTCCGTTCCCTACTACAGCAGTTTTTTTCCAGTCTCCGCAGATATTGTTTGCCATATTGGATTCCGGACCGTAATTTGCAGAATGCAGATTTAAATCCGTGGCAAGGAGCCATACTTTATTGGCATCGCTGCCATCAGCCTTACTGCCGCGAAGCAGATAGGGGTCGCGGATACCCTGATCCTTTCCCTCGAAGGGGAACAAGGCAGAAGCATCTCCTTTTTCCGTATCTTCAATATCCTCTTTCTCAATCGTCAGCTGGTAATTAACGCTGGTCGGCCCGCATTTTTCAAGATAACCATCCAGATAATCGCTTCCAGCAAGGAATGCCGGCTGGCAGCCGTTCAATGCCGTCCAGTTCAGACCATCCTCGCTGAGGAAGAAATGCACCTGCTGCACATCATAGTCCTCCCCTTTGCTGTTCTTTCCTTTCCCTTCGGCAAAACATACATAGACATACCCTGCATAGGAATCCCCGGAAAGCCCCTCACGGACAGTCATGGGAAATGTCTTCGTAGCCGTTGCGCCATCTGCCGCCACCGTAGCAACCAGATTGAACTTATAATTGCCCTCTCCCGCATACGGCCTAGTCACCTTTAAAATATTCCCATCCACGGAAGCCGCGCCGTGGTTTCCTGCTGGCGGCTGTCCCTGTATCGTATATGTAACTGTAGCGCCATCCAATCCTTCCACAGTAGTGGGAAGTTCCAAATCCTCAGATAAAAGCTGGTTGATTTCAGATTCCCGGATTGTCAGCCCACTTTGGACTGCTTCATTGATATCCCCTGCAGCCTGGACCATCAGCCCCTCTGTGGGCAATACGCCCACGGTAAGGCTGGCGGTAAGGACTACAGCAGATAATAGATTAAATATCTTTCTCTTCATACTTACCTCCTGCGAATGTTCGCTTATTTCTTAATCTTAACGCTCTTGGTCAATGTCACGGTCTTGTTTCCAACTTTAACCTTTGCCGTTACTTTTACTGTCCCTGTTTTCTCCTTAGCCGTCAGCTTACCGCTCTCGGAAATCTTAGCCAGCTTCTTGCCCTTCTTATCCAAAGACCAAGACACCTTTCCATTCAGTCCTTTTACTGTGAAGGTAATGGATTTCTTTACTTTTACACTGCTCTTGCCAGTAATCTCGCCAACATTGAAGGTAATTCTCTTGGTAATGGTCTTTCCGGCTGAAGAAATTCTCACAGCTACCGTTCCTTTTCCTGATTTCTTTGCCGTTACTATATTGCCTTTCACGCTTACCGCGCCGCTTGCCGTATAATTAACCGTATAGCCTGCACTGTTCATAACCGCGGTAGGGACAACGGTGATAGTAGCTTTTTTTCCTTTTGTCAGGTTTGTCAGGTCCGCAGATACGCCCACCTTGGAAATATCATGGTTTACCTTTACCAATGTCTGGTATTCCATCTCAAATCCGTCATAGACGGCTTTCACCGTTGTAGTAATGCGCGCATAGCCAACTTTCTTCTGTGCCGTCACCACTCCGCTTGCGTTAACCGTTGCAATGCTCGTATTGCTGGAACTATAGGAAATTGTGACGTCCTCATTGAGTTTCAAATTACTTGGCAGCTGGAAAACAGCTGCCGTCTTCGTAGGCTCAAGCGTAAGGCTTGACTTATAGCAGCTGGACGTAATCTTGGCAAATGGATCGGGGTCGCCTTGGGCTGCCTCTAACGCGCCAATTGCCTTCGTAAGTTTCGTTGCCGTGGGCTGCAGGATTTGGGCTTCCGCTGCACTCGCGGTGGATATGTTACCAATAAATACCGTGGTCACCACCATCGTACAGGCAAGCAGTTTGCTTACTACTCTCTTAAACTTCATCTCTCTTCTTTCTCCTTTCTCTTGCAGGGTTCCCTGCTCTTTTCATACTGTCCCGCAATTATCTGCGGAAACAATATGTTATCACGATTGCACCATTTTCCCTTCCTTTTTTGTAACATCCTCTCCTTCCTGCTAAAATCCTCACTTCGTATATTAGCTTTTATGATTAATATAATACACCAGATAAGAGGCAAAAAACTACCTGATGTATGAATCATCCAAAAATTCCGAAAACACATAATTGCTCACGGCAATCCCCTCCCTGGTAAGCCTGACCATGCCCTCACACTGCTCTATCAAACCCTGCCGCTGCAGTTTTTGCAGCACAGTTCCATAGATTCCTTCTAACGTCATGCCGAATTTCTCCCTAAATTTCTCCCGCGAAACCCCTTCCATCATCCGCATTCCCAGAAACATAAATTCTTCTATCTGCTGCCGTTTATGCAGATAAAATACTTCCCCTTCCTGCTTGCAGGACTGTCCCCCATCACATTTATGCCCCTCCTCACATTGCCTGTCCGCATATGCCAGGATTTCCGTCAGTCGGCAAAACTCTCCCTCCAGGTAAGCGCTGAGATTTCTCGTATTGGAAAACCTTACATTTTCTATGAAAGAAGAACTTCCCAGACCCAGACCCAGATAAGGGACTAACTGCCAATAACCAATATTATGCCTGCATTCCCTGTGCGGCAACGCATAATTGGAGATTTCATATCTTCGATATCCCCGGCTCTCTAAAATTTCCAAGGTCAGTTCATACATGTCCCGCTCCGCCTCTTCTGTTGGCAGAATATACGGTTCTTCTCCTCTTTGCCTACGCAGTTCGTCCTCTCCATATAATTCGTAAAAAGGCGTACCTTCCTCTACAATCAGGCTGTATGCGGAAATATGCTCCGGCCTAAGCCCTGATACCTTCTTCAAGGTATATGCCCAGTCTCGCGGCGTCTGTCCGGGCAATGAGGAAATCAAATCTATATTGATATTATCAAATCCTTTTTTCCTTGCTAAATCAAAACTCTCTAAAAAATCCTCAAATGTATGGATTCTTCCCAGTTCCTGAAGTTCCCGGTTATCTGCAGACTGCAGCCCAAGGCTCAGGCGGTTAATCCCAGCCGACTGATAAAACGACAGCTTTCCTGCAGTCAATGTCCCAGGGTTGCATTCCAGCGTAATCTCCACATCCTCTTTCAGGCAAAAATGGCTGCGCACCGCTTCCATAATCTCCCAAATCTGTACGCCTGCAAGCAGTGAGGGGGTCCCTCCCCCTACAAATACGGAAATCACCTGATAATCCTTACACTGCTGGCTCTGAATCCTGATTTCTTCGAGCAGCCTGTCCACATATTTCCTGCGGACATCCTCTCCTGCCGCCATAGACAGAAAGTCACAATACCGGCATTTCCTGACACAAAATGGGATATGAAGATATAACTCTAACGCTTGTCCTTGCACCATTGCTTACCATCCAGTCTCCATAGGCAATAACCTCGCCGCAAGCAGCGGGGCATGGAATTTGAATTGCTCATTTCTATCTGCCGTTTAATTGTCGTCCAGCTTCAATACGCTCATGAACGCTTTCTGCGGAATCTCCACATTGCCAATCTGGCGCATACGCTTCTTGCCCTCTTTCTGTTTCTCTAACAGCTTCCTTTTTCTGGTAATATCGCCGCCGTAACATTTCGCCAGCACGTCTTTGCGCATCGCTTTTACCGTTTCCCTGGCAATAACCTTACTGCCAATCGCCGCCTGGATGGGAATTTCAAACAGATGGCGGGGGATTTCCCCTTTCAGCTTCTCACACATCTTCCTGCCGCGCTCATATGCCGTGCCACTGTGGACGATAAAGGATAAAGCATCCACTTCTTCTTTGTTGATGAGGATATCCAGCTTGACAAGCTCAGAGCGGGCATAGCCTTTCATCTCATAATCAAAAGAAGCATATCCCCGGGAACGCGATTTGAGCGCATCGAAGAAATCATATATTATCTCATTCAACGGCAACTCATATTTAATCAACGCCCGCGTCTCTTCCATGTATTCCATACTGATGTAAATTCCGCGGCGTTCTTGGCATAAATCCATAATCGCGCCAATATAGTCGCTGGTAACCATAATCTCCGCGCTTACCATCGGCTCTTCCATATATTCAATCTCTGCCGGGTCCGGCAGATTGGAGGGATTTGTCAGTTCAATTACTTCCCCATTCGTCTTATGCACTTTATAGATAACTCCCGGCGCAGTAGTTACAAGGTCTAAATTGTACTCCCGCTCCAAGCGTTCCTGAATAATCTCTAAATGCAACAGCCCTAAAAATCCACAACGAAATCCAAATCCTAAGGCTACAGAAGTCTCCGCTTCAAATTGCAGGGAGGCATCGTTCAGCTGCAATTTCTCCAAAGCATCCCGCAAATCAGGATATTTCGCGCCATCTGCCGGATACATGCCGCAATACACCATAGGGGTCACTTTTTTATAACCGGGCAGCGGTTCCTTACAGGGATTCGCCGCATCGGTTACCGTGTCGCCCACCTGCGTATCGCGCACATTCTTGAGGCTGGCAGTAATATAACCAACCATACCAGCGCTCAGTTCCTCACAGGGAATAAACTGCCCTGCGCCAAAATACCCCACTTCTACTACATCCGCGGTAGCCCCGGTTGCCATCATTCGGATAGTCGTCCCTACCCGCACAGTCCCCTCTTTCATCCTGCAAAAGACAATCACTCCTTTGTAAGAATCATATAAAGAATCAAAAATCAACGCCTGCATGGGGTTATTGGGATTACCGCCAGGCGCTGGAATCTTCTCTACAATCTGTTCTAATACATCCTCAACATTCAGTCCGGTCTTCGCGGAAATCTGCGGCGCATCCTGGGCTTCCAGCCCAATGACGTCCTCAATCTCTTCAATCACCCGCTCCGGGTCTGCGCTGGGAAGGTCAATTTTATTGATGACCGGAAGCACATCCAAATCATGGTCCAGCGCCAGATAAACATTTGCCAAAGTCTGCGCTTCGATTCCCTGCGCCGCATCCACCACCAAAATGGCTCCGTCACATGCCGCAAGGCTGCGTGATACTTCATAGTTGAAATCCACATGTCCAGGGGTATCAATGAGGTTGAAGATATACTCTTCGCCATCCTTAGCTTTATATACAATACGAACCGTCTGCGCCTTGATTGTGATGCCACGCTCCCGCTCCAGATCCATATTGTCCAAAACCTGCGCCTGCATCTCCCGGCTCGTCAGAAGCCCGGTCTTTTCAATGATGCGGTCTGCAAGAGTAGATTTGCCGTGATCTATATGTGCAATAATACAAAAATTCCTGATTTTACTCTGTTCTATAGCTGCCATGCTGTTCCTCCAAGTCCTTAATCTGTCAGAAGAAGAAAATTTTTCCCAACTTAGTCATTATTTTATCACAAAACTTACCACATTGTCTATCGGAAAACACTTTCTTTTACTATACGTTACTGTCACGCATAGGAGCAGTCAACCAACATTGTATACTGCCTCGGCATATGTTCAAAGGTTTCCATGCTTTCCTCTATGCCCGGCACACCCGGTTCAATATCTTTTCCATAAGCGGTAATCGTGTAGTGGAAGTGGGTATGGAAACGGTCTGTAATCTCATGCAGGCGCTCTTATAAGTGAGACCGTAACGCCAAATTCACAGGAAAGTTTATGGAAAAACTTCGCCTCGTCCGCCTCACATCCAAAAACAGTAATATCAATTTTTTTCTTCATTGCGTCACTCCTTAACCGTTCCTTGCGTTTTAATTGCGTCGATAATATCGATGCTGTCCTGAAACCTAGCTTCCTTAGTAGACCCCATGACCGCACAGATATAGGTGTCTCCGTTAATGACCGCCGCGGAAACGATGCAGGCACCACCGAGGCTGCTGGTTCCCGTCTTTAGGCCGATTACTTCTGGCCGGTAATATTGGCTGTTTGGATTGAGAAGTTCATTTGTATTGTTGTAAGTGGCCTCCCTGCCATTGGGCCATTTTTCATAAGAAGAATAGCTTGCCACGATTTCCGAAATATAAGGGTCATCCAAACATGCCTTTGCAATAACGGCGAGATCGTAGGCTGTGGTATACTGCCCATCGGCGTCATATCCGTCCGGGACTACAAAATTCGAGCTTTCCGCGCCGAGCGATTTTGCTTTTTGGTTTACTTTATCCATGAACACATCAATGGACTGTGCATTTGACAGACTGTTGTCTCCGGCAATTTTCTTTCCGGCATTCACCGCGAGCGTATACGCCGCGTCATTGCCGGAAGGGAGCAAAAGGGCAACTAAGAGCTGCCTGACTTTCAGGGTATCGCCCTGCATAAGCCATGCCCTTGATGAATCATCATGGATCATTTCAATTTCCGCGCCCACCCTCATTTCATCGTCCGGGGAGCAATAGTCCAGCACTGTTAACGCTGTAATCATCTTTGCCGTGCTGGCCGGCGCAATTTTGTCTGTACCGTTTTTCTGGTACAATGTTGCCGCGGTATCGGCATTGATTACAATGGCATTTGCTGCCGTAATGTCTACGGAAAGAGAATTTACAGAATCAAGGGAGGGAGAAACCGTTTTGTTTTGTTCGCCATCCACCAGAGGATAAGCCTCATGATTTTGAGTAACCTTTTTGCCGGGGACAGGGGTTCCTTTGTCGCTCCTTATCAGATTCACAATTCCGAATGCTGTAACGGCGATGAGTAAACAGAGCACAATACATACGGCTTTGTAATAAATCCTTTTTTTCTTTTTTGATTTCCTACTGTTCTTATTATCGTAGTTTCCATTATTGTTCTGATATTCCATCGTTATCTCAAACTCCTTTCTGGAAAGAATAAAGAATGTGCCTTGGCACATTCTCGCGCCGAGCGCGGTCGCTTGCGACATCTTACATCTTCGCGCGAGTGCGCAAGGGTTTTTATGATATAGGGAACAAGGTTTCTTATATCATAAAAACCGCTCCACCCGATATACAGCATATCAGAATGGAGCGATTTATGTTTTCGCTTTCCTTTGCGGATAATATATGATTTTTAACGGAATTTCTTACGATTTTCCTACGAGCGGCAATGATATCGCAAAGCAGGTAAAGCCATCCGCACTGTGGGCGGTAATCTGCCCATGATGAAGTTCAACAATCTCCTTTGCAATGGCAAGTCCCAGGCCGGCCCCGCCAGTGGCTGAACTTCGTGATACATCTAGGCGGTAAAACTGCTCAAATATCCTTTCTAATCGTTCCTGCGGGACTGTAACTCCCTCGTTCATGACTTTAACCAACACATAGTCTTCTGTCTGTTCTGCAGTTATCTTAATGCTTGTTTCTGCGCTGCAATAGCTGACAGCGTTTCGCAGCAGGTTATCAAATACACGCTGCATCTTATCTGCATCGCACGAAACAAAAATATCCGGCTGCATTTCAAATTCCAGCTTCAGGTTTTTCCCTGCCAGCATCGGCTTAAACTCATATGCCAACTGTTCGAGCATCCTCGTCAGATTGATTTTGCCATATACAAGTGTAATATTGGAAAGGTTGAACCGTGTAATCTCAAAAAATTCGTTAACCAAATCTTCAAGACGCTCTGCCTTATCCAATGATATGGTTAGGTACCGTTCCCTAAGTTCATCGGAAACCTGGCCTTCGTCCCTTAACAGGGTCAAATATCCGATAACCGATGAAAGAGGGGTTTTTAAGTCGTGGGCCAGGTACATGACAAGGTCATTTTTCCTCTGTTCCGCAAGCTCAGCGTCTGCCTTTCTTTTCGCCAGGGTATGCCGTACGGAATTAATCTTTCTTTCCGCCACGGCCAGTTCTGCTGGCAGGGCAATATCCTGGGCATCTTCATTCACCAGGGAATCAATGCCACGGTTAATCTCCTGAAAGTATTTTGAAACATTGCCCAAGTAACAGCGAAAACCCACAAAAAATATACCCAAAACCGCCAGGAGGAAAAGCCAGAATTCATATTTCTTGAAGGTTTTCAGGTAGGCGATTGCGGCCTCATCGCGGTCATGGTAAACAAAATGCTCTAAAAAGGAAACAACGGCATTTGCAAAATTGCCTTTTAAGATAAACAGATAAACGCCCGCTATAATCAGAAGGGAACATACCATCATGAGCAGCATTTTGATGGATAATCTGTTTTTTAAAAGCAAATAGCCATCTTCATAATTCGGTTTTTTTCTATTTTTCAATGGTATATCCCACCCCCCACACAGTTTTTATGAATTTCGGGTTTTTTGCCCGTTCCTTCATTTTCTCCCGGAGACGTCCGATATGTGCCATAACGGTATTATTGTTATCAATATATTTTTCACCCCATACCGCTTCAAATAATTCTTCCGTTGAAACAACCTTCCCCTGGTTTTCACACAGATACCAGAGGATAGAGAACTCCGTTGGCGTCAGCCCGAGCTCTTTCCCAAACAAGATACATTTGTGGCTGTTCCTGCTGATTGTCATTCCTCTTATATCATATTCGTCACGCTCATCCTCCTGTTTGAAGTGGGGCTGCCTGTACCTCATGTACTGCCTTAACTGCGCCTTCACTCTGGCAACCACTTCCAATGGATTGAACGGCTTCGTGATATAGTCGTCTGCAATGGAGAGCCCCATGATTTTATCCCCATCCAGGGCTTTTGCCGTCAGCATGATCACAGGGAAATAAAATTTCTCCCGGATTTTCTGGCAAATTTGAAAGCCATCAATATCCGGGAGCATAATATCCAATATGGCTAAATCCAGAGGGGTGGACTCGATACACTTTAAGGCATCCGTGCCATTATAAAATTTATAAACGGTATATCCATCGTTTTTCAGATAGACTTCAACCAAATCGGCTAACTCTTTCTCATCATCAACCACTAAGATTTTTTCATTCATTGTATTACTCCTTATTGCTCCGGTCAGTCTATTTTTATTATTTGCCAAAATGCTGTCACATTATCAGCCGATGATAGCATAATTACAGATAATCGTCAAGGCAGCTTACTTTTGCTCTTGACGATTACCTGTATTAAGCGAAGCCACACCTTAGGTACATCCAACTACCGGTCAATTTCATGGTCTATATTACGGCACTTCAAATTTATAACCCACGCCAACAACGCTTTTGATATAGTCCGGGGAATCATGCGTAACTTTCAGTTTCTTCCGCAGATTGCTCACATGATTGTTGACTGCTTTGCGGGAGTAGTAGGAATAATCCTCATTCCAGACCAATTCCATAATCAGTTCATACGTAAATACCCGCTTCGGGTGAGTGATTGACCATCAATGACTGTCTGCCCCTTATTAGTTTCGAGAATATGTGTCGCTGTCGTCAATCAGCAGTATCTTTTTCATGTGTCCTCACCCCCAATATTGATTTACCACAAGC
>CANOFO010000087.1 GCA_947565305.1 uncultured Lachnospiraceae bacterium | reverse complement strand
TTCAACTGTTTGGGTCATATTTTATTGCACTATCATTCATTATAGCAGATTTTCTTTGTAAGTCAACTACTTTTGTTGGAAAATTTTACTTTAATCCGCTATATATCTCCTGTGCAGACCGCAAAACCAAAACCGTTATTTCATCTGACCTTCCAAGGCTGCTTTCGCTTCCGCAATGGCAGCGGGGATTCCTGCCGGATTCTTGCCGCCTGCCTGCGCCATATTGGGTCGTCCGCCACCGCCGCCGCCGACTTTGCCGGCGATTGCCTTAATCAGATTTCCGGCATGTGCACCCTTGTCTAAAGCTTCCTGTGTTGCCATGGCAACCAGGCTTACCTTGCCGTCATTTTCTGATGCGAGCACGACCACGCCCTCTCCCAGCTTGCCTTTCAGCTGGTCACCCAAATCACGCAGACCGTTCATGTCCACGCCCGGTACGCTGGCTGCTAACAGCTTCACGCCGGAAACTTCACATACCTGGTCCATGACATCGCCCAGGGCATCTTTGGCAGCCTTGCTCTTTAAAGCCTCATTTTCTGCCTGCAGGGCTTTCATGTCTGCCCACATATGCTCTATCTTCTCCACCAGTCCCGCGGGGGTAGTTTTGGCTGCCTTTGCCGCCTGATTAACCATCTCTTCCAGCTTGTCATAATAAGTAAAGACTGCCTTGGAGGTAAGCGCCTCAATCCTGCGCACACCTGCTGCCACGCCGGATTCAGAGACAATCTTAAAGGCGCTGATGCTGCTGGTGTTATCTACATGGGTTCCGCCGCAAAGCTCCACGGAAAAATCACCCATCTTAACAACACGTACCGATTCTCCATATTTCTCACCAAACAGAGCCATCGCACCAGTGTTTTTCGCTTCCTCAAGACTCATAACCTCCGTTACCACCGGAAGGGAAGCAGCAATTTTCTCATTGACAATTGACTCCGTCTTAGCAATTTCCTCCGGCGTCATTGCTGCAAAATGAGAGAAGTCGAAACGCAGCCTGTCTGCATTGACATCGGAACCATGCTGCTCGACATGGCTTCCCAGCACCTCACGGAGGGCTTTCTGCAGTAAATGGGTGGCACTGTGGTTCCTGCCAATCAAAGCACGTTTCTCTTCTGCCACGGCAAGCTCTACGGTATCGCCCACCTTGAACATGCCAGAAACTACCCTTCCCACATGTCCAATACGCCCGCCTCGGAGATGAATGGTATCTTCCACTGCAAACTCATTTTCACCTGCACGGATAATTCCAGTATCCGCATTCTGCCCGCCCATGGTGGCATAAAACGGCGTCTCCTGCACAATAACTGTCCCACGCTCTCCGTCAGATAAGGCTTCTGTAAGTTCTGTTTCTGTGGTGAGCACAGTAATCTCAGAACTATGTGTCAATCTGTCATAGCCCACAAATTCAGAAGTAATCGCCGTGTCAATCTCGTCATAGACCGTGGCATCCGCCCCCATGTAGTTGGTCTCTTTGCGGGCATTTCTTGCTTTGCTTCTCTGTTCCTCCATACAGGCAGCAAACCCTGCCTCATCAATCGTGAAGCCCTTTTCCTCTAAGATTTCCTGTGTCAGATCCATGGGGAATCCGTAAGTATCGTATAATTTGAAAGCATTTTCCCCGGACAGCACTTTCTGCCCTGACTTCGCCATCTCTTCCTGCATGGAAGCAAGGATGCTCAGACCCTGGTCAATCGTCTTGTCAAACTTCTCTTCCTCCTGGGTCAGCACCTTAAAAATAAATTCTTTCTTCTCCTCCAGTTCAGGATAGCCATCCTTGCTCTCCGCAATCACGGTTGCGCTCAGTGTGGCAAGGAATTTACCATTTATGCCCAGCAGCCTTCCATGGCGCGCCGCACGGCGGATTAAACGGCGCAATACATACCCGCGCCCCTCGTTGGAAGGCATAATCCCATCGGAAATCATGAATGTCGCGGAACGCATATGATCCGTAATCAGACGGATGGAAACATCGTCCAGTTCCTCTGTCTGATAAGTCTTGCCGGAAACCTCGCACACTTTGTCCCGAATCGCTTTCATGGTATCAATATCAAACACGGAATCGACATCCTGAACCACTACCGCCAGACGTTCCAATCCCATTCCGGTATCAATATTCTTATTGGCAAGTTCTTCATAATTGCCATGCCCATCACCGTCAAACTGGGTAAACACATTGTTCCAGACTTCCATAAAACGGTCGCAGTCACAGCCCACTTTACAATCCGGCTTGCCGCAGCCGTATGCTTCCCCACGGTCATAATAAATTTCTGAACAGGGTCCGCAAGGACCTGCGCCATGTTCCCAGAAATTGTCACAATTGCCATTTTCATCACGGTAAAAACGTGTAATCTTCTCCGCCGGTACGCCTACTTCTTTCGTCCAGATATCAAATGCCTCATCGTCCTCTCCATAGATAGATGGGTAGAGACGCTCCGGTTCCATGCCGATTACTTCTGTCAAAAATTCCCAGCTCCAGGCAATCGCCTCATGTTTGAAGTAATCTCCAAATGAAAAGTTCCCCAGCATCTCAAAGAATGTCAGATGCCGCGCGGTTTTTCCTACATTCTCAATATCTCCGGTACGGATACATTTCTGGCAGGTCGTCACGCGCTTCTTCGGCGGAATCTCCTGTCCGGTAAAATAGGGCTTTAACGGCGCCATCCCCGCATTGATTAACAACAGGCTGTTATCATTGTGGGGCACCAATGAAAAGCTCTTCATCGCCAGGTGTTCCTTGCTCTCAAAGAACTCCAGATACATCCTGCGCAGTTCGTTCACTCCATACTTCTTCACAACAACTTCCTCCAACTGTCTATTTCTCTTCCTGAATCTGCTCTGCTGCCTTGGCATCTTTCCTGTCACGCAATGCCTTACCGATAAATATTCCGGCTATTGCAACAGCCGCAAACAGAACAAATTTTACTGCATACTGTAAAAGACTGGCTAAAAACACGTTCACGCACCTCCTATTCAAGTGTTTGTTATACGATAATTATACGATAGGAGACCTAAGTTTTCACTCTATTGTAACCGATAGGAGACCTCAGGACTCTCCCCAATTTCGTTGGGTCCCCCCTCAGGTCATATCCTCCCACTTCGTGGATCCCTCCTTAGGTCATATTATATCATATCCTAAAATTCAGGGCAAGCCTTCAAAAGCCAACGATTGATTCTCCTTATCAAATAAAAGAATTCGTGCACGGATTTGTTCATCTTGCAAACGCTCCTGATATTCCCGGATCAAGTCATATTGCTTCCACAGATGCATAGGAACCACATATCTGGAATTTACCTGTCGTAGGAAATAATCAATCCCCAGAAACTTGTCCTCCTCCTGCCTGGGGTCAACCACCACGAAGGAAACATCCAGGCTCCTGTCTGCCAAAAGGTCAATCTGCCGCTTATAGACCTCCTCCTGATGACGGTTGAATTCCTGTGTCTCGCCTTCCCACCGCCACCAGTTCAAATCCCCGGCATGGTATACCAACTTACCGGAAACTGCCACCAGAAATGCCACGCCGCTGTCTGTGGAAAGAAAAGTCTCCACTGCCAAATCCCCAATCTCATATTTTTCACCGGGCCTGACATAGGTAATCCTGTCCTTAATTTGCTCACCAACGCCCAACCTCTTTAACATAGAATTGCCGAGTTTCCTTTTCACCTCCCTCGCGAAAACATAGTGGATATGTGGGTAACGCGCGCTCCATGTAAGAACCTCCGCAGCAAAGTGGTCCCTATGGCTGTGGCTGGCAAACACATAAACCGGCGTATTCCGGGGAAATTCGGGCATTTCTCCATGATATTCACAATTCGGCAGCCCCTTACCGTTATAATAGTCAAACACCAGCGCTTTCCCATCTGTTTCCACGCAGAAGGTGCTATGGTGGATATAAGTTATCTTCATAATAACAATCCTTTCACTTTTTTATCTTCACTTTTGCTCCCACACCTTTGGCTTTGAGTATTTTTTTATAAACAGCAAACTTGCTCCGCGGTACTTTAATTGTTGCTTTAGGATAGATGCCTTTAAATGCCTTGCTCCCCACATTTTTACTTGTCAGTTTTTTCGTTTTTATGTTCATGCTTTTTAGGCTTTTGCATCCATAAAATGCGCTCTTGCCAATCTTATTCACGTTCACCGGGATTGTAATTTTCTGCAGCTTACTACATTTATAAAATGCTTTATCCCCAATCACCGTGACATTACCGCTGGCTGTCACCGTCTGCAGTTTCGTGCAGCCCTGAAATGCACCTGCACCAATGGTTTTCACATATCTGCCGATTGTGATTTTCTTTAGCTGTTTATGATTCTTAAACGCATTTTTCCCAATTGCAGTAATCTTATAAGAATTCCCTTTCACCTTCATGGTATTAGGAATTCTCAGTGTCCCTCCGGAACGTTTTTTATCAACAGATAACAGGGTAGCTTCCTGTTTTCCGATTCCGTCCAGCATGACTGTAAACCCAGTCTGGCTGTCAAAATATTTTGTTTTCCTGCTATCTGCCTGATTGTTATTTTCCGGATTATCCTCTCCTGTTCCACTGCCTCCTTGAACAGAATCGCTGCTGTCGGTAATCGTAAAAGTTGCTGAAACTTCTCCATAATAGGAGCCGATTCCCAACACTGTCACTGTGGCAGTGCCCACCTCTTTATTATTCGTATAAACAACCGTAAAATCTTTATTTTCTATCAAATCCACACCATCTATTCCCAGTGTTACCGCCGGCGTAATATAAGCGCCGGTATAAGCAAATTTGCTCTGCTCCAACATCAGCACTGCATTCTCTATGGAGATTCCGTCTGTTCCCGCCCATGGCTGCCAGGTTACGGTTCCGCCGTGATTTTCCAACTTCTCCTGCGTCCAGGTATCGTTATGTTGAATATAATAAGCATGTAAGCTGCAGCCCTGGAATGCGTTATCATAAAATGTTCCCTCCACTGCATCGCCAAATTCCGGCGCATCTCCCATGAAATAAATATGCTTTAGTTGATAGCAATAAGCAAAGGCAAACGCACTTACAGATTTCACCGAAGACGGAATTCTGATTACGCAAAGCTTATCATTTGAGCGGAAACAATGCATGCCGATTCTGGTTAGCCCTTCTCCTTCAAAATCCACCTTTGCCAATCGTCCGCAGTTACCAAACGCACCTTCTCCCAGTTCCACAACCGATGATGGTATCACAATCTGCTGCAGATTTTCGTTGTAATAAAAAGCATAATCTGCAATATTGGTCACTGTGGGAGGAATCACCACATTGCCCGCAGCAGGACAGGTCACCAATGTGCTCCCATCTTTGCTGTAAATCACCTGCCCTTCTTCCCTATAATTTGCATTTTCCTCTGCAACAGACAAATCCACCAATTTCCCACAACTTGCAAAAACAGACCTGCCAATTTTCGTGACCGAAGCCGGTATCGTTATTCTGGTCAATTCCCCACAGTCACTAAACGCATAATCACCAATTTCCGTCAACGTACTTGGCAGTTTAATCTCAGAGAATTTCGTACGTGAAAATGCACTCTTATCAATTTTTTCCACTGTTCTGCCGCCTATCTCCGCCGGCACTTCCAGCATACCGGAATTTTCATACCCATCGTACTGGTAGATAACAAGGCTTCCGGATGAGATATAATAACTAAACAGGGAATCCCGCACCGTAACAGAATATGGACGGAAGCCATCCACTTTATCCATGGAATAACCAGCTTCCAATTCATAATAAACTCCATTCAGTTCCGCCATAGCGTTCATGTGCCCGCTGCCTGCACCTGGGTCTTTATTGGCATTTCTCGCCCACGCCTTAATCCCCATCTTCTCACATAAGGCAGTGATTGCACCGGTACTTGCCCAGCAGTCCCCTCCGCCATAGATAATCATGGAATAAACTCCGGAATGAGAAGCTGAATATTCATAGCTTGCCGGAAACCTGGCAACTGCATCCAGAATTTCTCTGTCCGTCATGGTCTCTGTAATATTATCTCTGAGATATTTATCCATAACTTCATCACCATAAGTGACCGTATAGTCTTCCACGTTTACGGTCAGGGTGTATGTCTCATTCGCCGTCTTAACCTCAATACTGGTTTCACCGCTTTCTAACGTATAATAATCATACGCCTCCCCTTCGGAAACAGTAGCGCTGTAATTCGGATATTTTTTCCAATATGTATATTTGGGGGCCACAAGCCCCGTCCCCGAGACTTTCGCCGATTTCCCGCTGATAATACGGTAACTTGCTTTCCCTCCGCTGTCTGCAGGAATCTGATAGCTTTGGGCAAGGTCAGCCGGTATGCTTATTTTGTCCTGCACAGAACTTCCCAATCCGTAAATCGTCACTTTCCGGTCTGTTTCCTTGGCCTGCACACATAGCGGAACTAAGGCAAAAGCTATCAGAAACACAAGAAACATGGCTCCCCTTTTCCACAGGCCTGCTTTCCGTAAATTATCCATTTCTAATTCCTCCTAAAACTGAGATTGTCCGAAATCCCATCATATAACCATGTATTATCCCCTTCTCATTTATGGCTTCATCTTATCATCATTTCGTTTTAAATTCAAGCATCCCTCAGCATTTGTAAAATAGTCTGGGGTAATTATGCAATACTTCTCTGCACAATTACCCCGTTCTCTTTTCATCTGACATTAAATTTCCTGCAATATACCATTCCGGTTATCTTTACCTGTTTTTAACACCTTCGTTATCACATGTATGACTTCATATGATAATGCACACCAGCCCGCCGTTGCTGTCATTGACAATTTTCTGCATGGTATCCTGCAGCTTCACCTGGCTCTCATCATCCATCATGGTAATCTTGCTGCGGATGCCATCCTCCACCAGCTCGCCGATGGATTTGCCGAAAATATTTGTCTGCCAGATTCCCTCATCCTGGTCTCTGGAGGTTTTGATATAGCCAATCAAATCCTGCGCCTGTTCCTCACTGCCGATGATGGGCGCAATCTCTGTCTCCACATTTGCCCGAATCATGTGTATGGACGGCGACTGTGCTTTTATTTTCACACCAAACTTATTGCCGTGGCGGATGAGCACCGGTTCCTCAATCTCAATATCCGTTAGCTGGGGCGTCACCACGCCGTAGCCTTTCTGCTTCACTGCCTCCATGGCGCTCCCTACCTTGTCGTACTCTTTCTTCATGGCAGACAGTTCCTTAATCATGGAAATCAGCTGGTATTCTCCATGAATAGGCACCCCGGTTAGTTCACTCATATTTTCATAGTAATATTTCTCATCTATGTCAAAGATTATCTGCACGCAGCCCCTGGACAGCTCCACCTTATCCAGCTTCATGCGGCGGATATATTCGCCCTCCGGTACAAGTTCCGTCCCCCGGATATCCTTGGCAAAGGTAAACCTTTTGAGAATCTGCATGGCATTCTGAATCACGTTTTCCTTAATCTTATGGGAATTGTCCAGCATTTCCACCCATTTCGGCAAGAAGAAGTCCACCCGCTCAATAGGGAATTCATAGAGAATACTCTCCAAAATGTGGTAAATATCATCTTTCCTCAGCTGCTCACAGTTGACCGGCAGCACCGTAACCCCATATTTGGCAGACAATTCCTCAGCAAGCTTCTGGCTCTCCGTGCCATAAGGCTTCTGAGTATTGAGAAGGACGATAAACGGCTTGCCAATCTTCTGCAGGGAACTGACGGTCTTTTCTTCCGCTGCCACATAACTCTCCCTGGGCAGTTCCGTGATGGAACCGTCGGTAGTAATGACAACCCCAATATTGGAATGCTCGCGGATTACCTTCTGCGTACCAATTTCCGCCGCCTGCGTGAAAGGAATCTCATAATCGAACCAGGGCGTCTTCACCATCCGCTCTGTGCCCTCTTCCATATGCCCGCTTGCGCCCTCTACCATGAATCCTACACAGTCAATCAGCCGTACGCTGACCTCTAAATCCTCGCCCAGACGGATTTTTGCCGCCTCTTTGGGCACAAATTTAGGCTCGGTTGTCATGATTGTCTTCCCTTGTGCCGACTGCGGCAGCTCATCCGTGGCGCGCTCCCTGCTGTGGACATCCTCCATCTCCGGCAATACCATCACGTCCATAAAACGCTTGATAAAAGTGGACTTTCCCGTCCTCACGGGTCCTACAACCCCGATATAGATATCTCCGTTCGTTCTCGCACTGATATCTTTATAAATATTATATGTACCGGTACTCACATTTTCCATACAAAAACCTCCTGTTCTACTGTTACCAGTATATGCAGGAGATTTTGTATTAGAATAAAAACTGAACTGTTATTTAATCTGTAGGTAAGATAAATTTCCCAATTAATTCATCCAGACAAAGCGCCTGCGCGGATAATTCCTGGCTGGTTGCAGACGATTCCTCTGCCGTTGCCGAATTGGATTGTACCACTTCTGAAATCTGGCCTACTCCTTCCTCCGCTTGCTTCATCGCGACTGCCTGGTCGGTAGCTGTACTGCTTACGCTCTTAGAAGAATCTGCGATTTTGCCAATTCCGTCTACAACATTTTCAATAACCGCCGCAACCCTCTCTGCCGCTTTACTTCCTTCTGAAATCTCCTGTATGGTCCCTTCAATTAATTCTCTCGTCTCAACTGCAGCCTTGGAACTCTGTTCCGCAAGCTGCCTGATCTGGTCTGCAACAACAGCAAAACCGCGTCCTGCCTCTCCTGCCCTTGCCGCTTCGATAGAAGCATTTAAGGACAAAAGGTTGGTCTGAGATGCAATATCCTCAATTTCAGAAATAATATTTTCAATTTTCTGAGATGCCTCGCTAATCCGTTCCATCGCTACTGTCATGGTATTCATTTCTGCCCGGCTTCGGCTGGCCTCATCTGAATATTTCTGAGCCTGCTGATAAGAATCTTGTGCATTTTCCGCCGCCGTCTCAATATTTTCAGTAATTGACATGATAGTAGCCTGCATTTCCTCTACTGCACCTGCCTGATCTGTTGCCCCTTCCGCAAGGCTCTGCGCTGCCTCTGACAAATTTATGGAACCGGCAGATACCTGGGAGGATGCTTCTTCAATGGACTTTATGGTAGCAACCATCTGCCGCTTTAAATCCCTCATAGCTGTCAGCAGCGCTTCAAAGTCTCCGGCATACCTGCTGCTGTCCTCGCTTGTAACTGCATAATTGGCATCAGCCATTGCCTCAAGAATCTTTTTCTCATCAGCGATAATAAACTGAAGCGTTTCCGCCATCTCCCTTGCAACTTCTACCATATCTGCCACTTCATCTTTCGTATTTACATCTGGAAAAGAGGAAGATAAATCGCCTTTTGCAAAAGATGCCAGACGGTCCTTCAATTGATTCAGGGGAACAGAAATACCATTCGCGATTCCGACCCCTAAGCGGAATGCCCCAAATAGTGCACAGATAATTATAATGCCAATAACGACAGAAAGTATTGTACATACAGCTGACAGCTGACTGGACAGCGTGTTTCCTTTGGAAACTTTGATATCCATGATTTCCGACAGCTTATCGTAAATACTGTCATACTTGGGCAGCAAGTCACCTATTGCCATATTCTGGGCCTCTATACACCTTTGTTGGTCTACGGTCGCCCCCAACTCCAATATCTGCTGTTCCAGTTCCCAGTACTCCTCCAGTTCCTGCTGTAAATCCGCATATATCTGTTTGTTTGCAGCCGTCACCATAGTCTTTTCCATATTTGCAAATTCATTCAGAAAGTCTTCTTTATACTTTTCATGTGCTTCCATCAGAGAATCAATGGTTGACTGTTCTTCGTATCCGATAACCCCGCGCAAAGCCGATCTGGCATCTGCAAAGGACGCCATAGCCTTCCCTACATCACCCTGGGCAAACCCATAATCAGTCAAGGCGCCTGAATATAAATTAGAAACGACAATCATGGTAACCAACCCAATCGCCGCCACCCCCGCCAGCAGACCTCCAATCATAATAAAAGCCTTTACCAACCGTTCCCTAATTTGCATTTTGTTCAATTTTTTTAACATACTTTCTCCCTCTTTCACCTTTTTTAGTCCCAAAACTTATATTTTGGGAGAGATGCTATAAAAAGAAAGCTGTTTCATCATCCGGCAATCACATAAAGTACAACACATAACATCTAATTCAAATAACTTCTTGCTTGAAATGATTTATTGTATAAAAAATGCAAACAAAATATTAAATAAATTAATTATTCTTGTATCAATACATTATATTCTTCTGTGCGTGACCTTCTCTTTCGCACCTTATATTAATTTTATCTTTTTTTATGTTGCCTGTCAATTACTTTCGGATTTTTTGACCCAATAATTATGGCAGCAAATTTATTCAGCCCTTAACGTTTTCTCCATGATTTCATAAACCAGCTTCACATCATTTTCTAATTCATAAATCCCATGGCCTACGGTTTTATAACCTCTATGCTCATATAAACAGGCTGCGGGAAGGGACGCATCTAAGACAGCTATATCATGCTTTTGGGAAATTTCGGCTTCCAGGCAATACATAATCTTCGTACCGCAGCCTTGCTTTTGATAAGAAGGCAGCACATAAACCCCTGTAATATGGTTACTGTCAAAGCACCCCATGCCGACAATCAGATTGCCATCCACTAATACGCCCATATTTCCAGACGCTATCCCTTCCAAAATGTGCTCCTTGCTATGATGCCGGCAAAAGAAATCTGCTACCTCTTTCGGATAATACTTGGGATATATTGTTTTTATAGCAGTGTGCAGAACATTGTGAACTGCATCTGCCATATCAGAAGTTGCTGTTATATATTTCATATATCTCTCCTTAATGTTGGCTCTGCAAGCCGGATTTCTTAATGTACCATTATTCGTTCCTCCATTTTCGGACAAAATTATATCAAAAAGCGCCATTTATATCAACCTGCTCCTACTCATCAAATATAATTTCTTTGCTGTAGAGAGAACGCCCATCCAGCAGTTCTTTGAAGACTTCCCCTTTCACGCTTTCATCGTAACCGCCCGACCACCAGACACCTTTAAGTTCATCCATATATTCTACATAATCACAGATATAGACATAAATCTTTGATGTATCATAGCCATTGACTGGCACTGCATTGTCATAACCGGGAACGCTGTTACCCATCAGGTTTCCATCTGCATCCAGAATGGCTGCGAAGCAGTCGAGGTTTTCAGGCATCTCCACATTAATCTCCATCGGTGTCTTTGTAACGGAAATGATACCAAGGCCGTTTTCATTGATATCATTAATCTCCTTGCGGATGACAGCTTCATCGTTCCTCGCCACATCAAACGCAAAATCCCATGGTCCATACAGGAACCAGTTATCATACTGGTTCGGATAGGTCTGCCTGTCTGGGTATAATTCATAATATGCATTCCACATATCGTTAAACAGCTGATGCTCGATGTCTTTCTGCTCCTCTGTAAAACGCTCGTAATCTTCATCGGTCAGGCCAAGGCCATTTTCTTCCATGGCAATTTCATACTGCTCTTTCAGCCCCTTGGGCATTTCCGGACGGGTATCATGGAGCTTTGTCCCCACAATCTGGGGAACAGACAATTGTACCTTAAATTTTTCTGGTATTTCTATACCTTTATTTGAAAAATGCTGCCCCATATCAAAACGGATGACTCCGGCAAACGTATTGTCGTCCACCAGCTTGCCGTCTATCTCAGAATCTCCGACATATACGAGGTCAATCGCCCCTTCATCATCGAAATCGAAATCAATCTGACCGTACATGCTAATCATTGGCTTTCCGTTTTCATCGTAAAAAGTATCCGGGATTCTCTCTTCGGAATGGATGACAAGGCTCAGGTAAAGGGCTGTCTCATTACAGTAAACTTCCGAAAGCGTGATGGTTGTCCCTTCCGCCGTTACGCTTTCTATCCCTTTCTCAGTCTCTTTCACTTGCTCTGCCAAACTCGTATAATCTCCTGCAAAATCCAGCGAACCCCCTATCTGCTCAAATACGTGGCTTACAATGGGAACCTGCGCAACAACGGACGGATTTACAATATAAATACAGCAAAACGCTGCCGCCGCCACTGCTGCAGTGCCAGCAAAACCTCGCAAAAGCGCCTTTCTCAATTTCTGATGGCTCTTGCCTCCCTCTCTCTTTGCTTCCAGGGCATCCTCATCCTTTTGCTGCGTATCACTCTCCTTATCCGCCAAGGCACGCACTTTTTTATAGGCTTCCTCCCGGGCATCCGCTACCTTGGGCGGAAGCGGAAACGTGCCAGCCAAAGTTTTTTTAATATTATCATCCAATTGCAAATTATCTGCCTGCAAAAATTCCCTTTGTTTCTCCATTTGAAACCCTCCTAGTATAATAATGGTATCGGCACGCGACGCTTCGCGTCACCTGCCAGTTCGTCGGAAGGCATCTTTAAAAATGCTTCGCATTTGCCTT
>CANOFO010000086.1 GCA_947565305.1 uncultured Lachnospiraceae bacterium | reverse complement strand
CTTTGACAAGCTGTGCGCCCATATTTTCAAATGCGTCTTCCAGTTCAATTTCCTTGGCGATAGTCACGCCGTCATTCGTAATCAATGGAGCTCCGAAAGACTTATCTAACACCACGTTTCTTCCTTTCGGCCCTAATGTTACCCTAACAGTATTTGCTAACTTATCTACGCCGGCCTCCAATGCGGTTCTGGCCTCTGTTCCATATTTTAATTCCTTTGCCATAATGATTCGTCTCCTTTTTATTATTCAACTATTGCCAGTATGTCGTTCTGTTTCACGATGATATAGTCTTCTCCGTCAAGTTTCACTTCGTTGCCTGCATATTTGGAGTAAATTACCTTATCTCCAACCTTTACCTGCATGGTAACTTCTTTGCCGTCCACATTCCCACCTGGTCCTACAGCAACTACCTCTGCTTCCTGAGGCTTTTCCTGTGCGCTGCCAGTTAAAATGATGCCGGATTTCGTGGTCTCTTCTGCCTCACATTGCTTTAAAACAACTCTGTCTCCCAATGGTACTAATTTCATTCCTATTCCTCCTTACCAGGTAATCTTCTTTTAAATCTTATTTTTATTAGCACTCTTTAAAATTGAGTGCTAACAGCTTATGTACATAATTTAGCACTCCTTATTTTCTTTGTCAATATTAAATATCACATTTTATAAAAAGTTTAGATTTGTAATTTAAAACAGTTTTTTCTTTCGGAAAAACCAAAAACACGCCAGTACCACCAGCACGCTCAGCACGGACACGAAAATATAACCGTACTGCCAATGCAGTTCCGGCATTCCCTCAAAATTCATGCCATACCAGCCGGCAATCAGCGACAGCGGCATGAAGATGGTCGTCACCGTGGTAAATACTTTCATAATGCGGTTCTGCTCATAAGACAGCGCTGCATCCAGCGCTTCCCGGATATGCACAAGCTCCTCATACAGGAACTGCGTTTCCTCCGTAAGATGCCGCAATTTATTTTCATAAACGCGAAAGTAACAGGATGATTCTTCACTCATGATAGGTCCCTGCGTTTCTTTTTTCTTCTCCTCCAAGCCGTTAATTCCTTCAATCATGTTCAGGAACTGGGCATAGTCATTCTTCCAGACAGTCAGCAAGCGTTTACACTCAAAAATAGAGCGATTTCGATTGCGGCTGATTCTGCCCCCCACAATCTCCTGCTCCATGTCAATCAAGTATTTTTCCATGTCCTCTGTCCTCTGCTGCCCTTGTTTTAAAATTTTTTCAAAAACTGCTTCCAGCTTCTCCTCCATCCCGCTGTCAGAAAATGGAGACTCCGGCAGCACATTCTTTTCATCCCTCAGTACAACCATGAGAAATTCCTTTTCATTCAGCAGAAATGCCGCGCTTATCACACGCCGTTTTGCCTCCCCGCTTTCATGGAAGCAAAATGCACCATATAGGCAGTCCTCCAGAAGTTTTACGCCCTCCCAGTAAGCCGGTTCTAAACGGCGCACGGACTGTAGCAGCAGTTCTTCCATCTCACTGCGGTTTTTCTGCTTCAATTCTTCCCAACTCAAAATATGGATGATATTTTCTCTGTTCTTTTGCATGTCAAGTTCCTTCTTTCCTCAAGGTGCAAGCACTTTATGTATGATATCCGCCAGCGGCTCCATGGCATTCATTGCCTCTTCCAAGGTGTTGGTCTGGGCGCCCACCTCCACAAGCAGGCTCCTGGGACGGTAGTG
Organism: uncultured Lachnospiraceae bacterium; assembly: GCA_947565305.1. Classification (GTDB taxonomy): domain Bacteria; phylum Bacillota; class Clostridia; order Lachnospirales; family Lachnospiraceae; genus Petralouisia. The sequence goes on along the minus strand of CANOFO010000086.1, from coordinate 10,800 downwards.
GAGATTGTAACGGTATCCCTTGAGGTAAGTAGCGCGGGCAAATCCTGGATAATATTCTTCCGCTGCTAGTTTCAGCTGGAAAGAAAATGCCAGGTTATCTGCAAGGTTGGGGTTTGCCAGATAGGCAATGTTGCCATTGGCTGTCGTGCGGCTTAGGCCGTTAAAAAACATAATCTGCGCAGTCTGCTTTCCATTTACCTCTGATACCAGATGCGTACCCTCCGCCACGCCATCCCGATGCAGGTCAATGACTACCTCGATACTGGGATTTTCTGCCAGGACCTGTTCCAGCGCGGGCCCTGCATAGGAATATGCATTGTCGCGGTCTGCCACATCATATTCTCCTGTATGGTGGAACACATTCAACCCATACTGCTCTCTCAAAAGCTGTGCCAGACGTTCCCCCACGGCAACCACACTGCTGTTTGGGTCCCCGGGCGTAGAATCTACATATCCTTCCTGGGAATGGGTATGGTAGATTAGAATCTGCACATTTTCATTACTGCCTTTAAGCTTCATATCCTTTGCCAGCATCGCCTGTGCATTCAGCTCACTACCGTCTATCGTTGTCGTGCGGTCTACCTGATAGAAGTTCTGGATTAAATAGTCAAAATCATTTAGCTTCTCCCGGGAAATCTCCACTGCCTTGCCACTCTCGGGAGCAGCTTCTGCCACGGTCTCCTGCTCCTTCTTCTCCTGGGCATCCTCTTCGTTCTCTTGCGCTTCATCCGTCTGTTCTTTGTTCTCCTTGCCGTCCGCCGCCTCTCCTTTTTTTTCTCCCTCCGGGTCTTCCTCTTTCCCTTGTTCCTCTTCCTGGCTCTGGCTTTCTTTCTCATTCTCTGCTATCATTCCCACATTCAGATTGCTCTCAATCTGTGTGTCATACTCTGAAATGGTCTCGCTGAACGCGCAGATTGGATAAAAATCTTCCACTTTCTGCAGCAGAAAGCTTTCCAAAGTGAACGGCGTTTCCTCCTGTTCACAGACCATCGGCAGCATACAATTTTTCCATGCCGACACCGCAACCTCTTCCCTGACAAAATTCACAAGCTGCTGCAATGCAGGCGCCTCTCCCAACGATGCGATATTTTGATAGCAGACAAATACAAACAGTACGCTAAGCGCTAAGAGCAGCCACTGCTTATATCTTCCTTTCCTGTTTCTTTTCCTTATCAAAGCTTTCCCCATTTCAGTAATCCCATCATGCAGCTGCCCCTTCTCAGGCAGTTATCCGTTTACTCAAAATCATGTAACACTTAAATATATGCCTGTACAAAATATTTTATGCAAAGGCAATATTTAATCCTTCTGACAAGGTATAGCTTAAGCGTTTGATGGATTCATCAATATCCTTAGGGGTAACAAACATGGTATTTAGCTGGGGAGAAAGAAGTTCCCGAATCAGCTCGTATTTCTCCATGTCATTTAACGCGTTGAGCCCCGTGCTCAAAGTGTGGAAATGACTGTGCTCTTCCATCGCCTGAATCAGCGTCTGCATGGTATCACCGACAATCGTTGCCGCATCCACTACCGTGGGTACGCCTATGGCAATCACCGGAATCCCCAGCGTCTCCTCAGACAGGCCATGCCGGTGATTCCCCACGCCGGAGCCGGGATTTATCCCTGTATCGGTAATCTGGATGGTCCTGCTCAGCCTTCTTGTGCTGCGCGCTGCCAGCGCATCGATGGCAATCATCACATCCGGTCTCGTCTCCTCGATAGCGCCCCTGACAATCTCCTGGCTTTCCATGCCGGTCTGCGCCATCACGCCAGGCACAATCCCGCTGACAGCGTTTACCTCCTCCTCGCCAAAGGCATATTTGCCAAATTCTTTCAGCACGTGGCGCGTAATCATGATATTGTCCACGACCCTGGGGCCCAATGCGTCCGGAGTCACTTCACGGTTTCCAAGACCTGCCACCAACACCGAAAGCGGCGATTTTTTCCTGGGCAGCAGCTTCTTTATCAGCCGCGCCAGTTCAACCGAAATTTCTCGGTGATAATCCTCATCCTGGCAATCCATATTGGCAGCCTCCAAGGTAATATACGTTCCCTTAGGCTTGCCCATCGCTTTGGCGCCATTTTCCGTCTCAATTACCATGGTCGTAATCTTAATCTCGTTTTTTCTTCGGTGCTCTTCTTCCACTCTCACACCTTTAATCTCAACGTTGTCCTCTTCAAATTTTTCTCTGGTTTCTAATGCCAGATCGGTACGCACCTGAAACTGACCCATTCTCTGTCCCTCCAATAAAAATGTCTATTGTGATTTTTATGCTGTCCACAGCTCTGCCACACCCATGCAACTGTGAACAGTAACATTTTTTGCAAAAAAAAGAAGAATATGTATTGACAGATAGAATTTTTGGGACTAAACTATATGAGTATGTTTACATTAGAACGTCCGTGTCCGGCTTTAATGAAACAACTGTAGAACACAGCGCAGTCCTTTTGCAAATCAGTCCTTGGATTGCCGTGAGTCATATTTTGCGAATGGGAGGTGTACGGATTGGCTAACATCAAATCAGCAAAGAAGAGAATCTTAGTAGCTGAGAAAAGAGCAGCCCGCAACAAATCAATCAGATCTGCGGTAAAGACTTCAATTAAGAAAGTAGAGGCTGCAGTTGCCGCTAACGATAAGGAAGCTGCTCAGGCTGCATTGAACGCTGCGGTTTCTAAAATCAGCAAAGCTGCTTCCAAAGGCGTGTATCATAAGAATACCGCTGGAAGAAAGATTTCCCGTCTGAGCAAAGCTGTCAACAGTATCGCTTAATTATTTTTTATATATCATCATCAAACAGGCGGCTGGTCATCCATCGACCAGCCGCCTGTTTGATGATTTTATTTTGTTTTCTTATCTTTAAGTTTAATTTTAGCAGTCTTTGCCTGTGACTCTGCTTCCACACCGCCGGCATTGAGTTCCAGCCGCGACACCTTGTAATAACAGGTGACGCCTGTCGGCACGTTTTTGTGGATATAATAATTGCGGCTTCCTTTTACCCTCGCCAACACCCGATACTCACCGCTTTCGCCTTCACGGTAATAAATGATATGGCCGCAGGCCCCTTCGTCCGTCACCCATTCCAGGTAGACATCCTGCTCATCTTCGCGGGTGGCGCTCAAATATTCTACGCTGGCAACCTTCTTCGTATATACCGCCGGGTCACTGTATTCCCCTTCACTTTTCAGCGTATTGTTCACAGCCTGTACGTAATAAGTATACGCAACTCCTCCGCTTATTCCCTTGTCTGTATAGGTGAGTTTGTTCGTAGTCCCTACAAGAATACAGTTCCTTCCGTTTGAACGGTAGACACGGTATGTCTCTGCCCATGGCGCCTGTTTCCATGTCACTTTGGCAGAATTTCCTGTCCCTTTGACCTTTACTCCAGTTACCTTTGCAATCTGTACCTTCACCTCCAGCTCTCCACCAATGGCTTTCCTTGTGCCTGAGTATGCGCGAATACGATATACAACGGTCCCTGCCGCTGGTGTCAGATTGTTGGACACCGTATAGCTTGTGTTGTCCACTCCTTTCATTTTCTTCAGAACTTTAAATTTCTTATTTGCCGGATTATACACATCAATATAGTAGCCCTTCGCTCCATACACTTTATCCCAAACCAGCTTATCGCTCCTGACAATCACGTTCTTTTTTGCGTCACGCTGGAAATCAGTCTTCGATATCCTGAAATTCTCCGGGCTTTTAAATCCTGTTTTCAGTTCTGTCTCCGCGATGGAAAAATAAATCTTTTCACTGCTCACCTCCTTATAGGCTTTCACCATAAAACAATAACGGCTGCCTTCCTTTATCGCAACAGAAACTTTCAATTTATCCGTTGCTGCCAGTAATTTATAGGAATCTCCCTGTGTGGCAGACTTATAATATATCTCATAGCCTTCTGCATTGGCAACCGATTCCCAAGTGAGCTTCACTTTCTGCCCATCCACCTGCTGCGCCTGCAGCTGGATGCTGCCCACGGTATTCCTTGCTTTCACGCTCGTTGCTGCGCTATAGTGCTTTTTCTTTGTTCTGATATCATAATAAAATGACTTTATCCGGTAGGAATAATGTTTTCCAAATTCTGTGTCACTGTCAGTAAATGTATTGTCTGTCACTTCTGCAATCTGTTTATAGGAACCTTTTTTGTTCTTGCGCAAAATCGTATAGCCGGAGACAAATTCCTTTTTTCCGTCCATGTCAAACACGACAGCTCCTTCCGGCGTAAGATTGACGCTCACTTTCGGCTTTGGCAGCTTGACGGTAATCTTTTCGGAATCAGACAATGCCGTTGCCAGTTCCTGCTCAATAAAATCATCTTCCTTTATCACACGCCTGATTTTATAAAACCTGCTGCCAATTCCCGCATTGCTGTCTGTGTAGGTATAAGGGCCTTCCTTTTCCGTCTTCACCCTGGCAATACAGGTATACGCGCTCCTTGCATCTTTTGCCGCACGGTAAATCTCATAATTGGCATTTGCCTCTGCTGTCCACTGGATGTCTACTGCCGGCTTAGAGAAGCCTGTGTAATTCTTTTCGCTATCTTTGCCGTAACTGCTGGTCTCTCTCAGTTTCTCAATATCTGTTACTTCAAACTCTCCTTCTACCAGGGTCTCCTCTTCTTCGTCCCCTTCTATCCCATTTTCATTGAAAGGGCATACCGAGATAAGATAAGACGCTCCTGCTTGCGGTACATATTTGAGGCTGAACTCCTCTTTTGTATACCGTTCTGCCAACAACTCGTCATTCATATAAATATCCACAAACTGGACATTGGTTCCTGACCAGTTTATCTGAATCTGTTTGCTGCTTTCGGCATACTCCACATCCAGATAATCTATCACGGCAGTATAATCATCAACTGTTAAACTGACCGTTTTCTCGACGCCCTGTTCTCCAATCTTATTATAGGGAACCAGACGATAGGTATGATTGCTCAAAGCCTCCCAGGTAATGTTCATCGAATAGGAATTACCCTGTACCCCGGTCACAACTGGTTCTGCCGCGCCGTCCAGATAAATATCCACACTGGCAATGGCATCTCCAAACCATTCAATCGCCAGATATTTTTTGCTCAAATCATAGTCTGCATCCACATCCGTAAAAACAGCCTGTTTATACGGTATCTCATACTCTATCACTTCAGAAGGCGTACCCATGATTTTAACTGTTTTTCCTTCTACCGTCTTCAGTTCATAGGGCACAATCTGAAAGGCATATGTTTTGCCCTCCGCATCTTCTGGAAGGTCATGGACGTAGGAGGTATATACTCTGGAGTAATCGGTCTCCACCGGATGCCCATCCACAAGGATATCCACGCCAGTGGCATCCTCATTTACCTGATATTTGAGAATCATGGTATCATCTGCGGGTTGATATTCCAGCGTAAAATTACTTACCTCGGCTTCTGTTTCTAAATCCGGATCCTCTTCGTCATCCCCCGGGCCTGGGTCTGGGTCATCGTCATCGTTGTCATCATTGCCATCGTCATCCGTATTATCTTCTTTATCTTCCGTGTTCTCTTCATTCTTTTCATCTTCTGAATCTGTGCCAGGATTCTCATTTGCTTTCCCGCTTAAATCGTTAGATTCCTCCGCCTGTTCCTGCCCGATATCCACACCGTCTTGGGCATATACCGCCTGATTTCCCAATGAGGAAACGAAAAAAATAATTGCTAAGCATAGAGAAACATACTTTTTCATAATACTTGCCACCTCCAAATTATTTGCAAACCAGAAAGCCAATACCATCCCACTGGCTTCCATTGTTTCCAGTAAAACAGATATGTAATAAGTTACTCGGATATCGGATGTTCTTTGATATACTCCTCCATGATTGCCGCTGCCATGCGCACCAGTTGGGGACATGGGCGTTTCTTATAATACCCCTCCGTGCGCTTCTCCGGAGTCGGCTCCTGCCGTTTCTCAGTCAATCCCAGCAATTCCCGGCACACAATGGAGCCATTCTCCGTCTCGTATGCCCTGGCAAGTTCTTGAACCCGCTTATAATGGTCTGCTTTCTCCTTCTGCGCTCCTGGGGTATCGTAACCATAGAGCAGTCCCGCCGTCATGAACATTCCGCTGACTGCGCCGCAGACCTCCCTGAGCCTTCCCATGCCGCCGCCGAAAGAAGAGCTGAGCCGCGCCGCCGCCTTCTCATCCATGCCGTACAAATCGCGAAAAGCAAGGAATACAGCCTGGGAACAATTGTAACCTTTACGGAAATTTTCTTCCGCAATCTCTCCATACTTGCTGTTTTCTATATCCATACCTTACCTCCTTTTCAAGTCAATGCGTGAAGGTTCTTGAGCGAAATATCCATAATCGGCGCTGAGTGCGTCAGCGCACCGCTGGAAATATAATCTACTCCCAGAGAGATGTAGCGCTCAATATTCTCTCTCGTCACATTGCCGGAACACTCAATCTCCGCCCTGCCGTTCACAAACGCAATGGCTTTTTGCATCTCCTCCACGCTCATGTTATCCAGCATAATAATGTCTGCGCCTGCCTCCACGGCCTCCTGTACCATCTCCACCGTCTCGCACTCAATCTCAATCTTGCGTACAAAAGGAGCATACTCTTTCGCCATCTGCACAGCCTCTTTCACGCCTCCGGCTGCTCCGATATGGTTGTCTTTGAGCAGTACGCCATCGGAGAGGTTGTAGCGATGGTTGTAGCCGCCGCCGGTCTTTACGGCATACTTTTCAAAAATACGGTTATTAGGGGTTGTCTTCCTGGTGTCCAAAAGCTTGACCTTGCTGCCCTCTAAAAGCCTGGCAATGGAATTGGTATAGGTAGCAATTCCGCTCATGCGCTGCAGGTAATTGAGTGCTGTGCGCTCGCCTGACAGGATTGCACGGATATCTCCGGTAATGGTTCCAATCAATTCACCATTCTTCACCTTATCCCCATCAGAGAACGAGAAATCAACCTCAATATCCGCATCTAACAGTTCAAACACCCTTTGGAATACACCTAGCCCGGCAAGCACCCCATCCTGCTTGCAGATAAGCTGCGCTTCCCCTTTCTGCGCTCCCCGCATCACGGCATTGGTGCTTACGTCCTCACTGGAAATGTCCTCTTTCAGCGCACCCAGAATTAAATCATCCACATTTAACGTCATGGTTATGTTGTTGCTCATATGATTTTTTCATCCTTTCTATTTCCTGCAGCACCATCTTCCTGTTCTCCTGCTGCATTTTTTTCCTGTCCGTATACTTCCCTGATTCAAAGCTGACCCTGTCTTTGGGCAGCCCCTCTTGCCCATTGACTGTGATGTCATGCGCTGCCCTCCTCGCAAATACCAGACTCTCTAACAGCGAATTGCTGGCAAGACGGTTGGCTCCGTGTACGCCGTTACAGCTGGTCTCTCCTACCGCATACAGCCGCCCCATAGAAGTCCTTCCCTCCAAGTCTGACTGGATTCCTCCCATGAAGTAATGCTGGCCTGGCACAACCGGAATACATTCCTTCGTCACATCGTAACCCTCTTCCAGACACCTTTTATATATATTGGGGAAATGCCCTAAAATGTCTTCCCTGGAAATTTTCTCCATAGACAGCCACACATACGGCTTTCCGTCTTTCTCCATCTGCTCTTCAATGGCATGGGTCACCACGTCCCGCGGCAGAAGTTCATCTACAAATCGCTCCATTCTGGCATTATAGAGCAACGCCCCCTCTCCGCGTACCGATTCCGAAATCAAAAAACTCCTGCCCGGTTTCTTGGAATACAGGGTGGTGGGATGGATTTGCACGAAGTTTACATCCTGAAGGGCAATGTTATGACGCAAGGCAACCGCTATCCCATCCCCTGTCAGATGGGAAAAATTTGTGGAATGCCGGTACAGGCCTCCGATACCGCCGCAGGCAAACATCGTATCCTTAGCATACAATGGTCCCACATTGCCCTGGCTATCCACAACCACAACGCCATAGCAGACATTATCCTGACAGAGGATGTCTATCATCTCCGTATGTTCATAGATTGTGATATTGCTGCGCTTTTTCACCTGTTCTAACAGCTTTCCAGTGATTTCTTTGCCGGTAATGTCCTCGTGGAACAGAATCCTCGGGCGCGAGTGCCCGCCTTCCCTGGTAAATGCCAGTTCCCCATTCTGCCGCTCGAACTCCACGCCATAACCAATCAAAAGGTCGATAATCTGCCTGGAACTGCGAATCATCGTCTCCACGGACTGGGGATTGTTTCGATAGTGCCCAGCCTTCATCGTGTCCTCATAGTACGGACCATAGTCATCTTCAGACCTTAGCATACAGATTCCTCCCTGTGCCAGAAAAGAATCACTGTTCTCTGCCGCATCCTTGGTGATAACGGTTATTTTTGTACTTTCCGGCAGCTGCAGCGCGCCAAACAGTCCGGCAGCTCCGGTACCTACAATTACAACATCTGTCTCTCTGTCCATGATGCCTCCTGTATTTTATCTATCTCTTTACGCCTTTTCCATCACGGCAGGCTACCCTGAGCCTGTGCAGCATAATCTGCTTGTCCTTCTCCTCAATTACACGCTCCTCATCGCCCAGAAGATAGGCTGCTTTCAGACGGTCTTTCTCATCAATCTTCATTCCCCGAACGCCTATCGCGCCTTTCTTTTTCTGCGGTACGCTTGCCGACTCAAAACGCAGGAACATACCCTTTTCCGTCTGCAGGACAATACTCTCTCCCTCTGTCTCATTTAACATCTCCACCATGATAAGGCTCTCCCCATCATTCAGCTTCGTTGCCGCCGTTGTGCGCTTGGAAACATCAAACTCCTCCCCCTCCACCTTCTTGAGCATGCCTGCACTGTTTACAAACAAGAGCTTCCTGCCAATAAGGCTGTTCAGATTATTGATGTACACGATTGTCTCCTCGCTGCTATTGTAATTGCTTATATTGTCAAGGGGCGTTCCCTTATCGCGGAATTTTCCATAAGGGAGGTCTAAAATCTTAACCAGGTGAAGCTGCCCTTTATCTGTAAAAATACAGAGCTTGTCCGTATTCATACAATGGATAACATATCTGCTCTCCCCATCGGCAGCTTCCTGATTCCTCTCATAGGCTGTCACGTCAATCGTTTTCACATAACCAAAACGGTCCATCAGGAGGACCACAGGCATCTCCTCTATCTTCTTTTCCTCATAGACTGCCTCTTTGGCATTCTCAATCCTGGTCTTCCTTGGCACCCCATATTCTTTCTGGAAACGCGTCAGCTCCTTTACAATCACCTTTGCCATGGCGCTGCGGCTCCCTAAGATTTCTTCATATTTGGCAATATTGGCAAGGGTCTCCCTGTGCTCCTTCATCAAAGCTTCAATTTCCAGACCAATCAGCTTATAGAGGCGCATTTCCAGAATTGCCGTCGCCTGACGCTCGGTAAAACAGAGGTTTTTGGCATCTGCCTCCGAACCTTTATAGCGAAACTTTATTTTCTCCGTATTGCCATGCATGAGGCAGTCTTTGGCGTCCTTGATATTCTTGGAACCGCGCAGGATTTCAATAATCAGGTCAATCACGTCGCACGCCTGGATTAATCCCTCCTGGACCTCTTTCTTATCCAGCTCTTTCGCCAGCAATGTCCTGTATTTTCTGGTGGCAAGTTCATACTGGAAATTCACATGATGCCGGATGATGGGCACAAGCCCCAAAGTTTCCGGCCTGCCGTCCGTCACAGCAAGCATGTTGACGCCAAACGTGTCCTCCAGGCGGGTCTTTTTATAGAGCATATTGCAGAGGTTTTCCACATCTGCCCCCTTTTTCAGTTCCAGCACAATGCGGATACCCTCTTTCGAGGACTGGTTGGAAATGTCCACGATATCTCCGGTCTTTTTCTCCTCCACCAGATGATAGACATCCATAAGGAATTTGCCGATATTGGCGCCCACCATCGTGTAGGGAATCTCTGTGATGACCAGGCGCTGCCTGCCGCCTTTGACCTGCTCCGTCTCCACTTTTCCCCGAAGCTTAATCTTACCGGTTCCAGTCTCATAAATATTTAACAGGTCGTCCTGGTTGACCACGATTCCCCCGGTAGGGAAATCCGGTCCCTTGATATGTTCCATCATTTCCGCTGTCGTGATGTCAGGGTTTTTCATATATGCCTTGACGCCCTCAATCACCTCTGAGAAATTATGGGGCGGGATACTGGTGGCCATGCCCACGGCAATCCCCTCTGCACCATTGATTAAGAGATTGGGCACGCGCACCGGAAGCACGGACGGTTCTTTCTCCGTCTCGTCAAAATTCGGCACGAAATCCACCACATCCTTGTCCAGGTCTGCCAGGTACGCCTCCTGGGTAATTTTCATCAGGCGCGCCTCCGTGTAACGCATCGCCGCTGCGCCATCGCCCTCTATGGAGCCGAAATTGCCATGCCCATCCACCAGGGGAAGCCCTTTTTTAAACTCCTGCGCCATCACAACAAGCGCCTCGTAAATGGAACTGTCTCCATGTGGGTGGTATTTACCCATCGTGTCCCCTACAATCCTCGCACATTTCCGGTATGGCCTGTCATGCCGGATTCCCAGCTCATGCATATCATAAAGCGTCCTGCGCTGCACCGGTTTTAACCCATCCCGGATATCCGGCAGCGCCCGTGCCACAATCACGCTCATGGCATAATCTATATATGATTTCTGCATCAGTTCTGAATATTCGGTGCGGATAATCTGTTCATTCTGCTGCATGGTCTGTTCCTTTCTATTTCTAATATGTATATTTGAGTTTCCTCATTTTTTATAACAAGCGATATTACAGTGCCAAAAGGTCTTGCTGCCTTTGGCAGCATAGACATCTTGCACAAAAAGCGT
>CANOFO010000085.1 GCA_947565305.1 uncultured Lachnospiraceae bacterium | reverse complement strand
TGTAAGGAAACAATAGTATAGCTGGAAGGAGGAACCCTTATGAATATTCAGAAATTTACACAGAAGTCAATCGAAGCCATTAATGGCTGTGAAAAACTGGCGTACGAATACGGAAACCAGGAAATTGAGCAGGAACATTTACTGGTGTCCCTTCTGTTGCAGGAAGATGGACTGATTCCCAAATTGATAGAAAAGATGGAAATCAATAAAGAGCATTTCATTCACAATGCCCAAGAACATCTGGCAAAGAGGGTGAAAGTGTCCGGCGGGCAGATATATATGGGGCAAAACCTGAATAAGGTACTGGTGAGCGCAGAGGATGAGGCAAAGAAAATGGGGGACGAGTATGTGTCCGTAGAGCATTTGTTCCTCACATTGCTCAAATATCCGAATCAGGCGTTGAAAGAGATTTTTAAGGAGTACGGCATTACCAGAGACCGTTTCCTGCAGGCGCTTGCGACCGTGCGGGGCAACCAGAACGTAGTTTCTGATAATCCTGAAGCTACTTATGATACGCTGACAAAGTATGGTTACGATATGGTGGAGCGTGCCAGGGAGCAGAAGCTGGATCCGGTAATTGGACGTGACGGTGAAATCCGCAATGTCGTGCGTATCCTCTCAAGAAAGACCAAGAATAACCCGGTACTGATTGGAGAACCCGGCGTGGGCAAAACGGCGGTAGTAGAAGGTCTTGCACAGCGAATTGTCCGCGGCGATGTACCGGAAGGACTGAAAGATAAAAGGCTGTTTGCGCTTGATATGGGAGCACTGGTGGCAGGCGCGAAATACAGGGGAGAATTTGAAGAGCGGCTGAAAGCTGTCTTGGATGAGATTAAGAGCAGCGACGGTCAGATTATCCTCTTTATCGATGAGCTGCACACGATTGTCGGTGCGGGAAAAACCGATGGGGCCATGGATGCCGGGCAGCTTTTAAAGCCTATGCTTGCCAGAGGAGAACTTCACTGTATCGGAGCTACCACGTTAGATGAGTACCGCGAGTATATCGAAAAAGATGCGGCCTTAGAGCGCAGGTTCCAGCCGGTATTCGTGGAAGAACCAACGGTGGAGGATACGATATCCATCCTTCGTGGTCTCAAAGACCGCTATGAAGTGTTCCACGGCGTAAAGATTACGGACGGCGCGCTGGTCTCAGCGGCAGTGCTGTCCAACCGCTATATCAGCGACCGCTTTCTGCCGGATAAGGCAATTGATTTGGTCGATGAGGCTTGTGCATTGATTAAAACGGAGCTGGATTCCATGCCTACGGAACTGGATGAACTGCAGCGCAGGGTCATGCAGATGGAAATAGAGGAAGCGGCACTGAAGAAAGAAGAAGACCGCCTGAGCAAGGACCGTCTGCAAACGCTGCAGCGGGAACTTGCAGATTTGAAAAATGAATTTCAGTCCAGGAAAGCGCAGTGGGACAATGAGAAAAATTCTGTGGAGAAAGTGCAGAAACTCAGGGAGGAATTGGAGGCTATTAACAGTGAGATTGCCAAAGCACAGCAGAATTATGATTTGGAAAAAGCTGCGGAGCTGCAATATGGAAAGAAGCCGGAACTGCAGCGTCAGTTAGAGATAGAAGAAGAGCAGGTGAAAAAGAAAGATTTAAGTTTGGTGCATGAAAATGTCAGTGAGGAGGAGATTGCCCGCATCATCTCACGTTGGACTGGAATCCCGGTGGCAAAGCTGACGGAGAGCGAACGCAATAAAACATTGCATTTGGATGAGGAACTGCACAAACGCGTGATTGGGCAGGACGAAGGAGTCACCAAAGTCACGGAAGCAATCATCCGCTCCAAAGCGGGAATCAAAGACCCCAGCAAGCCCATAGGTTCTTTCCTGTTTTTAGGGCCTACGGGCGTAGGCAAGACAGAGCTTGCCAAGGCGCTTGCTGCGAGCCTGTTTGATGATGAGAACAACATGGTGCGCATTGATATGAGTGAATATATGGAGAAATATTCTGTCTCCCGGCTGATTGGGGCGCCTCCCGGATATGTCGGTTATGAGGAGGGAGGACAGCTTACAGAAGCCGTGCGCAGGAAGCCATATTCCGTAGTATTGTTTGATGAGGTGGAAAAGGCGCATCCAGATGTATTCAATGTACTGCTGCAGGTTCTGGATGATGGGCGCATCACCGATTCACAGGGACGCACCGTGGATTTTAAAAATACCATCCTTATCATGACTTCAAATCTTGGTTCTGCCCATCTGTTGGAGGGCATTGAAGAAGATGGGGAGATTAAGCCGGAATGCGAAGAGGCTGTCATGAGTGAGCTGCGCGGGAATTTCCGCCCTGAATTTTTGAACCGCCTTGACGAGATTATCATGTTTAAGCCTTTGACCAAGGGAAATATTGGCGGAATCATCAAACTTTTGATGGAGGATTTGAACAGACGTTTGGTAGAACGGGAAATCTCTGTGGAATTGAGTGAGGAAGCAAAGCAGTTCATTGTGGACCATGGTTACGACCCGGTATATGGTGCGCGTCCCTTAAAGCGTTACCTGCAAAAGACAGTAGAGACCCTGGCAGCGAAACTTATCCTTGCCGATGAGGTGGGAGCCGGGGATACGATATGGATGGATGTGGAAAATAATGAATTGACAGCAAAATGCAAAAAATAGCATTTGTCGTAACTATTCCCAGGGGGTTCTGAATAGTTACCATTTGTTAAAAGATTTCTTCATATCGTACAGCCCTTTTATCATACATTGCATAGAAACATCTGTGGAGTATGCAATGTATGAGTGGGAAAAAAATTTGGAGGCGGATGTGGAAAAAACATGCAAAACTGCATATCTGGGAAAAATGCCTGGTATTTGACCTTCTCTGCATCTGCTTGGTGTCAGGCGCGTTCATGAGTGGGCTGGGAAACAGTATTTCTCTGGAACAGGGGGTGCTGACGACTGCCCAGATTCAGCAAAATGCCCAGGAGGAAAAGAAAAAAGTTGCAATCACATTTGATGATGGACCGAATCCTCAGTATACACCGGAGATGCTTGAGGTCCTGCAGGAATGCGATGTGAAAGCAACTTTTTTCTTGCTGGGAGAAGAAGTGGAGAAATATCCTGAAATTGTGAAACAGATACAGGAAAGAGGTCATCTGATTGGCAACCATTCCTATAAGCATGAGCAGCTGAGCAAGCTTACGATGGAGCAGGCATGTGAACAGGTTAACCGGACAAATGAACTGATTTGTGAAGTCACTGGCACATATCCCTCTTATGTGCGTCCGCCATTTGGGGATTGGCATGAGAAATTGGACTGTCAGGTAAACATGGTGGAGGTGCTCTGGGATGTGGATACCTTGGACTGGTCGAGCCAGAATCATGCAGACATCGTAAATAAGGTCTTAAAAAATGTGCAGGAAAATGATATAATACTCATGCACGATGGCTATGAGACTTCAGTCACTGCAGCAAAGGAGATTATTGAGACATTACAGAAGCAGGGATATGAATTTGTGACTGTAGATGAAATTATATTTGACTGACAGGACATGGCCAATCTGGGGATATACGAAGGAGGAATCTCCCATGGATTTATTTGATTATATGAGGGAACAGAACCAGGAAAAAGAATCGCCGTTGGCTAGCCGGCTGCGCCCGGTTAAATTGGAAGAAGTAGTGGGGCAGCAGCATATCATAGCAAAAGACAAATTGTTATACCGCGCCATTCTGGCAGACAAACTCAGCTCTGTCATTTTTTATGGACCTCCCGGGACGGGCAAGACCACCTTGGCGAAAGTCATTGCCAATACGACCAGCGCAGAATTTATGCAGATTAATGCCACTGCCGCCGGCAAGAAAGACATGGAAAATGTCGTGCAGCAGGCGAAAGATAATCAGGGCATGTATGGGAAAAAAACAATACTGTTTATCGATGAGATTCATCGGTTTAATAAAGGACAGCAAGATTATTTGCTGCCCTTTGTGGAGGATGGGACAATTATTTTGATTGGCGCGACTACGGAAAATCCTTACTTTGAGGTAAATAACGCGCTGTTATCCCGCTCGGTGGTTTTTGAACTGAAGCCGCTTGCCAAAGAAGACATCCACAGTATCCTTTTGCGCGCGCTGACAGACAAGGAAAAAGGGATGGGTTCGTACCATGCTGAGATAGAGGAAGAGGCGTTGGATTTTTTGGCAGATATGGCGAATGGGGATGCCAGGACGGCTCTTACTGCGTTAGAGCTGGGTGTACTGACAACTCCGCGGGCAGAAGATGGGAAGATTCACATTACTCTGGAGGTAGCGGCTGAATGCATCCAGAAGCGGGCAGTGCGCTATGATAAGAGCGGGGATAACCATTATGACACGGTATCTGCATTTATCAAAAGTATGCGGGGTTCTGACCCGGATGCAGCCGTATATTACCTGGCAAGGATGCTCTATGCTGGGGAGGATATCAGATTCATTGCCAGGCGGATTATGATCTGCGCAGCCGAGGATGTGGGGAACGCAGACCCTCAGGCCCTGACCGTTGCAGTCAGTGCAGCCCAGGCGGTAGAGCGCATTGGTATGCCGGAGGCGCAGATTATTCTGTCCCAGGCGGTCACTTATATAGCATGTGCGCCTAAGAGCAACGCCGCCTGTATGGCAGTTGGGCGTGCAATGGAAGCGGTCAAGGATACGCAGACTTCACAGATTCCGGTACATTTAATGGATTCCCACTATCAGGGAGCGGGCAAGCTTGGACATGGCATTGGTTATCAATATGCGCACGATTACCCGCATCATTATGTAAAACAGCAGTATTTGCCAGACAGTGTTGTCGGTGCAAAATTTTATGAGCCCACAGAAAATGGCTATGAGAAACAAATAAGGGAGCATCTTGCTTTTTTGGAAAAGTCTTCCACACGCGGACAGATGTAAATTTAACGAAGAAAATACTTTACAATCCCCTGCCGATAGTGCATAATATGGCAAGAGACTATGAGCAGTACCAAAACTGCGAGAGACAGATTGGCTGCTTGCAGCCAAGTCTGGATAGTGCAGTTTTGATTGGGCGAATGCCCAACAACGAGAAAACCAAAGGTTTTCGAGTGGGCACTGCGGATTGGAAGCCAATTTTGCGAAACTGCCCGACAACGAGAAAACCGGAGGTTTTCGAGTGGGTACTGCGGATTGGAAGCCAATCCTGCCAGGGATGGATTGAAAGTCAAGGTGAAAGAAAAAAACAGAACTTTAGGAGGATGAAACTATGCAGTCATTTCAGGAAATGAGCAAGGAAGAATTATTACGGGAAAAGGAAGAGCTAACAGCAGTTTACCAGAAATATGCAGAAAGTGGATTAAAGCTGGATATGTCCAGGGGAAAGCCTTCTATGGAGCAGTTGGATATATCAATGGGCATGATGGACGTATTGAATGGGAATACGGATTTAAAATGTGAGGATGGAACAGACTGCCGTAATTATGGTGTGCTGGATGGAATCCATGAGGCGAAAGTGCTGTTGGGCGATATGATTGAGTGCCATCCTGATAATATCATTATCTATGGAAATTCCAGCTTGAATGTCATGTATGATACAATTTCACGTTCCATGACTCACGGCGTGATGGGAAGCACCCCATGGTGTAAGCTGGATAAAGTGAAATTTTTATGTCCGGTTCCAGGGTACGACAGGCATTTTACGATAACGGAATATTTTGGAATTGAGATGATTAATGTGCCAATGCTCCCCACTGGACCCGATATGGATATGGTGGAGGACCTTGTAAGCAAGGACGATGCTATCAAGGGAATCTGGTGTGTGCCTAAGTATTCCAATCCGCAGGGAATCACCTACTCAGATGAGACGGTACGCCGTTTTGCGCGGCTGAAACCGGCAGCAGAAGATTTCCGTATCTATTGGGATAATGCGTATGGCGTACACCATCTGTATGATATTGACCAGGATAATCTGGTGGAAATCCTTGCCGAGTGCAAACGTGCCGGCAATCCTGATATGGTATACAAATTCTGCTCTACCTCCAAAATCAGTTTTCCTGGTTCCGGCGTTGCAGCAATCGCAACTTCCCAAAATAACCTGGTAGATATCCGCAAGCAGCTGCAGGTGCAGACGATTGGACATGATAAGGTAAATCAGCTGCGTCATGTGAGATTTTTTAAAGATATTCATGGAATGACAGAGCATATGAGGAAACATGCAGACATTTTGAGGCCTAAGTTTGAGATGGTGATTGATACTTTTGAGAGAGAACTGGCTGGCAGAGATGCCGGAAGCTGGGTTGCGCCGAAAGGAGGATATTTCATTTCCTTTGAGGCAATGGAAGGATGTGCCAAGGCGATTGTGGCTAAAGCGAAGGAAGCCGGCGTTACCATGACACCTGCCGGGGCTCCGTATCCGTATGGGAAAGATCCCAAGGATACAACCATCCGCATCGCACCGACATATCCCACATTGGAAGAACTGAAGGTGGCAACTGACATTTTTGTTACTTGTGTGAAATTAGTTACGATAGATAAGGTCTTGGAGGGTAAGACAGACACCCACTAGTCTGCGATAGGGTGTCAGACGAGGAAGAAAGGAAACAATCAATATGGATGTTGCAGACAAATTTAATGAAGGTGTGGATAGCTGGGAAACTGTAATTTTTCTCTACAATTCTGCTTTAAAGGAAGTGGGGACGAAGCTTGAGATTTTAAATGACGAGTTTTGCCATATACACAATTATAATCCCATTGAATATATCAAATCCAGAATCAAGACACCCGAGAGCATTGTCAAGAAGCTCAAAAGGAACCATTATGAGAGCACGATTGAGAATATGGTCAACCATGTGAATGATATTGCGGGAATCCGGCTGGTGTGTTCTTTTACTTCGGACATCTACCGGTTGGCGGAAATGATTGGCAGACAGAATGACCTTACAGTAGTCTCTGTCAAAGACTATATCAAAAATCCTAAGGATAGTGGCTATAAGAGTTACCATATGCTGGTGACCGTGCCCATTTTTCTGACGGACCGTGTGATTGATACAAAAGTGGAAATTCAGATACGTACCATCGCCATGGATTTCTGGGCGAGCCTTGAGCATAAGATTTATTATAAATTTGAAGGGGATGCACCGGAGTATATCAGCCGTGACCTGCGTGAATGCGCCGGTATTGTTTCTATGTTGGATGCCAAGATGCTTTCCCTGAATGAAGCGATTTTACAGGCCAAAGAAGAACAAGAGGAATAACAGGAATATGAAAGTAAGCATATTAACAGACAATATGGTGTATAAGCGGGGATTTTTGGGCGAGCATGGCATGTCCCTGCTTATTGATACCGGAGAAAAAAGATATCTCTTTGATACCGGGCAGAGCCGGGTATTTTTACATAACGCAGCCAGGATGGGGATTGATTTGAAGAATCTGGATGGCATTATTCTGAGCCATGGGCATTATGACCACTGCGGGGGGATGGAGCACTGGCAGGAATTGGGGGATGTGCCTGTTTATATTCAGAAGAAAGCATTTGAAAAAAAATATGTTGAAAACGCCAGGACCAAAGAGCTGCGCTATATAGGCTTGGAAAATAAAGGGGACTGGCAGGAGAATGCAAATATTCAAACACTGTCAGGCGGAGGTACGCAGATTGCAGAAGGTGTGTACCTGCTCTCGGAGATTCCCTATACGAATGAATTTGAGCCTTTGTCCGGCAGCTTCTGGAAAACGAATTTGCAGTATCCAGGGCATGAACTGATTGTGGATGCGATGGAGGATGAGCAGCTTTTAGTGATAGAATCGGAAGAGGAATTGTGCGTTTTTGCGGGCTGTGCCCATGTGGGAATTATCAACTGCCTGCATTATGTGCAGACAGTTTTCCACAAGAAACATATCCACTTTCTGGCGGCGGGCATGCATCTCAGGAACTGTGATGCCAGGCGTGTGGAAATGACAATTGCTGCTTTGAAAGAACAGGGGATTGACCAGGTGGTACCAATGCATTGTACGGGCATGCGTGCTATAGCAGCAATGCGGGAGGCCCTTGGCAGCGCCTGTATTTTGCCGGAAGCAGGAAGAGTGATACAAGTATATGGAGGATAAAATGAAGCAGAAGAAGAGCGTGATGTACATCTTTTTAGAGGGGGCAGCAGCGCTGGCAGTGCTATTGATGGTGGGAATTTTCCCCTTGTATTATCAGGATAATTATATTGACATGTCCAATGCCAAGCTTAACTTTTTCCGCATATGTGCGGTTGGATTGATTCTGGCGTTTATTCTGTTTTCCTGTATGGACCGTCTGATGCAGTATAAGGAGTCCATGCAGCAGAAAAACAAAAAACATAAGAAAAAAATGCCGGCAAAAGGTCAGGAACAGGCACAAATAGAAAAGGGAGAGGCTTTGAAACAGTGGCTTGGCGGCATCTCAGTGACAACATGGTTTGCCGTTATCTTTGCAGTCGGTCTTCTGATTGCCACAGTTTTTTCCGCAAATCCGCAGGAATCCTGGCAGGGGCTGGAAGGCCGGAAGCTGGGAACAATGGTCTGGCTGCTCTGCATTGCCATGTACTTGATTCTTGGAAAATATTTAAAGCTTGGCAAGTGGACGGCGTGGGTATTTTTAGCTGCCAATGTAATAGTATGTCTGCTTGCTGCCCTGAATTTCTGGAAAGTCGACCCTTTAAAGATGTATGAAAACCTTGCAGCGGATCAGTATGGAGGGTTTATCAGCACCATCGGCAATGTCAACGCCTGTTCCAGCTATCTCTGTATGACTGTGCCGGCAGGGATGGCATTGTACGCTGTGACAAAGGATAAATACCTGCGGGCAGCCTCTGGTGTATTTCTGGTATTGGCATTTTATGCCGGCTGCTGTGCTCACAGCGCGAGTTTCTTGCTGGGAATTGGAGTATCGTTTCTGGTATTGTTGTGGTTTTCCCTGTGTAATCATGAGCGGATGCTGCGGTTTCTGGAAGTTTGCGGTTTTTTATGGATTGCCAGCGTTGTAATGAAGGTGATGATACTTATTGTAGGAACCACAGATTTTTTTAGCTATATGTACGTGCTTTTAAGCAGAGATAAATTTCAGTATGGATTGCTGCTGAATGGATATTTGCTGGCAGCAGAGGGAATACTGCTTGCAGGAGCTTTATTTCTTGTTTGGAGCAGGAAGAAAGCAGGGAAGGAATTGCCATACAGCCTGATAAGGAAAGTTTTTTTTATTGCTGTGGCAGTTGTAGCTGGAGCTGTGATTGTGGTTCTTGTTGTTGCGAACCTAAAACAGTCCGCCTGGGAGGGCGCGCTGTCCGCTTTGGAGCGCTTGCGTCTGCAGGATTCCTGGGGAAGCAGCCGTGTCTATATCTGGCGGACAACCGTGGAATCATGGCTTGCTTTGCCGCTCTGGGATAAGATTACCGGTTATGGCGTGAATTACTACCATATGTTTATCCAGCAGTATGGCGGAACGGCGGTTTCAGAATATTTTGGAGGGGCGCTGCTTGTGGATGCCCACAACGAACTGCTGCAGATTCTGACGACGATGGGCGTTGTGGGGACGGTCGGTTATTTTGGTCTTTTGATTAGTACGATTGTGAAGTCGGCAAAAAAGATTTCCCTCAAGCCGTCCTTGCTTTTTGGTATCATCGTGGTCTTCAGTTATATGGCACAGGGACTTGTCAACAATCCAACAGTGTTCCTTACCCCCTACCTGTTTCTGATGTTGGGAATGATAAAGAGCATGGAGAAAGCAGAAGATGTCAGAGCATAAAACACGTCCACAGGGGCATACCTCTATGCGCAAAGTGCAGCGCAATAATAAGGTGATTTTGAACCTGGCGGTATCCATGGGAGAAGAGCTGCTGAAAAATGGCGGTGAAATATACAGGGTGCAGGAGACGGTTGGCCGTGTGATGGAAGCATATGGCGTAGAGGATTATCACGTCTTTGTCGTGACCAATGGAATATTTGCCACGGTACATGAGCAGGATGAAGAGGCGGGGAGCATGGTGAGGGATGTGCCCCTTGGCGATATCAACCTTGAGAAAATTGCAGGAATCAATCAGCTGTCTCGTGAAATTTGCCAGGGTTCTTTAAGCCTCAGCCAGGCATATGAACGTCTGGAGCAGTGCAGGCACGCGGCACCGCTGCGAGATGCTTTCCTGGTGCTGGCGTGTGGGATTGAGAGTGCAGGATTCTGTTTCCTTCTGGGAGGAACGCCTTTTGACAGTATCTTTTCCTTCCTTCTGGGCCTGTTGCTGCAGGCATTTTTGGTGGCAGGTACGAAAAGAAATGTGTCCAAATTCCTGCTGAATATTTTAGGCAGCGCGCTAGTGACAGCGGGCAGCCTGGCGCTATATGGGATGGGGCTTAGCGTTCATTCTGACCGCATTATCATCGGCGGAATCATTGTCCTGATGCCGGGTGTGGCATTGGTTACCGGTATCCGTGATTCGTTTAATGGGGATTACCTGTCAGGCGGCATCCGTCTGATGGATGCGGTGCTGACCGGAATCTGCATTGCCGTGGGTGTGGGCGCTTCCGTCAAGATATTCCAGCTGTTAGGAGGAGGTGCGTTGCCGATATGATTGTCCAGCTGTTGGTCGCGGTGATATCTACGTTGGCATTTGCCGTGCTTTTCCATGTACCCCGCCAGGAATATTTATACTGTGCGGTGAATGGAGGGCTTGGATGGATGGTGTATAAGTTCTCCCTTGGCTGTGGTTTTGGGGTGCCAGTTTCATCCTTGTGGGCAACGCTTACCTTGACCTTGGTGGCGAGAGTTCTCTCCGCCTTGCGCAAAATGCCCAGTACGGTATTCCTGTTAGCAGGAATTTTTACGCTGGTGCCTGGCTCAGGCGTATACTATACTGCTTATTACCTCATTATGAATGAATTGTCCAAGTGTACGGCGAAAGGAATTGAAACATTTAAAATTGCAGGCGCGATTGTCTTAGGAATTATTTTCGGGCTTGCGTTGCCGCAGAGCTGGTTTAACCGTCTGGGAAGATTGACAGATAAGAAAGAAGCATCCGGAAAAGCTTAGAGATTTTCGGATGCTTCTTTCTTACCATGGAAAATTGCTGTGCATTTATAAGGGCATTTGCTTTTTCCAACTCTTAGAGGTCGGTGCTGTTGCGGCTCGTTAAACTTCACATTTCCAGAAGTATGCACTGTAGGGCGGAAGTTCGCTGCCGCCGCCAAAATCATGGTCCTTGCCGCTGATCAGGTCAACAGCCATGCCACATCCGGCGTCAAAGTGCGCAGTGTATGCTTCGCTGTCTGCATTGATGGCAACCAATACCCGCTCATTAGCGCTTTTCCGCTCAAAGATGCATTGTTTGTTGGTAAGCACTACGGAACGGAATTCTCCGTAATTTAAAGCCTCGGAGGATTTCTTGGCTGCGGTGAGCTTGGCAATCCATGTGGTCAGGTCTGTCCATTCTGGTTTCTCAAAGCTGGGACGCAGGGAGGGGTCACCATTTGATTTATCGCCCTTTACGCCCCATTCACTGCCATAATAGACACAGGGTATACCCGGCATACCGAAGCAGAGTGCGTAAATCAGGGGCAGATGCTCCGGGGTGCCTAAGATGGAGGCGATTCTGGAGACGTCATGGTTATCCACAAAACTTAGCAGATGTTTTCCACGGTATAAAGTCCAGTTTTCTGGTCCGAACTGCCGCAGCAAAGAGTGGATAATCTCAAACATATTCATGGAATTGAAACTGGAGTGCAGTCCCTTGTAGCACTCATAATTGGTGGCGGAGTGCAGCATAGAGTCGTTCATTAGCTGGTTATAGTCGCCGTGCAGCATTTCCCCGACAAGGAAAAAGTCTTCCTTGAGGCTGTCACAATGGCTGCGCAGCCTCCTTACGAAATCATGGTCCAGGCAGTAGGCAACGTCCAGTCTCAGTCCGTCTATGTCCCAATTGTTTACCCAGAAGGAAACACTCTCTAACAGATACTGAATAACTTCTTCATTGCGCAGATTCAGCTTTACAAGGTCAAAGTTCCCTTCCCAGCCTTCATACCAAAGACCGTCATTGTAGCCGGAATTACCATGGAAATCAATATGGAACCAGTCGCGGTAGCGGGAATTTTCGCGGTTTTGCAATACATCCTGGAAAGCGAAGAATCCTCTGCCTGCATGGTTGAATACACCGTCCAATACCACACGGATTCCTGCTTGATGGAGTGCATCGCAGATTTCCTTGAAATCATCATTGTCGCCCAGGCGCACGTCAATTTTGCGGTAATCCCTGGCATTGTAGCCATGGGTATCGGATTCAAACAGTGGGGAGAAATAGATAGCATTTACGCCTAATTTCTCCAGATGGGGAATCCAATCCTTTATTTTGAGGATACGCTTTGCGGCAATTCCGTCATTCTCGAATGGGGCACCGCAGAAACCCAAGGGATAAATTTGATAAAATACGCTTTCATAAGCCCACATAATAAAGTAAATCCTTTCTGTATACATTAGATGAATTTCTGAGATATAACGAAATCATCCAGATAGTAATATTATTATACCTTTTTCCCTATTTTGGTGTCAATATCAATTCAGTTATCGCCA
>CANOFO010000084.1 GCA_947565305.1 uncultured Lachnospiraceae bacterium | reverse complement strand
TTTTCACAAATCATCCTTCAAACAGCGCTTCAAACTCATCTCTGCTGATTTTCTCTTTCTCTAACAGGAGGTCTGCACATTTATGGAGAATCGTCTCATGTTCCGACAAAATCTTTCTTGATTTCTGATAACACTCATCGATGATGCGCTTAATCTCCTGGTCGATGATGCCTGCAACATTTTCGCCGTAAGCCCTCGCATGTGCTAAATCCCTACCGATAAACACCTCATCATCATCATTGTCGTAATTAATCAGCCCAATATTTTCAGACATTCCATACTTCGTTACCATTGCTTTTGCCACTCCGGTCGCCTGCTTGATATCCTGGGAGGCGCCTGTGGTAATATCATCAAAAATCATTTCCTCTGCCACTCTGCCGCCGAGATCCACAATAATCTCCTGCAGCATCCTGCCTTTGGTGTTGAACATCTCATCACGCTCCGGCAGCGGCATGGTATATCCTGCAGCCCCCACTCCGGTAGGGATAATCGACACGGAGTACACGGGACCCACATCTGGCAGCACATGGAAGAGAATCGCATGGCCAGCCTCATGATACGCAGTAATCCGCTTTTCTTTCTCCGTAATAATCCTGCTCTTCTTCTCCGAGCCGATTCCTACCTTCACGAAAGACTTGCGGATATCGCTTTGGATAATATAAGCACGGTCTTCCTTTGCCGCAACAATTGCCGCCTCATTGAGCAGATTTTCCAAATCAGCGCCGGTAAATCCAGCCGTAGTCTGGGCTATCTGCTTCAAATCCACATCATCCCCCAGCGGTTTATTCTTGGCATGGACATTAAGGATTTCTTCCCTGCCGCCGATATCCGGCCTTCCCACATGCACCTTGCGGTCAAAACGTCCCGGACGCATGATTGCGGGATCCAAAATGTCTACACGGTTGGTGGCAGCCATCACGATAATGCCCTCATTGACGCCAAAACCATCCATCTCCACCAACAGCTGGTTCAAGGTCTGTTCCCGCTCGTCATGCCCGCCGCCCATTCCAGTTCCGCGTCGCCTTGCTACTGCATCAATCTCATCAATGAACACAATACAGGGAGCATTCTTCTTCGCCTCCTCAAAGAGGTCACGCACACGGGAAGCTCCCACTCCGACAAACATCTCTACAAAATCCGAACCGGAAATACTGAAAAACGGAACGCCCGCCTCTCCGGCCACCGCTTTTGCAAGCAGCGTCTTACCGGTTCCAGGAGGGCCTACCAGAAGGACGCCCTTGGGTATTCTCGCCCCCAACTTTGTATATTTCCTGGGCGCCCGCAGGAAATCCACCAGTTCTTCCAATTCTTCCTTCTCTTCTTTGAGCCCCGCAACATTGCCGAAATTAATCTTCTTATTCTCATCCGTTGTCATCTTGGCACGGCTCTTGCCAAAATTCATCATCTTGCCGCCCCCGCCGGAGGAAGCTGCCGCATGATTCGTCATCATAATATAGAATACAAAGAGTACGCCAAATAATATCAGCGTGGGAAGTATGGATATCAGCCAGTTCTCCTCCGGCATATCCTGCACGGTAAAATTCTTAAAATCGTATGATTTCATTGTCTCCTGCAGCGCATTGACATCTGACACATACAATATGCGGGTGAGCTTCTTCGATTCTCCATTCAAGGTCACAGCCGCCTCACCGCTCGGCACTTCCCGGTTCTGGGAAATGGCAACAGATACCACGTGCCCATATTCCAAATCCAGTTCAAACTGACCATAGCTATAAACGGCATTCTGTCCAAAACCAGACGAACTATCGCGCAAAATCCACAGCAACCCCAAAATGACAATCACTGCAATATACACGCCGAATGCCCGGTAACGTTTCTGATTATTCATCACCTATTCCTAATCTCCTTTCTATTTCTAAGCATTCAGTTCCACAACCCCAATATAAGGGAGGTTACGGTAATGCTGCATATAATCAAGCCCATAGCCTACGACAAACTCATCTGGAATCTCAAATCCAGTATAGTCCACTTGCACGTCTGTCACCCGGCGTTCCGGCTTATCCAGCAGCGTACACAGATGCAGGCTTTTCGGTTTTCTGCTTTTGAGGTTATCCAACAGGTAGCTGAGCGTCCTGCCGGAATCCACAATATCTTCCACCACCAGCACATGTTTGCCCTCGATGGCTTCATCCAAATCTTTGACCACTTTAACCACTCCACTGGACTTCGTGCCGTCCCCATAACTCGATACAGACATAAAATCAATTGATACCGGTATGCTCAGGCGCTTCGCCAGCTCACATGTAAAAAATACGCCGCCTTTCAAAACACTCACTAAGTGAACCGGCTCTCCCTGATAAAATTCACTGATTTCTTTTCCCATCTCACAAATTCTCTTCTCTATTTCCTCTTCTGAAATTAAGACGCGAACTTTCTCACTCACACTCTCTTCCTCCATTTACACGTATCTCTAAAATTCTTTTGGTATGTTCTGTCACTTTAACATCTTCACTGATTCGATAGCCGATAACCCAGAGGACGTGGGTATCATCTGCCAGAAGCAGAATTTGGTCCCGCAGATATACCGGTATCTTCTCATCAATAAAGTATTTCTTTATCTTTTTCCGGCTTCCCTCTGTATTGATTATCAGATAATCCTGTTCTTGTCGTGTTTTCAATCGCGTAGTACCTTTTATTTTATCATAATCAAACCATTTCGTATATATTTTTTTGGGAATTTCTTCATTTTGAGGAATTTTTTCCAATAACCGCGTGGAAATTTCATAGCCATAGGAAGGAACAGCAAGGCTTCCCCCTATTGGAAGCGTAAGGCTCACCAGCTGTACAGAATCTGAGATACTTTCCGCAGCCGCCCTGCTCTCAGCGCCTGGCGCCGCTGCATTTCTCAATTTTTGCGCTCTGCCTTTCCAGAGCATTATGCCCTCATATGTTCGCTGTGCCCGCATTTTATATGGCAGTTCTGCCACTTTTCCGTTCTGCCGCGCGAACAAATCATAAAGCTGCTGTACATGTATCCTCTGGATATCTTTGCTGCTCCCCGCTGTTTGGGCCAATACGCTGCGCAGCACCTCCCTTGCAATCAAGGGCGGTTCCTCAAGCAATTTCTGCGAGACGCAGACGCACTCTGCAGATGCACAGACATATTTCTCCGCCGCCAAAAGCCGCAATCCCTCAACAAGCTCCACCGCTTCCGCCACGACATTTGCCGCCTGATTCATATGGAATACCGCGTTATCGTTCACTTGCGTAAGAAGCGGGAGGATTTGATGGCGAATTTTATTTCTGGTATACATAAGCTGCATATTCGTCTCATCGGTGCAAAACTCCTGCCCTGATTGTTCAAGGTAGGCTTCAATTTCTTCCCTTGCCAGACATAAAAGCGGCCGGATAATCCGCCCACGCACAGGTAAAATACCGCAAAGCCCTTGCAGCCCGCTCCCTCTTGCCAAATGAAACAACATGGTCTCCGCACAGTCATTCTGATTATGAGCCACGGCAATCTTATCTGCACCGAACTCTTCTGCTGCCTCACGAAACAGCTGATAACGAAGTTTTCGCGCCGCCTCCTCCACGCTTAGTTTCTTTTCTCTGGCATAATCCAATGTCTGGCAATGGTAAATCCGGCAGGGAATCTTGTACTTTGCGCAGATTTCTTCCACAAACCTGGCATCGTGCAGACTTGCTTCTCCACGGATTCCATGCTCCACATGAACCACGCGAAGCGCATACCCCATTTCCCCGCAAAGTGCATGTAAAAGCATCAACAGGCAAAGGGAATCTGCTCCCCCCGACACCGCTGCCAGAATAGTTTCTTCCCTTTCTACCATATGATACTCTTCCATAAAATTTCTAACTTTCTTTTGCATCTTTATCTCCTGTGATTTTCTTATTTCTTCCAGATTCCAGCCACCAGAACTGTCATATCATCCGGCACCTTACCGGCAGTGAACAAAAGAATACGCTCCAATATCTGTTTTGCCATCTGCCCGGGATTATTCGTCTCGATGGTATCTAAGATTTCCCGCATGGTATCCTCCGGCATCGGTACTTTGAGGTAATCCAATACGCCATCCGTCAAAAGCACGACAAAATCCCCATCCTGCAGCTGCCTGCTGGTCTTTTCAATCTCAATCTGATGGAAAATACCTGCCGGAAGGTTTGCTGAGGAAATGCACTCTATCTCCTCTCCATGCTTGATAAAGGTTGCAGACGCGCCAATCTTATAAAACTCGCACATGCCGGTATATAAATCCATGGCTGCCATATCCACCGTGGAGAAAATCCCATCCTCGCCCTGGATGACCATTGCCGAGTTCATCATGCGGATTGCCGTCTCCTTCTGGAAACCAGATTCCAAGAACTTCTCTATTAACTCTATCACCATTTCACTTTCCTTACAAGCATTGATTCCTGAACCCATGCCGTCAGACAGCGCCATCACGCACTCGCCCCCTTCCAGGTTGAGGAACGAAAAGCTGTCTCCCGAGACCTGGGCATGGTCCTTGGTCAGCCTGGCAACTCCCTGCAGCGTATGGAATAAGGTATCTTCCTCGAAAGTAAGAAAGGATTCCTCCTTGCCAATCAGCGTACGGGTATATTTTCCGGGAACCATGTCCCGTTTCAGCCCCTGCCCCACCGCTTTCGCCAGTTCTTTCAGCGGTACGCAGTTTCCCCACTTGGAGGCAGCCCTTACCTGCAAAGACATCCTCCCATTCTGCCTCTGGTAGAGATGGACTTCCCTCGTCTGTATCCCCCGCTCCTTCAGTCGGTATTTGACCGCTGCCAGAAGCCGGGCTTCCTGCTGGCTGATGTCCCGGTACTCCCTTGCGCAATCTTCCATGATGTATGCCATGGCATCCAGCTGTTCCGCAATGATTCCCCGGTTCTCCAACAGGCGGTTGTACCAGGCAAGGTTGAGTTTCGCCTTTTCAAAAACCCCGACCGCCTCCTCCACAATGCTGTCGGAATACGGACAATAGCCTGCCAATTCCTGATGCACCTCTTCCTCTGCCGTCCCCCGCTTTTCGATAGAATGGAACAGCCGATAGAAAATCTCGTACATGGGGCTTGACTCCTCCTGCCAGCAGATGGCGCACTGCTCACAGTCCATACAGATTTTTCCAGTCAGTTCCTCCTGCATTTTACCCATCTCCTCCGGCTCAAAACTGCCTTTAAACCGTTCCATGTGGGAGAAAATCTGGGAAAGCCCACTAAAGGACTTGGCATAAGTCTGCAGCTTTTCCCCATGCTCCGGCGTCCTCGGCTCCACATCATTTTTCCAGCGCAGCGGCAGCAAATTCTCCTCAAGCATCCGGTGAAGCAATGGAGAAAGAATCACAACCATGGCAGATACCAGTACCGCTTCCAACACGCCCATCCAGACTGCGCTGCGCCGGCTAACCTGCAGCACTTCCCCCGCTGCAGTCAGAAGAAGGACGCTTATGCCGGCTGCTGCTGCACCTACATAAGTACGGCAGCTTTTGTACGCCCACTCTACTAATTTAACCACTACTCCCGTCACCAGCATCACCATCGTATATTTCGCCATTGCCTGTACCGGCACAAACAGCGCCATGCCAAAGATACTGAATACCAAAAGCAGCGTCCTGTTTACCTCTTCCATAAATGCTGCTGCAAAGAAACCGGGAATCAATGGGTAACACCCTACAAATTCTGCCTTTGCCACAATGATTGCCAAAACATACAACACAATTTCTTTCCATTTTGATTTATTCATCATTTCATCCTCCTTTTCCTGCCGCTTTGTACGTGCAGGAGTTATTATAAGAAGAGGCATTTGAAATGTTTGTCAAATCCGGGACAGGTTCTCAAAAACTTTTAGACAAAAAACCCCTTAAAATCGCTGCTTATGGCGATTCTAAGAGGTTTATGCATTTGAAGAAATTCATGTGACCTGATTAATCTTCTTTCTCTTTCTCCTTAAATATAATCTCATTCGGATAGGCTAAACCCAGCTTGGTCTTAGCCGTCTGTTCTATGTATTCTTTCGTCTTCACGTACTCTTCATATTCTTTCAGTTCCAATTGCCGCTGCTGTTCCGATTCCAGCTGCGTCTGCAATTCCTGTTCCTTCTCCTGATAAGACTGGTTCCTGCCATACAGGGAAAGAATCTGTACAGACATTACGCCCAACAGCATAAGCGTGATTAAGGATACGCACAACACTGCAGACTTATTCTGTTTTCTCTTCCGTCTCATGCGGGTCCTCTGTGCACCTGCTCTCCTTGCCTCGTTACGCTTCTCCATTAAAATCCCTTTCAATCCTGAACTCTATGTTGCCTGTCCTGCAAATCAAAGTTTGCATATCCCCATTTTAACTGTTTTCCAAACCTTTTTCAATTCTTTTTTTAGAAACCTCAGAAATTTTTTCAATTTCCTGCCTGCAAAACCCAGCGGTTTTTTCAGCAGACGGGCTGTCCATACCAGGGGCCTTCCAAGGACAAACAGAATTTTTTCCAGCAGAAATACGCTTCCTGCCACAACCCAGGAACTGAGCAATAAATTGTAAAGCAGCATTCCTACCAGGACTCCGCCAATTACGAACCCGCGTATATAGCCGCTGTTTTCGCGGTAAAGCATGGCAAACAGCGCCACCGCGCTGCATATCCAAAACACCAGGTCTTGCGCGCCCACCAGCCACATTTTATGGGGCACAATCCTGCGGACAATCCGCAGCACATCATAGACAAACAGCAGCAGCACGCCCATTGCAAATGATGCCAGCAGCACATCAGCCTCTTTTAAAATCCCTGCA
The DNA here is from genome assembly GCA_947565305.1 of uncultured Lachnospiraceae bacterium. Classification (GTDB taxonomy): domain Bacteria; phylum Bacillota; class Clostridia; order Lachnospirales; family Lachnospiraceae; genus Petralouisia. The sequence goes on along the minus strand of CANOFO010000084.1, from coordinate 5,812 downwards.
CTGACTTCCATTATTTAAACAATCTTCCCAGCAAAGATTCATTTTTTTTCGAGGCTGCTTTCATGTCCGAGTAGGTAAAGCTGTCAATCTTCCCCTCTATATCTATCTCTCCCTTTTCCAGCGTCAGGCGGTTCACATGAAGGTCATTTCCCTTTATCATCAACATGCCCAGTTCTGTCTCCAGCAGGATTTCTCCCACATCAAAGGAAAGTACATCTATGACACCGCTTAAAACGCCGCTCTTTCGGTTGGAAATCACGACTTTATGGGCGCTCTTGGCATTGCCTGCCCCTGCTCTCTCTTCCATCCAAAAACCTCCTTCCATCTTCCCGGATTAAGTATGTCCTTTTTAAATATATGAAGGAGGTAAGATTTTATTCCTAATTCATTTACAGATAGCGGAAGAGTTCTTTTGCCTCTTCCTTTTTGCTGGTATCCTGCACTGCCAGGACTTCAACCTTAACGTTTTTTGTGCCAAACCCAATCTCAATGACATCACCCGGTTTGACATCCTGGGATGCTTTTACTACCTTGCCATTCACCTGCACCCTCCCTGCATCGCAGGCCTCATTTGCTACGGTCCTGCGCTTAATTAACCTGGATACCTTTAAAAACTTGTCTACTCTCATAACTGTTCCTTTCTTATTGTTATAGCAATATGGAAAAATAGATAGATGTAAACTTTTTTTGAAAATTGATTTCCGTGAAGTCTGCACTGCCCCCACTGACAGAAAAGAGGACTTCCATTCTGAAAGTCCTCTCAAATCTCTAACCTGAAACTGCGAATTAGTTAATCATATCCTTTAAAGCCTTGCCAGCCTTAAACTTGGGAGCTTTGGATGCCGGAATATTCATCTCTTTGCCTGTCTGGGGATTCCTTCCTGTCCTGGCAGCTCTCTCAGAAACTTCGAAAGTACCAAATCCAACTAACTGGATTTTCTCTCCTTTTTTCAATTCCTCAGCTACGACATCTGTAAATGCCTTTAAGGCTTTCTCTGCGTCTTTCTTGGAAATTTCGGCTTTGTCAGCCATTGCTGCAACAAGTTCTGCTTTGTTCATGACAAAATTCCTCCTCTGGATTCTTTCTTTTTAAATAATGTTGCGGTTCAATTTCTATTAAGTAACAGTTCCCAATTTTCATTATAATTACTCCTCAAAATTGCCTACAAACATATTTATACTTGTTTTTATACTGTTTGTCAAGAAAATTTACATATTTATGCTGTTTTTTTACTGACAATTCAGCACCTGCCATCCACCTTGATGCCTACAGCATTTTATCAATCATATCCAGTACTTCTTTGCCAAGCTTCTCAGACTTTTCATCCGCATCCGCAAGGGAATTGCCCTTCACACCGTAATAGAATTTAACCTTAGGTTCTGTCCCGGAAGGCCTTACGCATACCCAGGCAGCATCCGTGAGGTCATAATAGAGTACATTGGAACTCGGAAGCCCTGTGGGCGTCACAGAGCCTGTCGCCATATCCTTAACCGTGTCTGCCTTGTAGTCTCTTGCAGAAACCACCTGATAACCGCCAATTTCTGTTGGCGTATTCTCCCTTAACGTATTCATGATTTCCTGAATTTTCTCAAGTCCCTCAATCCCCTTTAAGGTAATCGCTTTCACGTCATCTTTATAGTAACCATAACGCTCATACATGGCAATCATGGCATCCCATAAGGTCATGTTCTTCGTCTTATAGTAAGCAGCTGCCTCGCACAATGTCATGGAAGCCACCACTGCATCTTTATCCCTTGCATAGGTTCCGGTCAGGCAGCCATAGCTTTCTTCCATGCCAAAGAGGTAAGTCCCCTTGCCGCTCTTTTCAAATTCAAGGATTTTCTGACCAATAAACTTAAATCCGGTCAGAACCTCTACCAATGCAATTCCATAATATTCTGCAATTGCATCTGCCATATTGGTGGAGACAATGGATTTGATGAATGCTCCATCCTCAGGAAGCCCTTTCTGCTCTTTCCTCTGGCTGATGACATAGTCGCCAATCAGGCAGCCGGACATGTTTCCGGTCAGGCTATGGTATTCTCCGGTCTTTGCATCTTTTACATATACGCCAAGACGATCTGCATCAGGGTCCGTAGCAAGAATCAAATCGGCATCCACTTCTTTGCCGAGCTTTAAGCCAAGCTGGAATGCTTCTTCTGCCTCAGGATTGGGATAGCTGACTGTGGGGAACTCGCCATCTGGCAATTCCTGTTCCGGCACAACATAGACATTTTCAAATCCCAGTTCTTTGAGTACACGGCGTACCGGGATATTTCCGGTTCCATGCAATGGGGAATATACAATCTTCAAGTCCTTTGCCACTGCGTCAATGCAGTCTTTGCGGAGCACCAGGCTCTTGAGTTCTTCTATATAGGAATCGTCGATATCTTTGCCGATTGTCACATAAAGACCATCTGCGACAGCTTTCTCCTTGTCCATGGTCTTAACTGTGGCATAATCCGTTACCTTCTTCACCTCATCCATGATGCCTTTGTCGTGGGGCGGAGTAATCTGGGCGCCATCCTCCCAGTATACTTTGTAACCATTGTATTCCGGCGGGTTATGGCTTGCGGTAATGTTAATTCCTGCAATACATCCTAACTTCCTCACTGCATAGGAAAGTTCCGGAGTTGGCCGCAGGGATTCAAACACATACGCCTTAATGCCGTTTGCTGCAAGACACAGCGCTGCCTCACCTGCAAATTCGGGGGACATCCTTCTGGAATCATATGCAATTGCCACACCCTTTGCCTGTCCATTCACAGAAGCAATATAATTTGCCAATCCCTGGGTTGCCTTGCGCACCGTGTAAATATTCATGCGGTTGGTGCCTGCACCAATCACGCCGCGAAGCCCAGCCGTGCCAAACTCCAGGTCCATGTAAAAACGTTCCTCAATCTCTTTCTCGTCATTTGCAATGCCCCTCAGTTCTATCTTAGTAGCCTCATCGAAATAGGGGTTGTCCAGCCACTGGTTATAAAGTTCCTTGTAATCCATGTTCTTCCTCCTTACCTTTCAATTATCATACACATTATACTTCTATCATACTTCATGGGATGATTTTTCTCAACTGTTTTTTGCCCTGTGGAGGCTATTAATTGTAATGTTCAGCATTAAATTACCCAAAACCCCCGATTGTACTGTAAATACTCTCGGGGGTTCTTGCCAGCCGCACTGATAATCATAAGGGATGTACCTGTGTTTGGTCGTCCTCATGATTGCTTTCATGATTGTCATTATTATTGCCGCTGCCGCTATTACTGTTACTGTTATTATTACTATTGTTATTATTGATGTTGGTACTATTATTATTATTGTTGTTGGTACTATTGTTATTGCTGGTATTGTTATTTGTATTGTTGTTATTGTTGTTACTGGTATTATTGTTCCTGTTGCTATTATTGCTGTTTGAGTTGTTATTATTGTTGTTACTATTACTATTATTAGTGCTGTTTGAGTTGTTATTATTGTTATTGCCGGTATTGTTATTTGTATTGTTGTTCCTGTTGCTATTGTTATTGCTGTTTGAGTTGTTATTATTGTTATTGCCGGTATTGTTATTTGTATTGTTGCTATTGCTGTTTGTATTATTGTTGTTGCTGGTATTGTTATTATTGCCGTTCGTATTATTGTTGCTATTGTCATTATTGTTGCTTCCAGACGGATTCACCGTAGAGATGGTCTCTTCCTCCTCTGCTTCTTCCACTGTGGTAAGTTCAATCGTAATCTTAGCCGCGGCAGAATTCACAATCAGATTCCTCACCCAATCCACATAGCCTTCTGCTTTGGCAGTCAGACGATGCGTACCATAACGCACCTGAATAGGCTGGCTGACATCGACCTGCTCTCCATCCAGAAATACCTCAGCATTCTCCGTCTTTAATTCAAACTCTATCTGGCAAAGCTTCGGTCCATCGCCTTTGAGCTCGTCCAAACTAACCTTCGTCTCTTGGTTCGCCTCCACCGTAATCTCCCGGCTGCCGCCATAACCGTCATTTGCCACCGACAAAAGGTAAGTCCCTTCTGGTAACTCAATACGCATCTGAGGTGTGATTTTCTGTGAAAAAACATTACCAATCGTGATATAGCCGCCCAGGAAAAGTTCAACATCTTCCAACACCACCGTGCCATGTCCAGTCGTCACCTGCAGCGTATAAATCTGCTGCCCCACGCCTTTGATACATACCGTGTCATGCTCGCTGAGTTCAGACAGCGGAATCTGGCTGTCACCGTGATACGCCAGAAAGCTTTTGTCGAAATAATAAATGCTGTCCCCCACCGTCAGTGACTGCATATCCTTATCCAATTCAAAATTGTGCAAATCATCATAGGAAAATGCCTCCTTGGAAAGCTGGACAAGTGCAAGCTTCTCCCCCCGGACATCAATCGTAACCAGCTCCCCCAGGGAAAGCTGGCTGACTGTCATATCCTTGCCGTATTTGTCCTTGATATATGTCCCTCCTGTATACGCATAGGGAACTTCCACGGCGTTTTCACAATTGCGCAGTGTCAATGTCCTTCGCTCTTCATCAATTGCAGTGACCGCAAAAAGCTTCTCTGCACCCTGGTCATCCACCTCTTCCTGAACCTCGGGTTCTTCCTGGGTATTGGCAGTATCTTTCTTTACATACACGTCACTTCCGTCCGTAAACCGACGTTCCTTCTCCCCGCATCCTGCCGCAAGAATCACAAACAGCAGAAGCAGCAACAAAAATGTTATATTCCTCTTTTGCAAACGAATTCCTCCTAATTCTGATACCGGCAAAAATCGTTCTTATCCGACAGAAAACTCAATGGAATCTCCTATCAGATGAAGAAAACTTTCCCTGGCTTCATTCTGTAAAATAAATTTCTCCAGCTTCTCAAAATTCCTTCCGCAAACCCACGCCTTGCTGGTGTTAAAATAATGGTTGGCAATCTTCCAGAATTTCTCTGGGTAGGCCAGGCGGATGTAAAGCTGCGCCATCTCCTGATGGCTTAATTTCCTTACATTATTATAAGCCTTTAACATATCCATGCCAAGTCCCATATTCCAATTATGTTTTTCCAATATTTTGCGCATAAAATTCCCAAGGTCTGCCGTCTGCACGTCATAGGAAGCTTTTTCAAAATTGAGGATGGCAATCCCCTGACGCAGGAAAAGCACATTATGCTGGTTGTAATCCCCATGGCAAATACCATAAATGCCCCCATCTTCCTGCTGATTCTGCTCCATAAGCCGCTTCTGCAGTTCCACTACATTGACAGCTTCCTGATAGAACAAATCAAAGCTGCGCAAGAACTCCATTTCAAAATCATTTTTCTTCTTTCGCGCCAAAATATAGTTGCGGACCTTTTTCAGTTCTTTGGCATGTCTTTCATTTTCCAGAAGCAGGCTGTCACCCTGAATCTGCAGGTAATCTGGAATCTCGTCGGGAAATGCCCTTAAAATGCTATGTATTTCCGCGAGATGGCGAATTGCACGTAAAATATCTTCACGGCTCTTCGTATCACATTCCCTGCCGTCATACCAATCCCGCACCATATAAGAGGTTCCATCTATATCGCGGGCAAGTGTTTTTTCCTCCTTCGTGCGCACAATACTGTCCACATGCCCCTGTCCATGCGTCTCCAAAAACTGCAACAGCCGGTAAAGAAAATCTGCCCTGCCCTCCGAACCCCTGTATTCTTTTAAAATTTTTAATCCCTCACTGGTATCGCAAAGTAATGCTCCCCTGCCCTTGGAAGTCTGCTTTACTTCAAACGGATACTGTTCCAGAATCAGATTTTCTCGATTATACACATAAACCCCTCCACCATGATATTCAC
>CANOFO010000083.1 GCA_947565305.1 uncultured Lachnospiraceae bacterium | reverse complement strand
TAGACGAACTCCATGTCATAGACGAGAACGGAATTATTGTATCTGCTTCTGTCTCGGAGTATGTCGGCTTTGATATGTCGGAACATGAGCAGACACGTCCGTTCCTTTCGCTTTTGGAAAGCGATAATGAAGATGCATACCTGATTCAGGAACCACAGCCCAATGCTGCGGAAGGTATCATCAGGCAGTATGTGGGAGTGGCAAGAAAAGGACAAAAAGGGATTGTCCAGGTTGGATTCCAGCCTAAGAGGCAGATGGAAGCACAGTCAAGGAACACCTATGATTATATGTTCTCAAGATTTCCCACAGATGTGGGGGAGGAGCTTTTTGTTGTAGACAGTGAGACAGGGGAAGTTCTGGGGCATTCATCGGATTCCCAAGAGGGTTCTGTTGGGCAATATTATCAGCTGGATTCGCTTCTGGAATGCGAAATGGGCGCTTATAAGACAGGGACGGATGGAAAACAGAGGTATTTGGTAAGCCGTAAGAATGATGATGTTTTAATTTGTGCTGCCCTGCCTGCAGAAGATTTGATGAAGAAGATGATGGGGAATACTGTCATAACGCTTTTTTATCTGCTTTTTATTGAGGGGGCTGTCATCCTTCTGCTGAATTATCTTGTCAGGAGCAAGGTCATAGATGGAATACATCAGATTAACGAAAATCTTTCATCCATCACTGCCGGCAATTTCGATACTACGGTATCTGTGGGTGGGAATCGTGAATTTGAGGAGTTGAGCAGAGGCATCAACACGATGGTGACAAGCATTGTAAGCATTTCAAACAGGATATCTGCGATTATTGAAATCAGTGGGATTCCGTTGGCTGCGTTTGAGTATGAAAATGGAATCAACCGCGTCTTTGTCACCTTAGGATTGGGAGAACTTCTTGGCATTTCCAATAAAGAGGTTGCTGAGTTCTGTAAAAATGCGGATGTGTTTGATGCGTATATCCAAAAGATTACCGCGAATCCCATTGAGGGAGAGACAGACGTCTACCAAATCAACGAGGATAAGTATGTGCGGATTCATATGTCTGAATCTCTGGAAGGAAAGCTTGGCGTTATCACAGATGTCACGGCAGATATTATGGAGAAAAAGCGTATGCGCTATGAGAACACCCATGACCCGTTGACTGGTTTGTACAAATTCCAGCATTTTAAACAGCTGGCAGAGGAGAAAATTCATAGTCTCGAGGCGGGTGAGGTTTGTGCCATAGTTATGCTGGACCTTGATTACTTCAAAGGCATCAACGATACGTTTGGGCATGATGTGGGCGACCGTTACCTGCAGAGTTTTGCTGCTGTCATGAGCAGTATGCCGCGCGAACATTTCCTGACGGCAAGGCGTTCGGGGGATGAATTCTGCATGATGATTTTTGCCTGTCAGGAAAGGGATGAGATTGTAAGCTGCCTGAATGAGTTCTATGGAAAATTGGGGGAGAACCAGATTGAATTGTCGGCTACGGACACCAGGGCAATCAGTGCGTCTGCAGGATTTGCCTGGACGGCAAATGATAATTCTGCGATATCTGAACTCCTCGCACGCGCAGATGAGGCGCTCTATGAGGTAAAGCGTGATACGAAGGGGACTTATGGGGAGTATGTGGGGTAGGAAATCTCTATCAAAAGGGAAAGCCGCATAAATTTAAAGTTATGCTTTTCATGCGCATGGATATTGTATATAATGTAAGTGAGAATTTGGAGTAATAGATATGGATGTGAAAATTACAGGAAGGAGTTTCTAACGAATGAAATTTGCAATTTTAGCGCCGGGACATATTGCCCACAGCATGGCAAAGGCAGTATCGGAGATTGAGAAGATAGAACGTTACGCCGTGGCGTCCAGAGATTATGGACGTGCGGCGGATTTTGCAGGGCAGTGGGGATTTGAGAAAGCCTATGGTTCCTATGAGGAACTGGCAGAGGACCCGCAGGTGGAACTTATCTATGTGGCGTCCCCGCACTCCCATCATTATGAACATGCCAAATTATGCCTAGAACATGGCAAACATGTGCTGGTGGAAAAAGCGTTTACGGTAAATGTCAGGCAGGCGCGGGAGTTGGTTCAGTTATCGGAGGAAAAAGGGCTTCTGTTGGCGGAGGCAATCTGGACGCGTTACATGCCGAGCCGCAAAATGATTGATGAACTTCTGGCAGATGGGGTCCTGGGAAATGTGACCTCCCTGACGGCAAATCTCGGCTACATCCTTCCGCATGTGGAGCGTATGCAGAGCCCCGAACTGGCTGGCGGCGCTCTGCTGGATTTGGGCGTATACCCGATTAATTTTGCGCTGATGGCGTTCCATGAGGCTGTTACGGAGGTAAATGCTTCTGCCATTATGTCGCCACGGGGCGTGGACTGGATGAACAGCATTACGCTGTCCTTTGCGGATGGGAAGATGGCAGTGCTGCACAGCGATATGCTGGCGCAGACCGACCGCCAGGGCGTAATCAGCGGCGATAAAGGTTACCTGGAAGTGCAGAACATCAATAACTGTGAAGAAATCCGTGTCTTTAATTTGGAACGGAAGATGACCGCCCGTTACCAGGTGCCTGAGCAGATTAATGGCTATGAATATGAAGTGCTGTCCTGTATCAAGGCGATTGAGGAGGGCAGGACGGAGTGTGAGGAGATGCCCCACAGTGAAATCCTACGGGTGATGGAACTGTTAGATACCATCCGTGAGCAGTGGGGGATGGTTTATCCCTGTGAGTAGGCATCATTTATGAAAATAAAGAAAGAAGGAGTTTTTATATGAAAAAAGTAAATCAAGTTTCGGAAATTTTAAATGTTTTTTCGCCGGCGCCTCTGCAAGAGAGCCAGATGGCAGAATTCTACTGTAAAGATACTATGCAGTACCGCACCAGCGATAAGTATATCTCTCCGATAGAGGATATCTTTGATATCTGCCGGATGCCGGAAGAAAATAATGCCTGTCTGCTGTTAGGGCACAGGGGCTGCGGCAAGAGCACCGAGCTGAACAGGATGGCAGAGAGGCTGCATGAACAGGGTTATCCGGTGAAGATTATCCATTGCAGCAAGGATTTGGATTTGCTCAGCATCGTTCATTCCGATTTGTTTATCCTTATGGGCGAGGCTTTGCTGAAGATTGCCGACAAAGTGGGCTGTGTGATAGAGAAGCAGCTGCTTGAGGAGATTGAGGATTTCTGGATGGAAAGGACAGAGACCGTGACTTCTCAGGAAGTGGAGGGAATTTCCCTGGGAACTGAGGCTTCCGCCGGCGTGAAATGGTCTCTGGCAAGTATTTTAAGTATTTTTGCCCAAATTAAAACGGACTTGAAATTTAACGAGGAGACCAGGCAGGAGTACCGTAGAAAAATCCAAATCCGTTCCAGCGAATGGATTCGGATATTGGGAGCTGTGGCGGACAAAATCACGGACAAAACAGATGGGAAGCGCCCGATTGTGATATTTGAGGATTTAGACAGGCTGAACCCGGAGGATGCCTGGACGGTATTTTATAATTATGCGGCAATCCTTTCCGGCATGAAGTTTCCGGTCATTTATACGTTTCCGATTGCGCTCTCCTATGATAAAAGATTTTCGGCGATGGAAAGTTACTTTATTACCAAGACGCTGCCGATGATTAAGATTGAGAAAATAGATGGACAGCCCTTTGCTGAGGGGATAGCTGTCATCCGTGAAATCGTGGAGAAACGTGCCAATCCGGCATTGTTTAAAAATGATGTCCTGGATAAGCTGATTCAGTACACCGGAGGTTCCCTCCGGGATTTGTTCCGCGTCATCAATGCGGCTGCCAAGAGGGCAGAGCGCAGGGACAGTGCGAGCATTGATATGGAGGATGCGGATTACGCCTTGGAGGAGGAGAAGACCTCTCTCACTAGGCGCATTGAGCAGAAAGATTATCCGTTTTTATTGAATATCATTCAGGGGAATAAGGAGCGGATAGAGGATAAAGAACAACTGCTGAATATGCTGCAGGCAACGGTCGTGCTGGAATATAATGGCAAGCGGTGGCATAATGTCCATCCGTTGGTGGTGGAATTCTTGAAAGGACAGGGGCTGATGGAAGATGTCGGAGAGTAATCAGGAAGGTTACCGGACCTTAGGCTGGATTATCAATAAATCGGAGCAGGGTCTGTTCTTAGTGATAGCTGAGGAAGAGATACAGCGGGAAATTTTGGAGATTTACAGACAAGGGGCAGTGGAAATTTATGATTACAGACGCCATCCTGGTGCGTATGCAGTTCGGCAGCTGCAGGAATGGGTTGCCCAATTTCCACAAACAAAGGTGTTTCTGGTGGCAAATTTCCATCTCGCGCTGCAGGATGAGGAGAGTATCAAACGCCTGAATTTCAGCCGGGATATGCTGGAGACCTTGGGCAGGAACATTATCTTTCTGGTCACGCCCTATGCGGATAATCAGTTGGCGCTGGGGGCGTATGATTTCTACTCCTTTCTCAAGCTGCGAATCACATTTCACGGCTATCTGCAGGAGACGGAGAATAAATTGCCTGTGCCAGAAGATAACACCATAGAAGAAAGCGAATGGAACGCAGAGGAAGCAAGACAAAAGACGGCAGAAGCATATGCGCTCATAGAACAGGCAAAGGATGAACGTGTGAAAGCACAGTATGAGGAAAGTGAGAAATTGTTGTTGCAGGCGCGTGAAATCAAGCAGAGACTGCTGGGAGACGAACATCTGGAATTGGCACAAATTGACCATGAATTGGCGGTACTGTATGGAAGGCAAGGTAAGTATCAGGAAGCGGAAGAGTTGTATAAAAAGAGTTTGCGGAAAATTGAAAAGGTGCAGGGAGAGGAGCATCCAGACACGCTTGCAATCTATAACAATCTTGCAGGAGTGTATGAGAGACAGGGGAAGTATCGAGAAGCGGAAGAGTTATTTGAAAAGAGTTTGCGTATAAAAGAAAGGATTTTGGGAGAGAATCATCCAGGCACAGCAACAAATTATAATAATCTGGCACTATTATATAAGGAACAGGGAAAGTACCAGGAAGCGGAAAGACTATATGAGAAAAGTCTGCAGATAAGTAAAAGGACTCTGGGAGAGGAGCATCCAGGTATAGCTGCGGGTTATAATAATCTGGCAGGATTATATGAGGAACAAGGAAAATATCAGGAAGCGGAAAAGTGGTATAAGAAGAGCCTGCAGATAAGTGAAAAGACTCTGGGAGAGGAGCATCCCGATACTGCTATCAGTTATCATAATCTGGCAGGGTTGTATGAGAGACAGGGCAGGTATGAGGAGGCAGAAGAACTGTATAGAAAGGGTCTGCAGATAAATGAAAAGATGTTGGGAGAGGAGCATCCGAATACCGCCACGAGTTATAATAATCTGGCAGGAATATATGAGGGACAAGGAAAATATCAGGAAGCGGAGGAACTATATGAAAAAAGTCTGCAGATAGATGAAAAAGTGTTAGGAACGGAGCACCCCGATACTGCCATAGACTATTATAATCTGGCAAGTTTATATGAGGAACAGAGTAGGTATCAGGAAGCAGAAAAACTATATCGAAAGAGTTTGCAGATTAGAGAAAGGGTATATGGAAAGGGTCATCCCAGTACAGCTATGGTTTATAATAACCTAGCAGGAGTGTATGAAATTCAGGGAAAGCAGGAACTTGCGCTGGCCTATTATCTGAAAGCATACAAGATTTTTTATACTGCACTTGGAAAAGAACATCCATATACTGAGACAGTGTATGAAAACCTGGAATTCACTTATCAGGAATGGAATGCAAATGGAGATTTCGCTGCCTGGCTAAAGGAAAAAATAGAAGAAATTAAATAAAGACTTAAAAAGGGAGGTCAGCTTGCCAACAAACGGCAGCGGACCTCCTTGTTTAAATTCGTTGTACCAGTTTTTATCCCTGTGTAAACCTCGCCAGGAACTGTCTGGTACGTTCTTCCCGGGGATGTTCAAATACTTCAACCGGGTCGCCCTGTTCAAGGATATGTCCGTCATCCATGAAGATGACATGGTTTGCTACATCGCGGGCAAACGCCATCTCGTGGGTGACGATGACCATGGTGGTGTTCTGTTCGGCAAGTTCTTTCATGACCTTGAGCACTTCGCCGGTCAGTTCCGGGTCAAGGGCGGAAGTCGGCTCATCGAAACAGAGGATGTCCGGCTGCAGCGCGAGTGCACGCGCGATTGCCACACGCTGGCATTGTCCGCCGGACAGCTGGTGCGGATAATTTGCCATGCGGTCACTTAAACCCATCTGTTCTAACAATGCCTTTGCCTGATTCTCAATTTCCTCATGGATGCGTCTGCGGTCTGCCTTATAGTTGGGCAGTTCTTTTGCCAGCAGTTCTTTTGCCAGCATCACATTCTGCAGCGCAGTGTACTGCGGAAAGAGGTTGAAGGACTGGAAGACCAGACCGAAATGCAGCCGTTTTTTGCGGATTTCCGATTCCTGCTGTGTCTTGGGGTCATCGGCGTCAAATAAGGTCTCGCCATTGACGCGGATAATGCCTTTATCGGGTCGCTCCAGGAAATTTAAACACCGCAGCAGGGTGGTCTTGCCGCTGCCGGAAGAACCGATGATGGAGACAACCTGTCCCTTTTCCAGAGAAAAGCTGATGTCCTTCAAAACCTCCGTGCGGTCAAAATATTTGCGGATATGTTCTACTTCTAATATAGGCATGTCAGTTTCCCTCCCTTATTTAAAATAATCCAGTTTCTTCTCTAACCGTCCAAGGAGGACTGTCAAAATGCCGTTCCACAGCAGGTAGTAGAAAGCCGTGAAAAACATCGGCCAAATGGCGCCCGATATGCCCTGGGAACCTTTCATAAATGCCTGACCTGCCCAGATGATTTCCTGCAGGGCAATGATGCGCGCCAGGGAGGTGTCCTTCACGAGCGTGATGATTTCGTTGGACATGGGCGGGACAATGCGCTTAATCATCTGCAGCAGCGTGATGCGCAGGAAAATCTGCCCTTTTGTCATGCCCAGCACCAGCCCGGCTTCCTCCTGCCCTTTGGGTACGCCCTGGATGCCGCCGCGGTAAATCTCTGAGAAATAACAGGCATAGTTCAAGATGAAAGAGACGGAAGCGGCAAAAAAACGTCCGGTCTCGCCGCCGCCCCAGATGGGGTTATGTAATACCAGGCCGGGAAAATAATAAATAATCAAAAGCTGAATCATCAGGGGGGTACCCCTGACAATCCAGACAATGAATTTCGTAAAGTAACTCAGCGGCTTAAAGCGGGACATGGAGCCAAAGGCGATAACCAATCCCAGCGGGAAAGCGCCGATAAGTGTGACAAAGAAAAGTTTTAACGTCTGCAGAAAGCCAATGTTTAAGGCTTTGAGGACGATTGGAAGTTGTTCAAGAATCTGTTCCATAAGTGTTCCTGCCTTCTTTTGCTATGATGTTCAGCTATTTAAGCTGTGATAGCTTGCCATTCCAATGTTACGCTAAATCTTACTGCTCGATAATGGCAGCCTGAACGCCATATTTTTCAGCACATTCTGTCATGCTTCCGTCCTTATAGCTGGAAGCGAAGAAATCATTCAATGCACTGGCTAAGTCGGAACCTTTGCGGAAGCCAACGCCGTACTCTTCATTGTTCAGTCCAACTGTGTAAGTAAGGTCGGCATAGCTGGTTCCCTCGCCAACCATAGCAGCAGCCATCAGGGAATCAATAACGGCAGCATCGGAGGTTCCAGCTGCGACTTCCATCAGGGCATCTGCCTGTGCTTTTACGGCTGTGTAATTGAGGTCAAGCGCGGACACCTGCTCTTCTCCAGCGCTGCCTGCCTCTACGGCGAACGTCAGGTCAGACAGGCTGTCAGTATCCTGATACTGGTCCGCTTTGTCTTTGGGAACGATGACAATCTGCGCATTGTTGCAATATGCCTTGGAACATTCCATGGAGCTTGTCACCTCATCGGTAAGCGTCATGCCGTTCCACACACAGTCGATGGTTTTGCCATCTAATTCCATAATCTTGTTGTCCCAGTCAATTTCCACGAATTCTGCAGTTACGCCAAGGCTTTCGGCAAATGCTTTTGCCATGTCTGCGTCAAAACCAATCCACTCACCGCTGTCATCTTTATAATCCATCGGCTCAAAATCGGTGATGCCGATGACTAAAGTGCCTTTGTCTTTCACATAAGCAAGGTCGCTGTCCTTCGCACTAGTGGATGCGCCTTCGCCTGATTTGCCGCATGCGGCAAGTGACAATGCCATAATTACGGTTAACATAAGTACAAGTATCTTTTTCATAATGGATAAATCTCCCTTTCGTTATTAATATTGGACAAAACATGGTTGTTATACTTTGTCCTTAATTTAAAGCTACGCCAATATACTAACAAGTTAGCATGTTAAAGTCAAGTGTTAGATGAGCTTCTGGGAAAAAATGATAGTCCAGATTCCCTCATAGTATGCTAAAATAAAAAAGAATGTGGAATAAAATACATATATGGTTTATAATGGAAGAAATATAACTTTGGAAGGGTGCGAGTTCAGTATGAAGAAGAGAGAAAATTTGACGTGGACATTGCCTGATAAGTGGAAAAAAGCGGGTCAGCAATTTGGCAGACGTCTTGTAACTGGAGTTTTGTGTGCAGCTGTGTTGGCAGGAAATATTGCGCCATTGCAAGGGCTGCAGACAGTCTATGCACAAGAGGATAGTGAAGCACAGGCAGCCAAAAGACAGGTGGAGTCCTTAGACAGAGGTATCGTAGCAATCAAGACCGGGGACGGCGTGTACCTGTCCTGGCGTTTTTTAGGCACGGACAGTGCAGATACCTCGTTTGAATTATATCGGGATGGACAGAAAATCACGACAGGTCCGATTACGGCAAGCACGAATTACCTGGATGCTTCCGGTACAGAACAGGCAAGCTATGTGTTGCATACATTGCAAGGTGGTGTGGATATAGAGCAGAGCAAGCCCATATCGGTATGGAAAGATAATTACCTAGATATTCCAGTGGATAAACCAGCCCCGGGGGTGACGCCGTCTGGCGAGGAGTACGATTATGCCCCCAATGATGCGGCTTGCGGGGATTTGGACGGAGACGGCGAGTACGAGATTATCCTTAAATGGATGCCTTCTAACTCAGGTGATAATATGGCGGACGGTTACCGCGGAAATGTGTACCTCGATGCCTATAAGATGAACGGCACCAAGCTGTGGCGCATTGATTTGGGCGTCAATATCCGCGCGGGTGCGCATTATACGCCGTTTCTGGTGTATGACTTTGATGGGGACGGCTATGCGGAACTGGTCTGCAAGACGGCGGACGGAACGACAGACGGTGAGGGAAATGTTATCGGACAGGCTGGCAAAGACTGGCGGAGCTCGGCAGGGGTTATTTTGGAGGGTCCGGAATACCTGACATTGTTTGATGGGCGGACCGGAAAAACCTTAGATACGATTGATTATGAGCCGGGGCGCGGCATTCATGGCACGCCGGGCGTACTCAATAAAGATTATTGGGGAGATGATTTTGGTAACCGCAGTGAGCGTTACTTAGCGGGAGTGGCGTACTTAAACGGCAAGACGCCCAGCGTCCTCGTAAGCCGTGGATATTACGTAAATTTCGGTATGGCAGCTTACGACATTGTCGATAAAAAGTTCCAGAAACGATGGTTTTTTGATACGGCAGAGGAAGGAAATGAAACGTTTGCCGGGCAGGGCAACCATAACCTGGCAGTGGCAGACGTGGATGAAGATGGCTATGATGAGATTGTTTTTGGCGCCTGCACGATAGACCATGACGGAAGCGGTCTTTACTCGAATGAATTGGGGCACGGCGATGCCATCCATGTCGGTGACTTCGACCCTGAGAGCCCGGGGCTTGAGATATTCAGCTGTTTTGAACATGAGCCTTACGGCGCTGCGCTGCGCAAGGCCTCCAATGGAGAAATCGTGTTCCGCTACACGGCGGACAGCGATACCGGGCGCGCGATTGCCGGAAATTTCAGCGCAGAGAATCCGGGCGCAGAATTTTCTGCTTCCCTGGGAGATGATTTGTGGAACAGCAAAGGAGAAGTGGTTGGAGCCTGGAGTTCCATCACCAAATGGATGCAGAACTTCACCATCTACTGGGACGGCGATTTGGAGCAGGAGGTCATGGAACGGACCATGATTGATGGCTACGGCAAGGGTCGTATTTTAACGGCGCGCGATGTCACCTACATCAATGGTACGAAGGGCAACAGTTCTCTGGCGGCAGATTTGCTGGGAGACTGGCGGGAGGAAGTCATCTGGCCAGCACAGGACGGCACTTACCTCAGGCTGTACCATACGACATTTCCTACCGAGTATCGGATTGCCACATTGATGCATGATACGCAGTACCGTGTGCAGATTGCCACCCAGAATGTGGGTTACAACCAGCCGGCACATACGAGTTTCTTCCTGGGGACAGGATATAAATTGCCAAAGCAGCCGCAGGTGGAGGCGGTCAAGCCGCAAGAGCCAGGGAATACTGGCGGAACTGGGAATACCGGCGGAACTGGGAATACCGGGAAGCCAGGAGATTCAGAGAATCCAGGCAATACCGGAAAACCAGGAGAACCATCCAACCAATTGGAGGAAACTGCTAGCGTGAGCGTGTCACAGCTTGCAACGGCCTGTCATGCGAAGGTGACGTTTGTGAAAGTCAGCGGCGCGCAGGAGTATGATATTTACCGTTCCGCAAAGGAAACTGCCGGCTATCAGAAAATTGGCTCAACGAAGACGACTTCCTATACGGACAAGAGTGTAAAAGCAGGAAAGACGTATTATTATAAAATAGCAGCAAAAGGAAACGACAAAATATCCGACAGTGCGCTGAGCAAAAAATATGCGAAGATAACAGTGCTGGCAAGGCCGAAAGTGTCTGCGAAAGCCTTGAAGAAAGGGAAGGTAAAAGTTTCCTGGAAGAAAGTAAAGGGCGCTTCGGGATATGCCGTTTATACCTCGAAGTACAAGTCGAAAGGATTTAAGAAAGCAGCAAATATTAAGAAAGCGGCGTCAGGCAATAAGGTTGTGAAAGCTGGCGTGAAAAAAGGAAAGTGCTATGTCAAGGTTCGTCCGTACCGGATAGTCAATAAAAAGCCGGTGTATGGAACATATTCTAAACCGCTTTCTGTGAAAGTAAAAAAATAAACTGTTTGTGGAAAATGATTGGAGCAGAGATGATAAAAGAGCAGTACGAACGCCTGAAAATGGGGCAGGATTTGCGCAAAACCCTGATAGAGTTAAAACAGGAACTGAAAGAGGAGACAGCGAGACAGGAACTTCTTGCTATCCTTCAGGGAGATTACAGCTTACTTACTAAAATGCTAGAAGAATCCGACCCTAAGGTGCGCAAGAACGCAGCCCTGGTTCTGGGCAAACTTGGACAGGATGAGAATGTGCCGCTGCTATACCAGGCATATGAAAAAGAGCAGCAGTTATTTGTAAAAAGCGATTATCTCAAAGCGCTCAAGGACCTGGATTGTTCTGCCTGTATGGGAGGGCTGAAGAAACGTCTGCAGCAGCTTGAGGCGTACCGCCCTGCCGTGGAGGAAGAAAAGCACATCCGGGAGGAACTGTCGGTTTTGCGCAAACTTGTGGACAAGGGTACAGCCCACAGGAAGCACCGGTTTCAGGGATATGATACTGCCTGGGAGGTCATTCTCACTACCGGCAAACAGTACCAGCAGATAACGGCAGGGCAGATAAAGGAAGGGAAGGTAACGATTCTCAAAAGCGGGGTGCGCGTGTATACCAGCCGCTTAAAATCCATTTTGAGAATTCCCACATATCGGGAATTGCTGTTTCCCTTAAATATAAAGAGAATCCCCGCAGAACCAAGGGAAGCAGCAAAGGCATTGGCGCATTCTGACCTGCAGGAAATGCTGCTAAGAGCGCATGGGGCGGAGGATGCGTTTTATTTCCGTCTGAGCCTGCACAGCCCAAGGGCTTTAGACCAGCGCAGCGCATTTGTCAAGAAGTGCAGTTTTGCCCTGGAACAGGAGACAGATGGGAGATTAAAGAATTCAGCCTCTGATTATGAACTGGAAATCCGGCTGATGGAAAATCGGGACGGTGAATTTCTGCCGCTGGTCAAATTGTTTACGTTTGGGGAAGAACGTTTCCCCTACCGTAAGCATACGGTGGCATCGTCCATCAAGCCTGAGCAGGCGGCTTTGATTGTCAGGCTGGCAAAACCTTACCTGACAGAACAGGCGCAGGTTTTAGATCCATTCTGCGGCGTAGGCACCATGCTGATTGAGCGGGACAAGGTGTGTCCGGCAAAGGTGATGTACGGCATCGACATTTTTGGGGAGGCTATAGCCAAGGCGAAAGAGAATACCAAACTTGCCGGCAAGGAAGTTTACTATATCAACCGGGATTTTTTTGAGTTTACACATAAGTATTTATTCGATGAGATTATTACGGATATGCCGGAGCGGGGAAAGAAGAGCCGGGCGGAACTGGATGAACTTTATGCATTATTTTTTGCTAAAGCAGCAGAGCTGCTAGAAGAGCAGGGGCAGATTATCCTGTATGCCAATGAGAAAAATTATGTAAAAAAACAGCTCCGCTTGCATAAGGAGTTTACGCTGCTCAGGGAATTTAGCATGGATGAGAAAGAGAATTATTTTTTATTTATCATCCGCAAGGGTTAGTTGTTGTCAAAAAATAAAAAATTTTCAAAAATCTTATTGACAATCCCGCCAGGATTTGGTACTATTTTAAAGTCGTCAAACGACATGGCAATTTACATTGTCTGCGGAAGTGCTGGAATTGGCAGACAGGCAAGACTAAGGATCTTGTGTC
>CANOFO010000082.1 GCA_947565305.1 uncultured Lachnospiraceae bacterium | reverse complement strand
TGGTATGCTTTCCGACGAACTGGCAGGTGACGCTTTGCGGCGCGTGCCATTACCTATGTGAAAGGAGGAAAGCAAATGCGAAGCATTTCTGGTATGCTTTCCGACGAACTGGCAGGTGACGCTTTGCGGCGCGTGCCATTACCTTGTGAAAGGAGGAACTGCCATGGATAACTTTGATAACATCAACTTAGAAGAACTGGATTTTGTGGACATGGATTTGGAAGAGATTCAAGAACTGGCGGAAGGGATGCTTTCCCAACGAAAATATTCCATGTTAAGACAGATGCTAGGCAATTTAAACGCGGCAGATATCGCTCTTTTATTTGACGAAATCGACAAGAAAGAAATCCCGCTGCTCTACCGCCTTCTGCCAAAAGAAGAAGCGGCAGAGACTTTTACTTATATGAGCAGGGACATGCAGGAGACTTTAATCAATGCCCTTACAGACCGCGAACTGCGTGCCGTGATGGACGATATTTTTCTGGATGATACCGTAGATATCATTGAGGAGATGCCGGCAAATGTGGTTGCACGTATTCTGCGTAACACGGATGAAGAAACCCGCAAAATGATTAACCAGGTGCTCCATTATCCCAAGGACAGTGCCGGAAGCCTGATGACCATTGAATATGTCAACATCAAGAAAGACATGACTGTGGGGGAAGCCATCAGCCGTATCCGCCAGACTGCCGTGGATAAAGAAACCATTTACACCTGCTATGTGACCGAACACCGCAAACTTATCGGCATGGTATCCGTAAAGGACCTTTTGATGGCAGAAGACTCCATGCAGATTGAAGATATCATGGAAACGAATGTTATTTATACAGATACGCATGAGGACAAAGAGGAAGTTGTTAAGATTTTTAATAAATACGACTTCCTTGCCATCCCGGTTGTGGACCAGGAAGAACGGCTGGTGGGCATCGTCACTTTCGATGATGCCATGGATGTCATGCAGGAAGAAAATACCGAGGATATCACGAAGATGGCGGCAATGACGCCTACGGAGGACAGTTATTTCAATACCTCCGTTTTTTCCCATGCCAGAAGCAGGATTGGCTGGCTGATGGTCTTAATGCTCTCCGCAACTGTCAGTGGCTCTATTATCAACCATTACCAGGAATCTTTTAAACTTTATCCACTTTTGGTATCCTTCATCCCCATGCTCACCGGAACCGGCGGCAACTGTGGCTCCCAGAGTTCCACCTTGATGATTCGTGGGCTTTCCTTAGATGAAATTAAGTTTAAAGATATTTTCCGTGTTATCTTTAAGGAATTTCGCATTGCCATTATTGTCAGCATTGTGCTCGCCATCGTGAACGGTATCCGCATTTTTATTCAGTATGGGGATATCCAGATGTCTGTCATTATCTCGCTTTCGCTGGTGGCTGTGGTTGTCATCTCCAAATTTATCGGCTGCACGCTGCCATTGATTGCAGAACATATCCACCTTGACCCGGCGCTGATGGCTGCGCCCCTGATTTCAACGATTGTAGATATCTGCTCCACGCTTCTGTACTTTAAGATTGCCACAATTGTGCTTCATATTTCCGTATAGGGCTTACAATTATGCTTCATATTTCCGTGTAAAGGCTCATAGGATAAAACAACTGTATCTATGGAAGTGATGTTATGCTCAATTACTTATGGGGTTTTATGATTGTCATTGGCATCCTCTATGCCGCTTTTACCGGAAATCTTACAGCAGTCACCAATGCTGCCCTGGATTCTTCCAAAGAAGCCGTTACGCTCTGTATCACCATGGTAGGGGTCATGTCCCTCTGGGTAGGTCTCATGCGTATTGCTGAAAATTGTGGAATTATCCGTGGGGCAGCACGAACACTCAATCCACTTCTGCGGTTTATGTTTCCCAATATTCCCAAAGACCACAAGGCAAATGAATATATTTCCACCAATATCATTGCCAATGTCTTCGGGCTGGGCTGGGCAGCGACCCCCGCCGGTTTAAAGGCAATGGAGGAAATGGGCAAGCTTAATAACCACAGCAAGGTGGCAAGCAAGGAAATGTGTACGTTCCTTATCTTAAATGTTTCCTCTTTCCAATTGATTCCTGTCAATATGATTGCCTACCGCAGCCAGTACGGCTCGGCAAATCCCACTGCCATTTTAGGACCTGCCATAATCGCAACCTTTTTTTCTACCCTTGCCGGGATTGTTTTTGCTAAAGTCATGGCATGTCTGCCAGAGAAGCGAACGCATAGAAACAGCAAAAAAGGAGGTACGCTATGAATATCCTCCTTTTTCTGTCCGATGCCATGATTCCAATTTTAATCTTCCTGATTGTCGGCTATGGACTGTTAAACCATTACTCCATTTACGATGACTTTATCAAAGGCGCCACAGACGGATTCCATACGGTCATCGGTATCATGCCCACTTTGATTGGACTGATGGTAGGCGTCGGGATTCTGCGCGCTTCAGGATTTTTAGACCTCTTATCCTCTATGTTGGGCGTAATTACAGAACCTTTGCATTTTCCGGCAGCTTTAGTCCCCGTCTCCATTGTGAAAATGTTCTCCTCTTCCGCTGCTACCGGGCTGGTTTTGGATATTTTCAAGGAATATGGACCGGATTCCCTCTACGGCACGATAACTTCGATTATGATGAGCTGCACAGAAACAATTTTCTACACCATGAGTATTTATTTCATGACGGCTAAAGTTCAGAAGACGCGCTACACGCTTGCCGGTGCACTTTTTGCTACTTTAGTTGGCACAATTGCAAGCGTTATCCTTGCTGTTTAAGTTCACTTAACAGTAAACATTGCTATCTCTTGTTTAATTTCAATGGCAGCAGAATTCATTTTTGCTTTCTGAGGTATTGTCTTGTCTCAGTAGCAATAATGTTGCTCAGCGCTACAATGGCAATCAAATTGGGGACTGCCATCAACCCATTGAAAATATCCGCAATTGTCCACACTGCAGAGACTGTCATGAACGGACCAATAAAAACACAGGCTATATAAACCCGGCGGTACGCTTCCACTGCCTGCCGCCGTCCCCCGGTGAGGTACTCCATACATTTCTCACCGTAATAATTCCAACCTAAAATTGTGGTGAATGCAAAGCATACAAGACATGCCATCAGCAGGAAAGACGATACCTCCGGCTCAAAGGGAAGCCCAATCTCAAATGCCCTGGCTGTCACTGCCACGCCATCAAGCCCCATATCCCAGGTTCCGGTAACGATTATGGCAAGCCCTGTCATCGTGCAGATAATTCCGGTATCAATCACCGTACACAGCATAGACACCAGTCCCTGTGCCGCCGGTTCCTTAGTGCGCACGGCAGCTGCGGCAATCGGCGCGCTTCCCAATCCGGCCTCGTTGGAAAAAATACCTCTGGCAACGCCTTTTTGCATTGCTGCCATCATAGCTCCCAAAGTACCCCCAGCAGCTGCTTTTAACCCAAATGCACTCTGCACAATCAGCGTAAATGCTGCCGGAATTTCCCTGTAATGGAAGACAAGTATCAGCATTGTCGCTGTGACATACGTTGCTCCCATCAAGGGGACAAGTACCTGCGCCACCCCTGAAATCCGCTGCAGCCCGCCAATCAGCACAAGCGCCGCACAAGTCGTCAGGATAACGCCAGAGATGATAACACTCCAGGAATAATCCCTGCCGAACAGATTTACCGTCTGTTGATTCTGCGGGTCAAAAAAGTTATTTACTGCACCGGTAATTCCATTAATCTGGGTAAACGTGCCAATACCCAGAAGACCCGCACCTGCTCCGAAAAATGCAAATAGCTTTGCCAGCCATTTCCAGTTCTTTCCCATTCCCTGTTCAATGTAATAGAATGGTCCGCCTAAAATATGACCGTCTTTTGCAACTTTACGGTATCTGACTGCCAAAAAGCATTCCGAGTATTTTGTCGCCGTACCCACAGCTGCCGCCGCCACCATCCAGAACAATGCACCCGGACCGCCCGCTGTCAGGGCTGTGGCAACTCCCACGATATTTCCTGTGCCGATGGTTGCCGATAAAGCCGTGCAAAGAGCGGCAAAAGCAGTGACTTCCCCCTCCTCCTTTGTTTTTTCCCTGGTAACAAGATTGCGTATGGCAAGTGAGAGATGGCGCACCTGAATCCCCTGCAGACGGAATGTCATATAAATACCCACTGCCAAAATCAGCACAATCATGGGGATTCCCCAGATGATGTCATCTGCTTTCTGTAAAATATCGTAAATTCCCCTCAATATGTTAAATTCCTTCCCCTTATTATAATTAATAAATTACTATTTATGAATCTCAACTATCCCCTTGCCAATGGAAATCCTCTTTACTAATCCAGATACCTCCCAAGTTCCGGCATCCAATCACCCAGAAATATTTCATCTTTCAGCACTCCCTCAAAAATCGGCGTTAAAAACTGTACCATCAAAGCTACTACGTCTTCCCACCGTGGGTATGATTCTTTCCTGCGTCTGCTCTGGCTTTTCCAGCGCTTTTTCATATACCCATAATCCTTATAGCCCGCAAGCGTGTCAAGGCGCTTATCCAAAGATGGGATAGGATATTCCTTTATCAGCCGATTCAGGCTCTCCCAGACTTTCCTTCCATCTACAGATTCCCTGCAGAGCGTTTCATAAATTTGTTTATACCATGACATATCTACAATCAGCTCCAAATCCTTTATGACTTCGTAAAAGGCAAGAGCCAGATATTCCTCAGACGGAAACATATTATAAGTAAAGTTTTCCTGTCTCCCCTCATGGATTCCTGTCTTTTTCTGTGGAAAGATTTTATGTCCTGGATAGAAAATCAGATGGATTTCAAAAGGTATCCTATATGGAGCTTTACATATTTCAAAAAAAATCTTCATGGGATTACTTTTGTTTCCTTCTCTGCAAAATAAAACCTGCATTTCTCCTGTATTTGTATCTATAATTTCCTCCACAGGTGCAAACAGTTCCTTGAGGTTATCTACAATATTCTCCATCTCTTCCTCTGGCGTAAAAAATTGCAGGCTATCCAAAAGCACTTTCTGGTATTTTTTATTTTGTAGGAAATCATCGCTTTTTAAGAGGATATTCTCATTCCATGGTTGATTTCCCATTTTGCTCAATATTTCTTCCGCTCCTAAAATTGCTATTTGGTAAATTGATGATATCTCTTCTTGCTGTTTCTCCAAATCCATCCTATAACCACACTCCTATCCGATTCTGTACCTTCTGTGTAACTTTTCTAAGTTTAGCATATTCCAAAAGCTTCTGGACATCTTTGTCCTGCTCCTCAATATATTTACGCAAAGCTTGCTGCAATACCTCACGTTCCAGCTTCTCTTCAAATTTCAGGCAGTCACAGATAAGACGTTCCTTATTATAAAGGAACATCTTTCCCTGACCCAAAGAAAACTCTTCCGCTCCCATCATCAAAACATCCGGCTCAATATAATAAGGCTGAACCGGAGGGTAATTCATCTTGAAGCGTGACTTGGATGTATTTTTATCAACAGCAATCTGCCAGCAGGCAGGTCTTGTCTCTAAATATCCTTGATAATGCAATGCTGTCTCCAGGCAAAGCACTCCATCTGGAAAAAGGCTGCTGACCATGCTTTCCTCTGACATTCCAGTAAACCCAATGCCATAATATCCGTTCTTCACCCTCTCTAAAATCCCTTCCTTCACAAACTGCTGGATTTTACGGTAGTCCATCGACAGTTCATAGAGTTCAGATGTCTTCATGATTCCTCCATGAAGAGCCATTTCCTGATGCAGTTTTTCAATCATTGCATTTTTCTTTTCCTGTATTTTTCCCATTTTTTTTCCGCTCCTTTTTCATTAAGGTGGTGTTTTAATTATATTCTTATTAGGGAATTCTGTCAATTAATCCTTTACAAACATCCCTTTATCCTATAGATTATTACTAGAGACGAGCATTTATTCCACAGGGAGGCAACATGTCACAAAATAAATTAAAGAAAAATCCATCCAGGGAAACCTGTGAATCCATTATCCGCAGAATCCTTAATGCCGAAATCGGACAACGCGGTAAAAATGAACATTTTCGGCAAGCTGCAGATTTTATGCCCTATTTTGAATCCCTTTATCCGGCTTCCGACAGCCTGACCAAACAGGTTCAGCGCGCTGTCAAAACCTTAAACCTGCCCAAAGATGAGCATGGATATTTTATCATCAACAAATCTTCCAGACAGCTTAGCCAGGATCAGGAACTCAAACGGCTGTTCCAGATGTCCGAAGCCGTCTCCCATGATTTGTCTGCATGTGAAACGTTATTTCTGGAAATGCAAAATTCTTACAAAGATTACCTCATGAACCTTATAGCTGAATCTGAAACTTTTGATGGAACTTACATTACAATGACAAAAACAAATAATGGGATTCTCTTCTACACGACACAAAAAATACAGTTGTTGAAATTATTGGAACAATTCGCATGTAACACCTCATGTGAATCATCCTTTTCTGATACAGAAAATGTTCCATGACCATTACGCCCTAAAACTTATATTTGATTGTTCCATTACTACTGGAAATATACATTAATATTATTTTTATAAAAATATTCTTCACTTTAATAAGTTTTCAGATAATTTATACTTGTTTTTTCTATGTCTTGGATTAACTTAAAGGACAATATATCAATTGATATATTGTCCTTTATAATAAAAATAACTTTATAAAATGTCGTATTATTATATATAAGACATTTTATCACTTTCTATGCCACCATCTCCTGGCTTTCACTTCCTTAAATTTATGTTTCTGCTGTCTGCGGCTTTCTAACTTATACTTTATCAAATAAAAGTTATCTACCAGATGATAAATGCCAAAACCAATTCCAATAATAAGAATGACAGATAATATACCGATAACCACATACTTTACATTAATCCTGATTACTTTTTCTTCCGGCAGCTTGGTCTCTTCCATTTTCTTCTGGAATTTAAATTCTGAGACTTTTGCGCCTGTCAACTCTATGTCAGTTCCGCCAACTGTCCGGCCCGCATAAGTATATTCAATCCTTCCCACGACCTGACTGTCATCTTTGGTCTCCTTAACCTCAGGAACTGCATCTTCAAATGCTGCCGCAACGGGAAGTACAATACAGCCTTTATTATTTAAACCGATAAAAGAATCCTCATTTTCAAATATCTTGATTTCCGGTGTATCTTCGGTATAATTTTTCTCATTCTCTGACACATTCCACAATTGGAAATTTTCAAAACAATAATCAAATAATGTCCGTGTATCCAAATAATGATTTGGCGATTGTTCCTTTGTGACAACACATATCAAAGTCATACCATCTTTTTCCGCAAAAGTTGCCAGTGTGCTTCCTGCTACGCTCGTATAACCTGTCTTGCCTCCAATACAGTAATCATAGAGGTACTGCTCATCTCCTTTATAATTATTGAGCATTTTATGATGGTTGCTAAGATAGGTCTCCTCATCATGTTTATTAGTAGGAGGAATTGTATAACGCCTGGTATTTACAATCATACGGAAGATATTATTCTGCAATGCCTCTCTGGAAATCAATGCCATATCATATGCACTTGTCCAATGGTCTTCATCTGGCAAACCATGAGGGTTGTTAAAATGTGTATCCTTACAGCCCAATTCACTTGCCTTGTTATTCATCATATTAATAAAATCCTGATAGTCCTTACCAACATGCTCAGCAATCGCATAACCACATTCGTTTGCAGATTCCAACATCAATCCATAAAGACATTCCCTCATAGACATAACTTCACCAATATCACGTGAAATTCCAGAACCCTCCGTCTTATACACTGCATCTTGGGAAAAAGTTACTTCTTCATCTAAATTTGAATTCTCTATAGCAAGCAGACTTGTCATAATTTTGGTAATACTTGCCGGATAAGACCGCTCATGTGAATTCTTCTCATACAGTATGGTTCCAGTAGATGCTTCCATCACAATTGCCGACTCTCCCTGAATCTGGGGACCTTCCGGCCAATATTCCTCTGCCTGAACTGGGACTGCGTATACCGGAAGCAGACATATCATTCCCAGCAGCAAAACTCGCCATCTCTTTCTGTTTTTCATGAAAAATTCTCCTCATATGTGATTTCTGTATCATTCCAGCCCGTCAAATCATTTATGTTAAAATGATGACTGAACTATTACAAAATTATTACATCGCCTATAGTATAGCATATCCAAATATGCAAATCAACTTTCTAAATAATGCTTTTTTTTATGGAAGATATATAGTAAGATAAAAAGACAGAAAAAATTCCAGGAGGTACTTATGAGATTACGAAATATTCCCGGTTCCCGTGAAGTAATTGCCACAAACAATTACTGCATCCCCGAGACAGAACCGCCCAAGGGACAATGGCATTCCATATTCGGCAATAATAACCCTATCCATATTGAAATTGGCATGGGGAAAGGTAAATTCATTATGGCTCTCGCCAAGAGAAATCCGCAGATAAACTATGTAGGCATCGAAAAATATTCCAGTGTCTTGCTGCGGGGACTTCAGAAATTAGAAGAAGAGCCACTAGAAAACATTCGCTTTATCCGTATGGAAGCGGAAAATATATCTGAAATGTTTGATAAAGATGAAGTAGACCGCATTTATTTGAATTTTTCTGACCCCTGGCCCAAAGACCGCCATGCCAAACGCCGCCTTACTTCCCACCAGTTTTTTGCTCTCTACCAGCAGATTTTAAAAATTGACGGAATTGTGGAATTTAAAACAGATAACGTAGGGCTTTTCGACTTTTCTTTAGAGGAGGTAAAAGAAGCCGGGTGGAAAATCAATGCATTTACCCGAGACCTCCATCATGATGTGATTATGAATCAGGGAAATATTATGACGGAATATGAGGAAAGATTCTCAGCAAAAGGAAACCCTATCTGCAAATTAATTGCATCCCGATAAAATACTTTCCATTTCTTTGATGAAACTAAATTTTTACTGCCTATTACTTATGTTTTTTTCTACCAGACAACACTACTGCCCGGTAAAAGCAATCAACATTCAGCTTGTGATTGCTTCCACCGGGCAATGTCACTATTCTTGTGCTATTCCAATAATTATCATAGAATAATTTATCTATTCCCTTATTTGATTTTTATTACTTTCGCCGGATAATCATCATCCGTATAAAGTATCTCTATCATATCGCCTTGCTGATACTTGACAATGTCCAAAAGGTCTGTGTTAGTCAAATCCACATCAAAGACTTCCTCTTCGCCCTCCAATGCAAAATAAATATGCGTATTTCCTTCAATATTTACCGGAATGAAATTAGTTATCCTACCAGACATGGTCTTGCTTTTCTTCTCCAAAGTTGAAGTAATTCCATTATTTTTCAGCAGCTTGTTATAAGCTTTCTCACATTCCTGTATGGTATTTCCGGTCGCTACCCATTGATATTTCTGGATATTTACCATGCCATACATTTTCACCAAACCTGCATCATCTTTCAGAGCCATGAAATATGTTGGCTCTCCGGAAATATTCAGCAGCAATGGGAATGTCGCCCTGTAACCGAGATTCTGTACCTGCCCTTCTGCGGAAGACATTGCTGATTCCTCGGTTGCCCCTTCAATCTTATAGAAGCGCGTCTCCATGGTACGCTGATTCATCAGAACAAATCCTACGTTAGACTGGTCTCCGCTGACACTGGTCACGCCGGAATACACCCATACATCGTCTTCCAAAGCAATATAATTATAGCCATTTGTTGTCTGCAGGCAGTCCTTCTGTCCCAGTACACTATTGAAAAATCCGTGCTTCAATGTGCCGTTGTAATCGTAGAGTTCCATCAGAAGTTCTGCCTGATAAACTTTATCCACCCACAGAGGCACTTCATCAATCTTATAATCAGTACATTCTCCTGTGACAGCATTACAGATTACCACATTTCCAATAGTCACGCCACCGAACAGCCCAATATTAAATTTCTTAACCGGGCAAATCCAATATGGCGTTCCCTCCTCATCAATTTCAAAAAAAATCTGCTCTGTAAAAATATATGTGGGATAGTGAAAACGCAAATGACGGTATATATTGCGGTTTAGATATTCTGCTTTGGAATATTTAATTCCCTGGTCCAGCTTTACACACTCCGTATCCTGTGTGGCCATATCAATTTTGATATATGCCGGAATACCGCTGCTTTGATTTGTCAGCCATTTAATAGGGCTTGCGTAGGTCAGAGGCGTTACACGTACCGGTTTATTATTTACGTTTATCTGACTGTAATCGCCAGAAACTTCAAATTGTGAAACCATGTCCACCATGCTGCCCATCTTCCTGTTACCTAAGAGGGCGGCCGAATCTTTATCTAAAATAGGAATGGTATTATAATCAACCTCCGTTATATCTTGTGTAAAATCACGGTTTTCTACAGTCATCAATTGCTGGTACTTTTTGGCATTTATAATTGGTGAGGATAATAATGCTCCAATTGCCAGGATAACCAGGAGCACTGCCAGAACTCCTAAAGTAATCTTTCCCGCAATACTGATACTAATCTTCAGCTTTTTTTCTTCCTTTATAAATTCTACACCAGAGCGGTGTTCCTGGATAAGTTTGCGTCCTTCAATGGCAAATCCAATGATAGCCACTGCGCCAATGATAAACCACCATGTTCCCACAGAATGTATATTAAATGCAGGAATTGTAACATAGTAATATACAAATGCCGCAAGCAAGGCGATAATTGTAATTACTCCATATTTTACAACTTTTTTCATTTTGTTCTCCTTTTGTCTTTTATCTGTATTATCAGGTTGGTACAATTTTACTCTTTTCTTCATTTTTTGTCAATAACGTAAAACTTTTTGCAAAAAAATAAGAAAAAAATTTAAAAAGTTCTTGCATTCCTTAATAATTTATTATATAATAATCCTTGTCTTAAGAAAAGAAGTAAGCGCCTCTAGCTCAGTTGGCAGAGCACCTGACTCTTAATCAGGGTGTCCAGGGTTCGAACCCCTGGAGGCGCATGTAAGAACTTGTTGTGATGATGCGCTCTCATGATGGGTTCTTTTTTTATCTTACTGTTTTAATTTTTTTCACTTAACATCTTTTTTACTTCGTTAAATGATTTTTCTATCGTTCCTATCTTTTTTTCTAAATTTGGTTTCTTATATCCTATCTCTGCGAGTTTCTGTTTCATAGTTTTTTTACGCTTCATTTTGCCCCCGATGAGGAACTTAAATTTTTATTATTATATGGATAAAATTATTTTTAATGACAAAAACAGCAGTTTTTCATTTTTGAAAAGCTGCTGTTTTATAGTTTACATATTTGCAATCAATGCCGCTATATCGTCCGGGCTCATTGGCTTATTGGGGTCGGACATATCCGGCATAGAAGGTTTTTCTTCTTCCTCAAACCTGACTGTTTCCTCAGGAAGATCCTCTGTCTCCGTATTCGCAATCAATGCTGCAATATCTTCCGGACTCATTGGCTTATTGGGGTCAGACATGTCCGCCTTAGACGGCTTTTTCTCCTTCGCTGGCTCTTCTGGTGCACTCTCAAAAGAATTTTGCTCTTCCGTACTAGCCAGCAATGCTGCGATATCATCTGGGCTCATTGGCTTGTTAGGGTCGTAAATATCCGCCTCAGGCATAGATTCCTCAATCGAAGATTCCTCCATGAGAACTGTTTCATCCAAAGGCTTCTTCTCCATGATAAGTTCAGAAATGGCATCATTATCTATTTCAATCGTCTCTGGTATCACCGGTTCTTCCGCTGATAATGCTGGCTCTTCTGGTATCACCGGCTCTTCTGCTGATAATGCTGGCTCTTCTGGTATCACCGGCTCTTCCGCTGATAATGCTGGCTCTTCTGGTATCACTGGCTCTTCGACTGATAATACTGGTTCTTCAACCATTATTGTCTCATCTTGATGAAATGATGCAGCAGCTGCTTCTTTCTGCATTGCCATCTTATTTGCAGATACTAAACTTTCCACAGACTGATTGGAAATCTCAATATTCTCAGAAATCTCGTCTACTTCTTTTTTGATGGATTCCGTCAATTCCTGTATTTTATCTATCAGCTCATTTTTAATTTCCCCTATGTCGCCATTTCCCTTACCATTCATCTCCAATTGTTTGCTGACCTGGTCCCGAATAACATCTATGCTATTCCGAAAATCTTCCATCTGGTTTAAAAGCTGGTCATTAGAATTCATCAATGCATCTGCATTTTCTTTGGTGCGGCTGATAGTTATCTTAGCAATTTTCTTCTGATCTTCAACAATGCTGTCTAACATAGAAGCTATTTTACGCTGATTTTCGTCCCCTGCTTTGCCCAAAGGCATAATTTTCTGTCCGATAAAATTGATTTTCTCATTCATCTCTTTCATCATTTCCAGAGTGACTACATATGTACCTTTTTCTGCCTTCATAATATCGGTATATTGCTCTTCCCGATGGTGATTTTCAATTTCTCTCAGCTTAAACCAACTGTTAAAAGTAAAAATAGTAAACACAAGTGTCACAAAAGCCGCTGTTGCAAGAATATAATCCGTGGGAACATAAATTATTAAATATATGTCAACCAAGAATACAAATAGTGTTAAAACTGAAATTATTTGTACCTTCCTCTTTTGTGTCTTATCATTTCCCATACATTTTCCTCCAACCTATGAATTTGCAGGCTTTGTGTGCCTGTTAAATTTGTAAAATAATATTTATTAACGCTTATCTTCATTTTATCATAGGCATTTAGGATTTACAATATTTATTTTGAACTCACAAAAGTTATACAAATCTAGTGATATTTTTCAATTACTTCGACAATTTGTCCTGAACAAAATTTATAATTGGATAAAAGCCCGGCTACCACACAAGTATACTGGGGCAGGTTATTTTTAGAGTACCATAATAATTCTGTATCAAATAAATCTTCTGTCAGCTTACACACATTTATTCCTAACGACTCAAAACTATATGACATCAACTCAGGATGTGCACAGGGCAAATTATCCTTTCTTTTGCATTTCTTACAAAGCCGACAGCT
>CANOFO010000081.1 GCA_947565305.1 uncultured Lachnospiraceae bacterium | reverse complement strand
AGTCGCTGCTTTTTGTACCCATTTGTGCAAATCGCCAGTATCATATTTATTTCCAATCTCTTGACACCCTAATCCTATATGTTAATTCCTTCCTGACCATATCAACATTTATTTCTGCCGGTTCTGTTTATTGTAAATCAGCCGCAGCCCCTGTAAAGTCAGCGTGGGGTCATAAATATCAATGGCATCCGTCTCGCTGGCGATTATCGTGCCCAGACCGCCGGTCGCCACCACCTTGAGATTTTCATAACCAGTCTCTTTCTTCGTCTGCCTGACAATATATTCCGTCTGCCCAATCTGACCATACACCAGCCCTGCCTGCATGCTGCTGATAGTCTCTTTCGCCAAAATACTGTTTGGCTTACGAATCTCAATTTCCGGCAGCTTTGCCGCCTCTTCCCACAATGCTTTTGCCGAGGTACGGATTCCCGGCGCTGTTACGCCAGATACAAAAGCTCCGGTCTCGTCAACTAAATCGTAAGTTGTCCCGGTTCCAAAATCAATGACAAACACAGGTCCCCCATACAGCTCATAAGCTGCCGCTGCATCCACAATGCGGTCTGCACCAATCTGTCTGGGATTCTCCGTGGCAATGCGGATACCCGTCTTGATGCCTGGCTCTACCACCACAGGATGAACACCAAAATATTTGATAAACGCACTTATCAGAGAATGCATCACGTTCGGCACAACGGAAGCGATAATCACATCCTTGATGCTCTCATAAGAAATTCCATTATGCGCCAGCAAATCGCGCATTGTAACCCCATACTCGTCTGAGGTCCGCTGCAGCTTCGTCGTCATGCGGAAAGTCGCCTCCAGTTCCTCCCCCGCAAAAATCCCAAATGTAAAATTCGTATTTCCTACATCCACAACCAATAACATGTTTTAGTCCTCCAAATCTTCTTCGCTCAGCTCTTCCCCCAGAAAAAATATTTTATAGTACATCTCCAGGGAACCGAACAAATCCTCTTTCGTCCTCTGCAGCTGCTTAATTTTTAATACGCTGCCGATATCATCGTACAACAAGTCCCCCTCATCACAAGCTGCCTGAAACTGCAGACTTCCCTCGTCATCAAAGACCAGCGTAAGTGTACCGCCGATATCCTCCGTATAAAGCACACACATGATTTTCAATTCATCTTTAATCCCCTCGGGCAGTTCATTAAATTGTTCATTCAGGTAATATTTTCTCGTATAGGCGCTGGAGCCGCACAGCACAGTCCCACCATAATCCATTGCAATCTCCCTTCTGAAAATAACGATTCCCTTCTCCTAATCCAATGCAATTTCCTTTCTGAATCGTTACACATACCCATAAATTCCCCGCACAGACACCTCGCCAGAGGAAACTTTACATACCTCTTTGCCCCGGTCAACGAGGAGTTCACCCCTGCTGTCAATTCCCAATGCCGTACCTTCATACTCTCCCAATGGATCCAGTACACGCACACTCTTGCCGATATTTACCAACATGGAATTGTACTCCTCCTGCAGAGCCGACAAATCCTGTGTCTGCAGATACGTTTCGTAATACTGCTCGAAATAGAAAAGCACTGCTCCCAGAAGTTCTGCCCGTGATATCTGCATATTCCTTCCTGCTTCCTGCAATTCCAGCTTCAGAGAAGTTGCCGTCTTGGAAATTTCCTCCGGGAAATCAGCCTGATGGACATTGATTCCAGTTCCCACCACGATATGATTTACATAGTCCACCTGCGCACTCATCTCCGTAAGGATTCCTACAATCTTCTTGCCATTGAGCACAACATCGTTGGGCCACTTAATCTGCGGTTCAAGCCCTGTGACCTGTGCGATGCCTTTTACTGTTGCCATACCTTTCACCAGCGTCAGCATGGAGGCATTGCCCGGTTCAATTTGCGGTTTTAGCAGGATAGAGAAAAACAGGCCCGTCCCTTTGGGTGAACTCCAGGTCCGACCCCGGCGCCCTTTGCCAGCTGTCTGTTTCTCCGCCACCACCACGGTCCCATGCCAGTCCGCGCTGCCGCTTTCCTCGGCTATTCGCTTTGCGGCTGTATTGGTGGAGTCCACTTCCTCAAAATAACGGATATTTTGCCCCAGCCATCTCGTATGTAGCTGACTGGCAATTTCACTCTGCGACAAAATATCCGGCACTGCCAGCAGACGGTAGCCCTTGTTTCTGACAGCCTCAATCTCATATCCTGCTTCCTGCAGCTGCTTTATCGCCTTCCACACAGCTGTGCGTGATACGCCAAACTGCTCACAGAGCTGCTGCCCAGAGACATATGCCTGTGAATCCTGACGCAAAGCCTGTAAAATCTTTGTCTTCATCCCTGCTCCCTATCTAAGCGTTGCATACATGACCGCCTTAATGCTGTGCATCCTGTTCTCCGCTTCATCAAACACTACAGACTGTCTGCCCTCAAACACCTCATCTGTAACTTCCATCTCTGACAAGCCAAATTTCTCATGAATCTCTTTGCCAATTGTTGTCTCCAAATCATGGAATGCCGGAAGGCAATGCATGAAAATTGCCGATTCTTTGGCATTGTCCATCACTTTTCGATTGACCTGATACGGCAGCAGTGCCTTGATACGCTCTGCCCATACCTCGTCCGGTTCGCCCATGGACACCCACACATCCGTGTAAATTACGTCTGCATCTTTCGTGCCGGCAGACACATCCTCGGTCAATGTAATTGTTGCCCCAGTCTCTTTTGCCACATTTCTGCAGTAAGCCACCAGCTCATTGTCCGGAAAATATGCTTTGCTGGTACAAGCCACAAAATCCATGCCTAACTTCGCACAGGCAACCATCAGGGAATTCCCCATATTATAGCGGGCATCCCCCATATATACAAATTTCACCCCCTGGAAATGTCCCAGTTTCTCTTTCACGGTCAGCATGTCCGCTATCATCTGTGTGGGATGAAATTCATTTGTCAGTCCATTCCACACTGGAACACCCGCATAGGCTGCAAGTTCTTCCACAATCTTCTGCCCGTAGCCCCGGTACTCAATACCGTCATACATTCTTCCCAACACCCGCGCTGTATCGCGGATGCTCTCCTTTTTTCCAATCTGGGAGCCGGAGGGGTCCAGATATGTCACATGCATCCCCAAATCATGCGCTGCCACCTCAAAAGAACAACGGGTGCGGGTGCTTGTCTTTTCAAAAATCAGCACAATATTTTTCCCTTTTAGTTCATCATGTGCAATTCCCTGTTTTTTCTTGTGCTTCAACTCAGCCGAAAGGTCAATCAGGTACTCAATCTCCTCCGGCGTAAAATCTTTTAATGTCAAAAAATTCCTTCCTCGTAAATTCATGCTTTCCTCCCTATCTCAACTTACCTGCTTCCTGAAAACTTGAACGGACTGTCATATCTCCGGACAGTCCGTTACTGTTCAAACCAAAACAAACTTCTATTTTTTGATGTTATTCCTTACAATTCCTTGGCAACCTCTGCAATAGTCTTGGTCAGTCCTGCCACCCCCTGGATATCAGACGGAATGATAATCTTGGTCGCCTGACCGTCAGCTGCCTTGGCAAATGCCTCAAGGCT
Source organism: uncultured Lachnospiraceae bacterium (assembly GCA_947565305.1). GTDB lineage: Bacteria > Bacillota > Clostridia > Lachnospirales > Lachnospiraceae > Petralouisia. The sequence continues at coordinate 9,604 of CANOFO010000081.1, read as the reverse complement.
CTTTAACTGCAGGACTGCATGGTCGGGCGCTGCTTCCTTCAGGAAACGCAGGCCATCCGCATTTGCCTGTTGGATACGCAGGATTGCCTCTGCCTGACCTTCCGCCTCACGCATAGTTGCTTCCTTCTTTGCCTCGGCGCGCAGGATTGCCGCCTGTTTCTCTGCCTCCGCATCCAGGATAGCAGATTCTTTCTTACCCTGTGCAACCAGGACTGTCGCTGTCTTTTCACCCTCTGCCTGTGTAACCGCTGCACGGCGTTCACGCTCGGCCTTCGCCTGTTTCTCCATAGCATCTTGAATCTGTTGGGGCGGAATGATGTTCTTTAACTCTACGCGGTTGACCTTGATTCCCCAAGGGTCGGTTGCCACGTCCAGCGAAGCGCGCATCTTCGTATTGATCAATTCCCTTGACGTCAACGTCTCATCCAGCTCCAAATCACCGATAATATTACGCAGCGTTGTCGCCGTCAGGTTCTCAATTGCCATAATTGGACGTTCCACACCGTATGCAAATAATTTGGGGTCTGTTATCTGAAAATAAACCACCGTATCAATGCGCATGGTTACGTTATCTTTGGTGATTACCGGCTGCGGCGCAAAATCCACTACCTGTTCCTTTAAGATAACACGCTTTGCCACCCGGTCAAGAAATGGCACTTTGAAATGAAGCCCTACGCCCCAGGTTCCCTGATAAGCACCCAAACGCTCAATAACAAGCGCATGTGCCTGCGGCACAATCTTGATACAGGATGCCAACAGTATCAGTACCAGAATGATAAATGCGATTACTACTAAAAATTCTATTCCTCCTGCCATATGTCTTTCCTCCATTTATGAAATTATTGTACAGTTTCCTTTACCAGCAGCTTGACGCCGCTAATCTCCATAATCTCAACGGTCGCACCCTCCGGGATAATCTTCTCTTCATAGGCGCGCGCCGTCCACTCCTGCCCATTGACGCTGACCATTCCCTGGGCATTGAGGTTGTCAATCTCCTGTTTTACCACAGCCCTCTTGCCAATCAGGCTCTCTGCATTGGTGCTTTCCCTGTCTTTGTTAAGGAATTTCACCGCCAAAGGCCTTGTCAATGCCAGTAAACCGACCGACACCACGATAAACAGCACAATCTGTACGATAAGATTGGCTCCCAGCAGACTTGCGACAAAGGCAACCAATGCCCCTCCGGCAAACCAGATTGTCGTCAGCCCTAATGTAATGATTTCGATAATTGCCATGACAACAACTATAAATAACCAGATAACACCTTCCATAATGTTCGCCTCCTCGTTGTTATATTACTATACTTTCCAGAGGAATACAATATTATAATGACAAAAGCCAGACCTCTTATTTATCAAGGTCTGGCTTTTTAAAATAATTATATCTCATCCAATTTAGAAAAATACGTGGTTCCCAATGACAATTCCTGGAATACCAGAAGATGCGCTTCGGAAGCTTGTAGCTCCTCCTACATTATCAGCTCCGCCAATTGCCTGCTGCGCAGCCTGTAAACAGCTTCCGCTCACGCCGCTTGCAAGCACACCTGCCATCGTTCCATTCAATGCCGGGGTAAACTGACCGCTCTGGTAAATGACACCGGAAATGCTGCCAGCATATCCTGCACGAAGGCGGTTCATTACGACTGCCCCTACTGCAAGCTGCCCCTCATAGCACTCGCTTCCTGCCTCACACTGGATTAATGCTCCTAACAAGGTAACGTCATCGTAAGATGCGGCAACTGCCGCCCTCTGCGTAGTTCCGCCGCCCTGGCTGCTCTGGCTCTGCGCTGCTTCCTTCGCTCTACGCTCAGCCTCTGCAGCTTCAATAGCTGCGCGCTCTTCTTCAATAGAGATTGCTTTGCCAAGCTCTAACTCTACTGTAACATAATCGGCACTGACATAACCTGTCGTATCGCCAACCTTGACGCAAACCCAACCGTCTGTCGCTTCTGCCTCTTTATCAACCTTAATCTTGCCGCCCTCCTCAAGGACATCAAGGATTGTCACTCCTTCTTCAGAAGAAGCTGTCTCCCTCACGCGGACACCACCGGTTACGGCTGTCGCATAAGTGGTTCCAAGTTCATTTGCAAGCGTTTCCGCTTCCTTTCCTGTCACGCAGAATTCATTCTTTACATATCCTTCTACGCTGCCGGACTTAATCTTCGTCCATTCGGCTCCGCTCTCAATAATTTCTGCAGATGCTCCTTTGGGAAGTTTTCCAGCTGGCTCTGCTTCCTCAGATGCCTCTGTGCGGACATTCAGATATTCCTCCACCTGTGGCATTAACTTTGCATCCCAAGGAGAAATCTCCTCTTTTTTGCTTTCTTCTGTACCTGCATTATTTTCTTCCGGCTTCTTGTCTGCTTCTTCTTTGGCAGCTTCTTCCTCAACAGACGCTGCTGCATCCTCTTCTTCAACTGCCTGTCCCTGTGCCGGCTCCGCTGGCGTTTCCTTCTGCCCAGACTCTCCAGCAGCCGATTCTGCTGGCATTTCTTTCTGGTCAGATTCTCCAGTCGTCTCTTCTATCGCTTCTTCTAAAAGATTTGCTGCCTGTGGCTGCTTCTCCTCTGTCGTCTCTTTCTGGACGAATTGCTGCAGCTGTCCTGCCCCCTCCTGAGCGGAGACCAGGGGCTGTTTCTCTTCTGAAGCCGCTGCCACCAGATTGCTTTGTCTCTTTACTTTCGTTGCTGTCTCATTTCCAAAATACTTTCTCGCTTCCTCTGCTGTCAATTCTACTTTCCGGCTATCTAAATCCGCCTCCGTTGGCACATTAGTCACAGGCACTGCTGTAAATGCCAGAACCAAAGAAAATGCTGCAACAACTCCGCTTTCCATAACCTTCTTATCGAATTTCATTTTGACCTCCTGAAAGATAAAACAACATGTTAAAACTTTATATGTTATTTTATTCAATATTGTTAAAAATATTACAAACTTGTTACACTATAGCAAAGAATTTGTAAATTGTCAAGCCAATTATGCAAAACTTTTTTAATGGTTCTTCAGGCATACCATCTTTGCAACCATTAATTCTGCCAAAAAACTACCATTTTTAGCATTTCTGCTGCAATAAGCTATTATTATATTGAAAAAAGCAGACAAACTGCTATAATAAAAATCAGACACATACAAGCCTGAAGGGAGAGAGATTTGTGAGAGAAAATAAACAAAAACATGAGAAAACAAAACAAAAACTGAAAACAATGCATTCCAACAGAGTCCGCAGGCTTTCCTCTATCAGGGCGAAAGTTGCCTTTGTACTGCTCTTTTCTATTGTTCTGACCATCGTGCTTGGCTTAGGAACTACAATCCCAAGCATTTGGAGCAATACAGCAACCATTACGGAGAATTACATGAGGGACTTAACCGATTCTTATGGGAAAATCCTTAATCAGAACCTGATTGTTTCTGCTATGAATATGAATAAAGACCGCTTAACGGCTACTTTTGGGGAGGCGGGTCTCAAAGGGATGGACAGCAGTTACTTCTATATTATAAATGCTGAAGGAAACATAATTTACCACCCTAATTCGGAAATGCTTGGACAGAAGCCAGATATCCCGGCAATTACGAACATTATAAAAGAAATCGAAACCATTGAACCGGGCAGCGCCCCGGAACCAGGTTCTTTCCGTTATAATTATGAAGGTTCTGCCAAACGCGCTACCTATTTCGTAACGGAAAAATATAACGTAACAGTTGTGCTCTGTGCAGACGAATCAGAGATATTTGCCCCCTTAAACAGTGTAATGGGCAAGGCCGCTCTGTTATGCTGCTCCCTTGCCATCATCCTTGGAATTTCAGGATATTTTTCAGTGGCAAAAATGATTCATCCGCTGCGCACTGTCACAGACGTAGTAGGCAACCTTGCGGACATGGATTTCAGGGAAGACGAACGGCTGGTTAAAATTGGCAGACGGAATGATGAAACCGGCGTAATGGCACGTGCCATTATCACTTTACGCAAGTCTCTGATAGATGTTGTTAAGGAAATCAAACAGCAGAGTTCTCTCCTCTATAATACTTCCGAGCATCTGAGCGCCAGTGCTGCAGAAACCTCCAACACTGTACAGAATGTGGAGCGCGCGGTCTCCGATATTGCAGCCGGGGCAAACAACCAGGCTTCCGAGACACAGAAAGCTACCAATGATATCCTGCTGATGGGCACTATGGTCGAAGATACCTCCTCACAGGTAACTTCCTTACATAACACGGCAGACTTTATGCAGAGTTCCAGCGATACCGCAAGCCAGGCATTGACGGAACTGGATGCTGTCAACCAACATGCCATTGATTCTATTGACATTATTTACAAGCAGACATTGACCACCAACGAATCCGCCATGAAAATTAAGGAGGCAACCAGCCTGATTTCCTCTATCGCGGACGAGACGAACCTTCTTTCCTTAAACGCTTCCATTGAAGCAGCCCGCGCCGGAGAGGCAGGACGCGGATTTGCCGTCGTGGCTTCTCAGATACAGAAGCTCGCAGACCAATCTAATGATTCCGCACGGCAGATTGACGATATCATCTATACATTGATAGAGGATTCCCAGAAAGCCGTGCAGACCATGGAAGAAGTGAAAGAAATCATTACCCGGCAAAGCGAAAATGTCAGCAAAACCGGAGAAGTATTTTCCCAGGTTCAAGGAGGTATCTCCGATTCCATCCAGGGTGTAGACGAGATTGCAGACCGTACCAATCAGTTAAATAGAACGCGCAGCAATGTCGTTGATGTGGTACAAAGCCTGACCGCCATTGCAGAAGAGAATGCTGCCAGCACACAGGAGACTTCCGCCGCCGTCAATGAAGTCGCCAATATTATGCAGGAATTTTCCGACCACGCTGCAAAGCTACAGGAAATTGCACATACCCTGGAGAAAAATGTAGATATTTTCCAGCTTTAAGAAGAGAGAGGGAAACGCTTTCATCAACGTCTCCCTCTCTCAATCTCTGTTACAGCCTTTTCAGAAGTTCTTCCCTCTCTGCCTCATATCCCGGCTTGCCAAGAAGCGCAAACATATTGCGTTTGTAACTCTCTACACCTGGCTGGTTAAAAGGATTCACGCCCAGAATATAACCGCTGATACCGCAGGCAAACTCAAAGAAATAGAACAGTTCGCCAAGGTAGAACTCATTCTGCTCTGGAATCTTCACCATAAGATTCGGCACATTTCCATCGGTGTGCGCCAGAATTGTACCATTCATTGCACTTTTATTTACAAAATCCATATCTTTTCCTGCAAGATAATTTAATCCGTCTAAGTCTACCGCTTCCTCTTTGAGTTCCACAGTGCTGCGGGATTTCTCCACATTCATCACGGTCTCAAACATGATGCGCGCGCCGTCCTGGATAAACTGCCCCATGGAATGGAGGTCTGTGGTCAAATCCACGGATGCCGGGAAGATTCCTTTCTGGTCTTTTCCTTCACTCTCACCATAAAGCTGTTTCCACCACTCGGATACATAATGAAGGCTCGGCTCATAATTGGCAAGCACCTCGACATCTTTTCCTTTTCTCAGTAAAATGTTGCGGACTGCAGCATACTGCATAGCATCATTTTCTGCAAAAGGCTTGTCCATTGCCATCTTACGTCCTTCTGCCGCGCCCTCCATCAGCTTATCAATATCGGCCCCGCTGGCAGCGATTGGAAGCAGGCCAACTGCGGTCAGCACAGAGAAACGTCCTCCTACATCATCGGGTACGACAAAAGTCTCATATCCCTCTTCCGTAGCAAGATTTTTCAGAGCTCCTCTCGCTTTGTCCGTTGTTGCATAGATTCTCTTTGGCGCTTCTTCTTTGCCATATTTCTTCTCCAGCAATTCCTTGAACACACGGAAAGCAATTGCCGGCTCTGTCGTGGTCCCTGATTTAGAGATAACATTCACAGAGAAGTCACGGTCGCCGATTACCTCAAGCAAACCTGCCAGATAGGAACTACTGATGCTGTTGCCGGCATAATAGATTTCCGGTCCCTTGCGGACTTCTTTTGCCACATTATTATAGAATCCATGCCTTAAAAATTCAATTGCCGCCCTGGCTCCCAGATAAGAACCCCCGATACCGATGACTACCAGCACCTCAGAATCGCCCTGGATTTTGGCCGCCGCCTTTTTAATGCGCGCAAACTCCTCTTTATCATAATCTACCGGCAAATCCAGCCATCCTAAAAAGTCATTTCCTGCCCCTGATTTTGATACAAGCACCTCTTTGGCATCTTCTGCCAATTTTGCCATGTAAGAGACTTCCTCCTGGCTGATGAAACCAGCGCTCTTCCCATAATCAAACGTTACTTTCTCCATGATTTCCACTCCTTTTCCATTTAATTTTCATCACGATTTCCAATTACAGGATAAGTGTAGCAAATCTGCCACGTTTCGTCAACAACCCAAGCTACGTCCTAGTCTTTGCTTTTCCCTCCATGCTTATACTTGCAAGAGACCATCGCCCATGCTATTTCTTTTTTAATTCTACAAACTTTAAGTGAAATTTCTCGGCATACTTCTGCGCTGTCGAATCCTTCCAGCCATATACGGTTACTCGGCTGGGGATAGTCTGCTCATCCTTGGATATACAGATTTTACAGTTTTTATTGTAGATATAGATAGATTTCAACTTATCACATCCATAAAAAGCTGCATAGCCAATCCTCTTCACCCGCTTACCAAGCACCACCTTCCTCAGCTTTCTGCAGTGCCCGAATGCACCGTCTCCTATGTATTGCACTTTCTTATCCAACACGAGCGTCTCCAGACCTTTATTCTCTGAAAATGCATGATACCCAATTATTTTTAAATTTTTTCCCACTTTAATCTTCTTAAATCTTGTAAGATAGAACTCACCGGCAATCTTCGTCACACCATTTGGCACCTTGAGCGTACTGTAACCCCCTGGATAGCCCATAAGTACGGTACCTTTCTTGTTCAGCAACGCGTTGTTCTTCACAGAATATCTCTTATTGCTCTTTGATACCGTTATCTTCTTCAGCTTGGGGGCATCCGCCAATGCCTTATGCACCTCCACACCATCGGGGATATGCAGCGTCCGCAGGTTCTTTGCCCGGCTGAGGGACCAAACTGCCGTAACTTTCATGCCATCTATCTCCGTGGGGATGGTAAGTTCCCTTTCTTTCCCCTCGTAGTAAATAATCTCAAGCCGTATAGCCGATTTGTCCACCGGACGCCCTTCCATCTCCGCCTCATATTCCTCATCCTCATAGCCTGTATATACAAATCCATTCCATTCCCTTGTATCTATCAGCATCGCTCGGCTCTCCAGCGGCAGACATGCTGCCGCCAGCATTACCACAAGAATGATGCAAATTGTCCTTATCTTTTGTTTCATCTGTATTGCCTCCTCCCGACTGTTACTCCTTCAATTCTACAAACTGTAAGTGAAACTTCTCGGCATACTTCTGCGCTGTCGAATCTTTCCAGCCGTATATGGTTACTCCATCGTGGATAGCCTGGTCTACATCTTTATTCAAATCTATTTTACAATTTTTATTGTAAATATAGATGGTTTTAAGCTTATCACATTCAGCAGCGCGTTGTTCTTCACGGAATATCTCTTATTACTCTTAGATACCGTTATCTTCTTCAGTTTCGGGGCTTTCGCCAATGCCCTGTGCACCTCCACGCCATCGGGGATATGCAGCGTCCGCAGGTTCTTTGCCTTGCTCAGCGACCAAACTACCTTAACTTTCATGCCATCTATCTCTGTGGGGATAGTAACCTCCCTTTTTGTCCCCTTATAGTTTAAGATTTCAAGCTGAATCTCTGACTTATCGGTCTCATCATCAAATCCCGTATACACAAACCCCTTCCAGGTCCTTTTATCTATAATCATCGCACTGCTTTTCAGCGGCAGACATGCTGCCGCCAGCATTACCGACAGAATGATGCAAATTGCCCTTATCTTTTGTTTCATCTGTATTGCCTCCTCCCGACTGTTACTCCTTCAATTCTACAAACTGTAAGTGAAACTTCTCGGCATACTTCTGCGCTGTCGAATCTTTCCAGCCGTATATGGTTACTCCATCGGGGATAGTTTGGAAATACTTGTCCGTACAGATTTTACACTTTTTATTGTAGATATAGATGGCTTCTAACTTATCACATTGATCAAAAGCTCCATAACCAATCTTTCTTATCCTCTCACCGAGCACCACTTTTTTCAACTTTCTGCAGTATGAAAATGCGCGGGTTCCTATGTATTGCACCTTCTTATCCAATACCAGCGTCTCCAGACCATTATTTTCCAAAAATGCATTATACCCAATTGTTTTCAAATTTTTTCCCACTTTAATCTTCTTAAACTTTGAGAAATAGGCCCCCCCGGCAATCTTCGTCACGCTGTCCGGCATCTTGAGCGTACTGTAGCCCCCCGGATAGCCCATAAGCAGGTTTCCTTTCTTGTTCAGCAGCGCGTTGTTCTTCACGGAATACCTCCTATTGCTCTTAGATACCGTTATCTTCTTCAACTTCGGGGCATCCGCCAATGCCCTGTGTACCTCCACGCCATTTGGGATATGCAGCGTCCGCAGGTTCTTTGCCTTGCTCAGGGACCAAACTACCTTAACTTTCATGCCATCTATCTCTGTGGGGATAGTAACCTCCCTTTTTGTCCCCTTATAGTTTAAGATTTCAAGCTGAATCTCTGACTTATCGGTCTCATCATCAAATCCCGTATACACAAACCCCTTCCAGGTCCTTTTATCTATAATCATCGCACTGCTTTTCAGCGGCAGACATGCTGCCGCCAGCATTACCGACAGAATGATGCAAATTGCCCTTATCTTTTGTTTCATCTGTATTGCTCCCTTCCGGCTGCTACTCCTTCAATTCTACAAACTGTAAGTGAAACTTTTCGGCATACTTCTGCGCTGTCGAATCTTTCCAGCCGTATATGGTTACTCCAGCAGGGATGGTTCGCTGCCACCTGTCGGGTTTACTGATTTTACAATTTTTATTATAGATATAGATGGCTTCTAACTTATCACATTGATGAAAAGCTGCATAGCCAATCCTCTTCACTTGCTTACCAAGCACTACCTTTTTCAGCTTTCTGCAGTTCCAAAATGCACCGTCTCCTATATTTTGCACCTTTTTATCTAACACGAGTGTTCCCAAACCTTTATTATCTGAAAATGCATTTCTCCCAATTGTTTTTACGTTTTTTCCCTCTTTAATCGCCTTAAACTTTGAAAAACGCAATCCCTCACTGCCAATCTTCGTCACGCTATCCGGCACCTTAAGCGTACTGTAGCCCCCCGGATAGCCCATAAGCAGGTATCCTTTCTTGTTCAGCAGCGCGTTGTTCTTTACGGAATATCTCCTATTGCTCTTAGATACCGTTATCTTCTTCAACTTCGGGGCTTTCGCCAATGCCCAATGTACCTCCACACCATCGGGGATATGCAGCGTCCGCAGGTTCTTTGCCTTGCTCAGCGACCAAACTACCTTAACTTTCATGCCATCTATCTCCGTGGGGATGGTGACCTCTCGCTTTGTCCCCTTGTAGTTTAAGATTTCAAGCTTAATCTCTGATTTATCGCACTCATCATCAAATCCCGTATACACAAACCCCTTCCAGGTCCTCTTAT
>CANOFO010000080.1 GCA_947565305.1 uncultured Lachnospiraceae bacterium | reverse complement strand
GGATCATCTTACTGCTCTTCTGCTGTGGCGGATGGGGCGGCAATGGCTGCGGCAATTCCTTCTGCTAATACTATCAGAAAAGGTTTTAAAAAACCAGGGCTGGCGCTTGCCGGCCCTGGTTTTTTATTATCGTCAGAAAATCTTTTGAGGCTTCTGGTGCAAAGTCCTGCCGCCATATCTTAAGCTGCCCTCTGTCTGCCCTCCCTCTTTTCGCTGGCTCTCCTCCTTCTCTTTCCTGCGTATGCAGTCTTCATCTATCTCATATACACTGTTGCCATCTATGACTAATTTTCCCATTTCTTACCTCCTGATATTGAATGAACATTGCGTTCATTATTAGTATATGCTTTGTCATAATCTTTGGCCCTCACACATAGATTAAAACAAAAAGGGGTATACAATGGAATCCATTGACTCACTGATTCAGGACCGGCATTTAGATATGATCAAAGCCGCCCTGCCCTATCTCGATAACTCCCGGCAGCGCACAATGGCAATGATGGTCAAATTCATGGAACTGCAACGCACGGTCGCACTCTTTAACTCGCCAGGAAATAATCTGCGCATGTGCTCAGAAGAAGAACGCGAAGAAATCGGACCCTTTCAGATGTTAAATGCTATACGCGATTATTGCACAGACACCGAAAAGGAGATGGTGGACAATATCATGACGTTTTTCCAGATGTTCTCCACCTACGAAACATTATTTGCTTAGACAAGAAAGGAATCATATGGACCCACAAGACTTATTGAACAACCCAAAACTGCAGAATATTTCTCCTGAAAAATTAGAACTCTTAATGAAACTGGCACAAAACACATCCCCCTCTGCTTCCACGCCGAAAGACATGGCCTCTTCGCTGAAAAATGCCTCTGAACGTGCCGGCAAAGAGGGATTAGACTTCTCCTCCGGGGAGAGGGACTTAATCATTGAGGTTTTAAAACAAAACCTTCCGCCTCAGGAACGGCAGAAGGTTGAACTCATGATGCAGATGATGAAAGGCATGCGCAAGTGAAAACAGGAAACTGCCGCCCAACGATTCCCAATCGCCAAAGCGGCAGTTTCCTTCCTGTATCACTGCCTCGCAGCTTTATGTATTTTGATTAGCCTGTCATGGAGCAAAATACGCATCCACCCCATTTGCAATCCCCTGCACCATCTTTGTCTGGTACGAAGCATCCGACATCAGCCGGTCTTCGGAAGGATTGGACATATATCCCATTTCCAGAATTGTCACCGGCACACTGCACCAGTTGATGCCGCTCATGGTATCTGTCTCCCAAATTCCCCCATTTTTGCATCCGCAGGCTGCCGCAAAATGTGTAAGAATTTGTTCAGAAAGCCTTCTGCACTGGCTGTAATATGCCCCACAGTAGACATTGGCCGGCGTCTGGCAGATTGTGATGACGCCGTTAACGTTCGCATTGGCCGAACTGTTCGCATGAATGCGGATAAACGCATCTGCGTGGGCATTGTTGGCAATTGCCGCCCTTGCGCTGTTGCTGATATTGACGTCATGCGTTGTCCGTACCATCAAAACATCATAACCCCGCTGCGTAAGCTCTTGCTGCAGTTTTAACGCAACCTCCAGGGTCAGCTGATACTCCGGCCTGCCGGTTGCTGCACCGCTTGTACCGCTTGCCACCTTGGGTTTTGAAATTGCAGCCCCTGGCCCGATAGGTTCTAACGAACTGTCGCCTCTCTGCTGATGCCCGGCATCGATGCAGATAAGCTTGACATCCATAGTCTGAACTGACTTTTTCCCTGACCATGCAGAATAATAGGTCCTGGTCTTGCCATGTTCCTTTACCTTCTTAAATGCCCGCATCCTCACATAATAGGTGGTGGAATTCTCCAAATCTCCAATCCTCGCCTGCGAAAGTCCCTGTTGTAAGGTAACTTTGACTGCCCCTGAAAAACCGGGGTTCTTTGCGTATTGCAGCTGATAACCGCTGCACTGCCGGGACTGCTTTTTGAAAGTAACAGTAAACCCTTTCTTCTCGGCAGTCACCTGTATGCCGCTTACTTTCTTAGGGACAATTTTAAACTTTCTCGTCACGGTTCCCTTGTACCTCCCGCGGAAAGAAATTTTAACTGTATGCGTCCCCACATTTTTCGCCTTGCCATTTTTTACAAGATAATACTTGGCGCTGATTTTCTTCCCCTTGGCGTCTACAACCTTCACCCGCGGTGCACGTGTTTTTCCATTGTACGTGTAGGAAGTCCCGGAGAGCGTTATCTTCTTAATCCGCGGAATGACAGTTTGTTTGCTGACTTTTCCGCAGACAGCGCAGAGATTGACGGTTTTTCCTTGTTTTTTCGTGGTTGCCTGTGTAAGCCTGTCCTGATACTGATGTCCGGTCGGTGAAATCTTCTCTGTCTTAGTTATCCTGCACACTTGGCAGGTATAGGTAAGGATTCCCTCCCTTTCACAGGAGGCTGCCTGGGTGACCGCCCCATTATCCCATGTATGGTTGGGAATTTTAGGTAAGACCAACGCTGCCTTGTCGGCAATCTCCTGCGTCCCTGTTTCATCACCGAAAATTTTGCCGCAGGTTGTGCAGGTCCAGTATTCGATATTGCCCTCTTCTGCGCAAGTCGCCTCCTTGCGTTCTGTCTTTACCAGGGAATGTTCTTCTGGCACAGTCTCTTCTGTCTCACTGTTATCAGAATTAGCTTCTCCTGGCACAGTTTCCCACAATATTCTGTTTTCATGAATAATTTCATCTGACAAGTCTCCTGCCCACGCCGCTTCACTATTCCAGGAAAGCAACAAAACCATACCTAACAGCAAAGCGGCAATTCTGCGCCATGTTCCTTTTTTCATTTCATGCCCTCTTTCTTTATTTCGCTACAAGATTGATAATCCTGCCTGGAACATAGATTTCTTTGATAATATTTGCGGGCAGCTTCGCTCCCAGCGCCTCCTTGCCTGCCGCAATCGCTGAATCTTTGTCCGCGTCCACCGGGATAGCGACCGTTGCCCTGGTCTTGCCATTTATCTGTACCGCTATCTCCACGGTGTTCTCCACGGTCTTTGCCTCATCATATTCCGGCCATGTATTCTCATATACCCTGCCCTTGTAGCCGCAGAGGCTCCAGATTTCCTCGGTGATATGTGGGGCAACCGGATTGAGCAAGAGTAAAAATGTCTCAAACTCTGCACGGTTAATCTTACCATCCTTGGAGAAATCATTGAGGATGGACATCATGGCAGCAATCGCCGTGTTGTATTTCAAATTCTCATAATCATTGCTTACCTTCTTAATCAGCTGGTGCATTTTCGTCTCGAATTCCGGGCGGTAGCTGTCGCCATCCACCAGGATATCCTGCAGTTTCCACACACGCTCCAAGAACCTGCGGCAGCCCTTGACGCCATTTTCCGACCAGGATGCGCTCAAATCAAAGGCTCCGATAAACATCTCATAAGTACGCAGCGTGTCTGCGCCGTAATCCATCACAATATCGTCCGGGTTGACGACATTTCCTCTGGATTTGGACATCTTCTCACCGTTCTCGCCGAGAATCATGCCGTGCGAGGTACGTTTCTGGTACGGTTCGGGTGTCGGCACAACGCCTTGGTCATAGAGGAATTTATGCCAGAACCGGGAGTACAGAAGATGCAGCGTCGTGTGCTCCATGCCGCCATTGTACCAGTCGACCGGAAGCCAGTAATCAAGCGCTTCCTTGCTTGCCAGTGCATCTGGATTCCTGGGGTCTGTATAGCGCAGGAAATACCAGGAGGAACCTGCCCACTGGGGCATGGTGTCCGTCTCCCGCTTTGCCGGCCCACCGCAGCAGGGACAGGTGGTATTGACCCAGTCCGTCATTGCCGCCAGAGGGGACTCCCCATTGTCTGTCGGCATATAGCTGTCCACCTCAGGAAGCTGCAGGGGCAGTTCGCTTTCCGGCAATGCCACATAGCCGCACTTCTCGCAGTTTACAATCGGAATCGGCTCCCCCCAGTAACGCTGGCGGGAAAATACCCAGTCCCTCAGCTTAAAATTAGTCTTGCCTTTGCCAATCTTCTTTTCCTCTAAAAATTCAATAATCTTCTTCTTTGCCTCTGCAACCTCAAGCCCATCGAGGAAACCGGAATTCACTAATTTGCCGGTGGCAACATCCGTGTAGGCTTCTTCCTGTACGTTCTCTCCGCCTGCTACGACTTCAATAATCGGCAGGTTGAATTTCTTGGCAAATTCCCAGTCACGGGTATCATGTGCCGGAACCGCCATAATCGCCCCGGTACCATAACTCATCAGTACATAGTCCGATACCCAGATGGGGATTTCTTTGTCATTTACCGGGTCGATGGCCGCAAGCCCATCAATCTCCACGCCAGTCTTTTCCTTGGCAAGCTCGGAACGCTCGAAATCAGACTTACGCGCCGCCTGCTCCCGGTAAGCTGTAATCTCATCCCAGTTCTTAATCTCGTCCTTATATTTGTCGAGAATCGGATGCTCCGGGGAGACAACCATATAAGTCGCGCCAAACAGCGTGTCCGGCCTGGTCGTGTAAACGGTCAGCTTCTCATCCTTGCCCGCAATTGGGAAATCCACTTCCGCGCCCTGGCTCTTACCAATCCAGTTGCGCTGGGAAACCTTTACACGCTCAATATAGTCAACATCATTCAGGCCCTCTAAGAGCTTATCTGCATATTCCGTAATCTTTAACATCCACTGGCTCTTGACCTTGCGGACCACGGGAGCGCCGCAGCGTTCACAGACGCCGTTCACCACTTCCTCGTTGGCAAGGCCTACCTTACATGAGGTACACCAGTTAATCGGCATCTCCGTCTTATAGGCAAGCCCTTCTTTGAACAATTTGAGGAAAATCCACTGTGTCCAATGGTAATATTCCGGGTCTGTAGTGTTGACTTCCCGGTCCCAGTCAAAGGAATAGCCGAGAGCATGGAGCTGCCCCTTAAAACGCTTGACATTGTTCTCCGTCACCACCTTGGGGTGAATCTTATTCTGGATGGCATAATTCTCTGTCGGAAGCCCGAACGCATCCCAGCCCATGGGATAGAGCACATTATAGCCCTGCATCCTCCGCTTCCTCGCCACGATATCTAGCGCAGTGTAAGGTCTCGGATGCCCAACGTGAAGACCCTGTCCTGACGGGTATGGGAACTCTACCAATGCATAATATTTCGGTTTGGAATAATCGTCCGTGGCGGCAAATGCTTTTTCCTCATCCCAAATCTTCTGCCATTTTTCTTCCAATGCTCTGTGATTATATGGTACTGCCATTTTTTATCCTCCTGGTCTTTATTTTTCAGAATCTCATAAATATGCTCTAAATCAGGTTTAGAGTAAATGGCAAATCTTTGCCATTTACTCTAAAATTCTATCACACAGCACGGTTTTGTCAAGTTTATTTGCATTATTTAATCTTTACCGAAGAAGCCTGACCCTTGCCTTTCAAAAGTTTTTTATATGCTTTCAGCTGTTTTTTGGGAACAGAAATCGTTGCTTTCTTATGAATTCCTTTAAATGCATTTTTACCAACAGATTTCAGTCCGGCAGCATTGATTTTGATGGTCTTTAATTTACTGTCTTTCATAAAAGCGCCCTTGCCAATCGTTTTCACTGATTTTCCAATTGTGGCCTTTTTCAGTGCAGTACAACCGGAAAATGCATTGTTCCCGATAGAAGTTACATATTTCCTATCAGAAATTTTTTATACATGATGTGCTATTATATCACATAAATAAATGATATCTGTGGGCATGTTTGCACAAAATTAAAATTGGAAAATATCACAAAATCCCCCAAACCCAATACTATAAAGGTAACAGAAAAATTACAGGAGATTTTCATGTCTCATTCGATTATAAACAAAGCTTATGAAAACCCCGGGCTGGATTTTCTTGAAGCCGCCCTTTACCATATGCCAGCTGCCTATGCGGAGATTACCGGCAATCCCGGAAACGGCGAAATCATGGGCATGGTACGTTTCTATTCTGCTGAAGATGGTATATTAGTAAATGCAGAAATCTATGGGCTTCCCACTTCTTCCGCGAACTGTGCAGATAATATCTTTGGCTTCCACATCCACGAAGGAAATTCCTGCACTGGAAACAGCAGCGACCCCTATGCAAATGCCGGGCAGCATTATAATCCCATGTCCTGCCCGCATCCTGCTCATGAGGGCGACATGCCGCCTCTGTTTGGAAGCAATGGTTTCGCGTGGATGATGTACTTTACGGACCGCTTTACGATTGCAGACGTAATTGGCAAAACAATTATTATACACAGCAACCCGGATGATTTCACAACACAGCCTTCGGGCAACTCCGGAAGCAAGATTGCCTGCGGGACAATATTTTCCACTGCCAAAAGGTAATATACTGACGTATATATAAATAGGAAGATACTTTCACGCATTAGCGTGACAAGTTCTTTCCTATAAGGCAAGAAAAAGGGAGGGCTTCTGACAGCCTTCCCTTTCACTGCTAAAGATTCCTTACAACCTTCGCCAATTCCTCCGCCAGCTTCGCATGTCCCTCCGGCGACAGATGCAAGGAATCTTCCCTCGACGGCTCAATATGCTTTGCTGCGTTAAAATAAATACAATTGTATTTTTCTGCCGCCATCCGGTACCATTTAGGAAATTCCCTGGAACGCTCTATCGCCTCCTCGGTAAATGAACCGTAAAATGAAGAGCGGCGAATGTCCTCCCCTATTTCTGGAGGAGAAATTAAGATGATATGCGGCACAAATCCCTGCTTTTCAGCTGTAAAATCCTGTATCACCTCAACAAGCGCTGCTGCGCCGTCCGCTATCTGCCGCGCACTCGCATGAAATGTCTCCTTAAGGTCATTGCTCCCAAGCATCATAATCACAATATCTATGGGCTTATGGGAATTCAGGCATGGGCGAAGATATCCGAGCCCATTTTTCCAGCCCTCCAATGGGTCGTCAAAAATGGTCGTCCGTCCATTACAGCCTTCTTCTATGATTTTGTAACCATCCCCCAGCGCAGACTGCAGCCTCCCGGTCCAGCGGACATTTTCTGGATAACGGAATCCGTTTGATGGATTAAAACCGTAAGTATTGGAATCACCATAACACAATACTGTTTTCATATATCGTTTCCTTCCTCATATCAGACTGCCCTTTTACGGCAGCGCACATGCCCTTTCCCTCTCAAATCTGCAGATATTTCGCAAAACAAGGCTTTCGGCAGAAATTAAATTCCCGCGAAAGCCCTGATTTGTTTATTCTTTAATGTCATCAATATCTGTGAGGTTCACGCCTGCCACATTGAGAAAACTTTTTAAATATAGATACTCTTTCTTTAAACTTTCATAAGTCTCAACCGCATTTTCTTTCCGCGCTATCAGCATATGCCTTTGGATCTTAATAAAATCCTCCATTGCTTTTTGTGTAATTTCCAAATTTGTATTCGGCATTGTACCACCTCCTCATACATATTCTATCACATACACCTCCCAGCGTCTATTGCAGTTACGCCAAAAGCCTATGTTATTTGAACTCCGTTTCTTCTGTTTCTTCTGTTTCTTCTGTTTCTTCTGTTTCTCCCGCCTCTGCCGTTTGACCCATATTTGTTTCTTCCTCATCTGATAACTGGAACTTATCAATCATATCGTTCAGTTCCGTTGCCTGGGCTGACAGCTCCTGGCTGGTGGCAGAAGTCTGCTCCGCTGCTGCTGAATTCGTCTGTACCACTTCCGAGATAATCTCAATGGCATCGTTGACCTGCTGCATGGAAACATTCTGTTCATTAGAATTCTCTGTCACTGCCTCCACAGCTTTCACAATCTCATCCATGCCTTCAATCACTCCTTGAAGTACATTCGCCATCTCATCGGCAATGCGGTTGCCGCTTTCCACCTCGCTCAGTGCTGCCTGAATCAATTTGCGCGTGTCTTCTACAGCATCGGTACACTGATTTGCCAGATGTCCAATTTCGCCAGCCACCACGGCAAACCCGCGGCCTGCCTCCCCAGCCCTTGCCGCCTCTATAGAAGCATTCAAAGATAAAAGGTTTGTCTGGTCTGCAATTTCCTCAATCGTCTGGATAATATTGGAAATCTGCATGGATGCCTCGCTGATTTTGCCCATTGCTTTCGTCATCTCATTAATATATGCGCTGCTGGCGTTCGCCTGTTCACCAATTTCCATAGTTTTCTTGTTCATGGAAAGGGCATGTTCCGTATTCCTCTGTACCTGCTCCGCAACATCATTGACCGTTGCCAGAAGTTCCTGCACCGATGCCGCCTGATCCGTAGCGCCCTCTGCCAGAGACTGTGCGCCATCCGCAAGCTGCGTGGAACCCAGACCAACCTGCTCGGAAGATTCCTTGATATGGTTTATGGTATCGGTGAGCGAATATTTAATCTTGCGCACTGCTTCCAGAATTCCTTTGAAATCCCCAATATAGGATTCACGGGCCTTAGAATGTACGCCAAAGTTGTTGTCGCTCATCTCGCCCAGGATATAATCTACATCCCCGATAATCTTTTTCATATCCGAAACTATGTTCTGCGTAGCATTGGCAAGGATTAAAGTCTCATCCCTGCTTGATATCTGGGGAACCTCCGAGTGCAAATCCCCCTTTGCTAAAGCCGTCAGGCGTTTTGCGCATTGATAGATTGGCGTTCCAATATTGTCCGCAAGCCTGCGTACCATAAAGACTGCAACGACAATGGAAATTATGACGATTAATATCGTGATAATTACTCCGACAATCGTCTCTTGATTGAAATCAGAAATCGGGGCGGTAATGGCAATACTCCAGTTATTGCTGTTTTCTACCGGAGTGTACGCCATTATCTTCTTCACACCTCCATAACGGTAAGTGCCGAATCCCGACTCGCCGGCAATCATTTTCTTCTCCAGCTTTGCCACTGGTTTTAACTTAGAATTCGTCTCAGCCTCTTTGATGCTATTGTCCTTAATCTTCACCAGTTCCTCATTCTTATGGGCAATGACATTGCCCTCTCCATCCAGCATATATGCGGAACCATTGGCACTCACATTGATTGCCAGCATAATATCATTGAGGAATGTCTCTTCCGGCACAAGGTAAACAACGCCTACCACTTGCGTTCCATGGATACCGCCTTCCCACAATGGAGCGGCAATCCTTATTTCAATGGACGACTTGTCTTCACTGATAACCGGCTCCTGCACATAAGTCTCACCTTGCATAGCTGCCTGGAAAAAAGCATCCTCTGCAAAACTCTCGCCAGTAATAATACTGCTGCCTGAACTGTCAAGAATATCTCCTTTAATCAGCTCATTGACTTTGACCCGTTCATCCACAATGGCCTTTTTATCTTCCACGCTTGCTTCATCACTGGCAAGGCGCGCCGTCATTCCCAAATCTTCTGCTAAATTCTTATAAGAAGTAATCTCCCATTCCACTCGCTCTGCTGATACACGTGCCGTTGCGTTCATATTCCGCTTTAGGGTAGAATTTGTACTGTTGCTATTCAGCAAGCTGGAAATAATTCCCAGAAGCGACAGGGATATGATTACCAGGGCCAATACAGATACGGTTATCTTGCCCTTAATGGTCTCATGGTAGGCTCGTTTCATCTCCTGTATGCTTAACTTTCTTTTTTTCGCCTCCCGCCTCTTCTTTCCTGCTTCCTCAGCTTTGTTACCAGTTATCGTTTCATTGATAGTTTCATTTTTATGCTCACTTTTGTTTTCTTCTTTATTCATAATACAAGTTCCACCTCTTTGGCTCTCAGTAGCTTGACGCGCCGCATCCCCAGAACGGATTCCCTCAGCTTATCGGCATACAGCAAATCCTGCGCGCATTGATACGTTTCAAAAATCTATTGCTTATTCTTCACCATTATCAAGTTTATTCTTCCTTGCCTCTACCTCCTTCTCCTGAATATCGGATGGCGTCTGCTCATAGCGCGCAAATTCATAGGAGAACAGGCCGCTTCCGCCTGTCATGGAACGAAGGTCTGTCATATAGCCATAAATTTCCATATAAGGCACATCTGCGGTAACTTCCGTCTTTCCTGCCTCCGCCGGATTCATGCCCAGTACGCGTCCGCGGCGTTTATTCAAATCACCCATAACATCGCCAGTATATTTATCAGGCACAACCACTTTCATGGTCGCAATCGGCTCCAACAATACCGGAGACGCTTCCATGATTCCTTTCTTAAATGCCTGGATGGTTGCCATCTTAAACGCCATCTCCGAGGAATCTACCGGATGGTAAGAACCATCGTAAAGCACTGCCTTGATACCCACAACCGGATATGCCGCCATCGGTCCTTTCAATACGGACTCCTGCAGGCCTTTCTCAACTGCCGGGAAATAATTCTTAGGAACGGCGCCTCCTACTACCTGCTGCTCAAATTCATACGTCGACTCCAAATCACCGCTGGGCTCAAACGTCATCTTTACATGTCCATACTGCCCATGTCCGCCGGACTGTTTCTTATACTTATATTCCACGTCAGATTTCTTGCGGATAGTCTCACGGAAAGCAATCTTGGGACGGCTCAGTTCAATCGTTACTTTATAGCGCTCGGCCAGCTTGCTTACCACGACTTCCAGATGCTGGTCGCCGATACCGTAAATCAAAGTCTGCCCATTGGCGCTGTCATTTTCTACTTTGAGAGTCAGATCTTCCTGCATCAGCTTCTGCAATGCCTGGGAAACCTTATCTTCATCTCCTTTATTCTTCGTCTTGTAACGCTTATATGTATAAGGTGTGGAAATCTGCGTCTTTCCATAGACAACTGGAGTTGCTTTCGTGGACAGCGTATCGCGCGTAGTTGATTTTGTCAGCTTCGCCAATGCGCCCAAATCACCTGCGTGCAGTTCTGGCACTTCCTCCGCCTTATTGCCGCGCATCACATAGAGCTTGCCGATTTTCATTTCCTGCGCTTTCTCTTCATTGTACAGGACGTCATCGGTCTTCAATACGCCGGAATTCACCTTAATCAAGGAGTATTTTCCAATAAATGGGTCTGCAATCGTCTTGAAAATATATGCGCTTTTGGCTTTCGCAATATCATAATCGCCGTCAAACACTTCATTTGTCTTCATATTGACGCCCTTGCAGGGACGTTTCTCCGGGCTTGGCAGGTATTTGATAATATCATCCAACAAAGTGTAGACACCCTGTACCAAGGTGCTGGAACCCATAGAAATAGGCACGATGCTTCCATCTACCACATTGGTGCGCAGCGCGGAACGAATCTCAAACTCAGAGAATTCTTCCCCTGAGAAATAACGGTCCATGAATTCCTCACTTGTCTCGGCAACTGCCTCCATCAACGCCTCACGGCAGATTTCCAGATTGCTCTGGGAATAATCGGGAATCTCTGCTTCTACAACTTCTCCTTTATCATTCCAGCGGTTACCGGTCTGTGCTACCACATTGACATAGCCGACAAACTTCTCATTCTCACGAATCGGCAGATGGAACGGCGCAATCTTCTTGCCGTACATCTCCTGCAAATCTTCCACAACCTGGCGGAAACTTGCATTGTCATCATCCATCTCGGTTACGAATACCATACGCGGAATCTTATATTTCTCACAGATATCCCATGCTTTCTGCGTTCCCACTTCCACGCCGCTCTTACCAGATATCACGATAATTGCCGCGTCGGCAACACTGACTGCTTCTTCCACCTCGCCCACAAAGCCGAAAGAACCCGGGGTATCCAAAAGGTTAATCTTCGTATCTTCCCAGATAACTGGCACTACTGATGTATTAATAGAAAAAAGACGCTTGGTTTCTTCTTTGTCGTAATCACTGATGGTATTGCCATCTGTGACCTTTCCCATCCGCTTGGTAATACCGGACAGATACGCCATTGCTTCCACCAAAGTCGTCTTTCCACTACCACCGTGTCCCAAAAGGACAACGTTCCTTATCTTATCCGTTGTATAAACATTCATATGCTTTCCTCCAATACGATTTATTTTAATGTCTATATTTTACTAAAATTTTTAGAAAAATACAACCTTTTTATTCAAAATTTACAACGTATTGACTTTTTTTCTCTTTTCCCTTACCATAGATAAAGATTATTTATTCATATTCAGGAGGAGACTATGTTACCTGATAAGATTGGTTTTGTCGGTCTTGGGCTTATCGGCGGCTCTATTGCCAAGACCATCCACCGCATTTACCCGGATATCACATTGATTGCATATGACTTAAATACACAGGCCCTGGCACTTGCCATGGAGGAATCCGTCATTTCCCACGGCTTTACAGAACTGGGG
The DNA here is from genome assembly GCA_947565305.1 of uncultured Lachnospiraceae bacterium. GTDB lineage: Bacteria > Bacillota > Clostridia > Lachnospirales > Lachnospiraceae > Petralouisia. Next base: position 1,022 of record CANOFO010000080.1, on the reverse strand, counting down.
GAAGACTTTGCCCAGTGCCGCTATATTTTCTTATGTGCGCCTGTACAGAAAAATGAAGAATATCTTGCACAGCTGTCTGATTTTGCCGGAAAGAACTGCATAATTACCGATGTCAGCAGCGTAAAATGCTACATCCACGAAGCTCTGCCCGCTAAAATCGCCCCCTATTTCATCGGCGGACATCCCATGACAGGCTCGGAGAAAAGCGGCTACGCCCATGCGACTCCATATCTTCTGGAAAATGCTTACTATATCCTCACGCCGTCTTCTGAGATGGAGGAGTGTCTTGTGCAGGAATTTAAGGAATTCATCGCTTCCCTGGGCGCAATAACCATGATATCCGACTATAAATCACATGATTTTATTACGGCCGCCATCAGCCATCTGCCGCATATCCTGGCTTCTAACCTGGTCAATCTGGTACAGGATATTGACAACGAAACGGAAACTATGAAAAAAGTTGCCGCCGGAGGATTCCGCGATATCACAAGAATTGCCTCCTCCTCCCCAGTTATGTGGCAGCAAATCTGCCTCACGAACCAGCAGCAGATTATCAAACTGATTGACTTGTTCATTGATTCCCTGAAAACGACAAGGGAACTGATTTCTGTTTCGGAAAGCCAGGAACTGTTTGATTTTTTCCAAAGAGCCAAGGATTACCGCGATTCTCTGACAATCACGAGCGCCGGCCCCTTGCCTAAGGTATATGAAATCTATTGCGATATGGTGGATGAAACCGGCGGAATTGCCGCCCTTGCCACCATCCTTTCCATCCATGGAATCAACATCAAGAATATCGGCATCATCCACAACCGGGAATTTTTAGATGGAGTGCTCCATATGGAATTTTACGAGGAAGATGCAAGAAAAAATGCAGTTGCCCTGTTGCGGCAATACCATTATACTGTATATGAGTGACAAACAGCTGCCAATAAATGATTTGAGTTCTCCTGTTTTTATAACAGCTGATATTATAGTGCCAAAAGGTCTTGCTGCCTTTGGCAGCATAGACATCTTGCACA
>CANOFO010000079.1 GCA_947565305.1 uncultured Lachnospiraceae bacterium | reverse complement strand
CTCCAGCATACTCTCACGCATCTTCGGTGACAGGAAGGATTTCAGTTTTTCTTCTATGACACGGGGATTCTCTCCTGCCTGAATGGACAAAAGGCCTTCCACCGTAACTTCCTTAATCATAATCTCTGTCTCATTGTTCACTGCCAGCTTTGCCGCTGTCGGTGTACAGAGCCAGTTTGCAATGATGGAACCATATAACGTCGTAATCAACGCAATCGCCATACTCGGTCCAACCGTAGACGGGTCATCCATCAGTTTCAACATGTTAATAAGACCAATCAGCGTACCAATCATACCCCAGGCAGGACCTAAAGCCGCCCATTTCTCCCAGAAACCGATGTTGGTCTTATGACGGGATTCCACACACACGAGGTCTGTCTCCATAATCCCCCTTACGAGCTCAGGGTCTGTACCGTCTACTACCAGCATGACGCCCTTTTTCAGGAATTCATCTTCAATTCCGTTTGCTGCCTCCTCCAGAGCAAGAAGTCCTTCCTTCCTCGCTATGTTGGATAAATCAATGATGTGCTTGATAACCTCTCCCACATCTGCCTTGGGTGTCTTAAACGCCAGGGTAAAGCTCTTTAATCCGTTTATGAAATCTGCCATCGTATGCGACGCCAGCACACCTGCCAGTGAACCACCGATCGTAATAAATACAGAGTTCAAATCAAAGAAATTCCCTAATGCCGCTGGTCCCTGGTCTCCACTGATAATACCTAATACCATCAGACCAATACCCATTATAATTCCAATTAATGACGCTATATCCAATTCTTCCACCTGCCCTTTTCATCCATGAAATGTAAATCCTTAACAGCATATCTTTCCGATACGCGGCCCTCAGGGCTCCTCCCACTTCGTGGGTCCCTCCTCAGGGCATTTTATTCCTTATCCAACCAGGGTAGACCGGTTGTCATGAATTCTCTCTTATACAATATTACTAAATTTTTTATCTCTTGTCTACTTTCTTTTACAATTATTTTCTTCCCTGTTACAAAAGAAATGACAGTGTCCGGTGTCTCCTCCACGGATTCAATCAATTCCGCATTGATTAAAACCTTAGATTCATTTAATTTTGTGACCTCTATCATGGGAAACCACCTTCCTAATTTGGGGGAACTATATAACACAGTCCCCCAAATATGATTGTTGATTTATATTACTGCTGCCAATTATCGCTTCAGGTTCACTAACTCTTCCAATAAGCTGTCGGAAGTCGTGATAATTCTGGAGTTTGCCTGGAAACCTCTCTGTGTGGTAATCATTTCGGTAAACTCATTTGCAAGGTCTACGTTAGACATCTCCAAAACACCGCTGGACATCTTGCCGCCGTCTGCTGTAATGTCCTGTCCGATTCCGTCAAACTCACCGGAGTTCAAGGTCTGCTGGTAACAGTTCTCGCCAAGCTTCTCAAGACCTGCCGGGTTGGCAAATACCGTAACGGCAATCTGGCCTAACAGCCTACGGGTACCATTGTCATAGCTTCCATAAATCTCGCCGTTCTCCTGCACAGACAGGCCGGTCAATGCCCCAAGCCTTCTGCCTGTGCCGTCAATTCCATTGACAGCGCCTTTGTCTGTACCGAGTGTAGGAACTCCTCCATTATCATAACACCCCGACGTAGAAAAGTCTATATTGATATTGCGGAATTGATTGCCAAGTGCTGACATTTTTAAAATTACGGAATCAGAGCCCTGCTGACCAACCCAGTCAAACGTTCCTGCATTGGGCTCGCCTTCCTTGTAATCCAGGCTGTAGCCATATAATGTCTCAGTATATGCAAAACTGCCGTCTGCCGTTATCCTGTCTTCCCTAAATTCTTCCTGTGCCTGCTTATCGGAAATTCCAAACATGGAGGTTACGGTATATTCCTTGCCGCCTGCAGCGACATATTTCTTATTAGCGTCATCGTAAGTAAGCTGATTGCCATCTGCATCCCGGAACACGCCGCCAGTATATGTAAATCCATCAGCAAGCGCATAGGAACGGTCAATATTCTGCGGTTCTCCGAAGACATTCGTCATCGTATTTGCCGGGTCTGCATCCAGATAATCCTGCAGTATGGAATGGTTATTGGCATCCAGGATGTCTGCCAGCTCTACGGTATAGGTCAGGGTATCCTGATTTGCCGTCTTAACTGCAAACTTAGCCGTATAGCTGTAACCCAGTGCATCGTAGAAATTAAGGCTCATCATATATCCGTCATCGGTATTCACCTGTTTGCAGTACTTATCAAGGATGCCGGAACAGGTTGCCTCTGTAGTTGCCTCAGGCGGAGACGTCATGTTTGATTCCTGCATAACAACTAACGGAGAGACGGTGTCCTTACGGATAGTCTGCGTGGTGGGATCCACCTGCCATCCCATAACCGTGTAACCGGTTGCCTTTGTGACAAGCTTACCGGAACCGTCAATAGTAAATGCACCTGATTTTGTAAATAAGTTCTGGCTTCCGTTATTGACAATAAAGAAACTGTCGCCGGTAATCCTCAGATCCCATCCGTCACCGGTAGTCTGGGTTGACCCTGGCGATGTGATGTTTACGGAAGTGGAACCTGTAGTAACACCAAGACCAATCTGCTTCGCATTGACACCGCCCCTTGTCTGGGTAGCGCCGGAAGAACCCGATACTGTCTGGTACATAAGGTCGCTGAATGCGGTACTTGAAGATTTAAATGCAACTGTGTTTACGTTAGCGATGTTATTACCTATAACATCCATTTTTGTCTGGTGTGTCTTCAGTCCTGACACGCCAGAATACAATGCTCTCATCATAATTAATTGACCTCCTGATTCTTTTGCCGTATGGTCCCCTCTGTCATTCAGGAACCTGTAGCTTCCTTTCGGTCCAGCTATATAATTACGGCTCCGTCTATGTTGGTATATACATTTTCTGCCGATTCTGCCTGATCCATTGCTGTCACTACCGTCTTATTCGGTACATTGACTATAAATGAATAGGAATCGACGATTACAAGGGATTCTCTCATTCCCTTCGCTTCTGCTTTCTCTGCCCCTGTCTCTAAACGCTCCTGCTGCTCGCTGGAAAGTTCTATATTCCTGCTCTGCAGCCGCATGGAAGCATGTTTGGAAAACTTGAGCGCAGAACTATCATGCACAGACTGCCTGTGTTTTAAAATATCCTCAAAAGACACTTCCGGCGAACTTTGTGCCGATTCCACACTGCCCTTTTTGAGATACTGGTCTGTAATCTGTTCAATAGAAGAGAATTGATTTGAAATTTTATTCATAATGTCTCTCTCCTCCTAAGCTTCCCTGCTTTCCTCTTACTTACTGTCTGTAGAGGTACCATCCTTGTTATCACCATCTACTTTATCATCGCCGTCTACTTTGTCATCGCCGTCTGTCTTGTCATCAGTGTCCGTCCCTGCTGCGTCCGTCATCTCTTTCATCTTCGCAATCAACTCCTGCAGCTTCGTCAAAGCTTCCGGACAATACTTGGCAATCATTTCCTGCTGATAGGTAGTCAGGGTGTTATATGCTTTACGCACCGTTTCTAGTTTATCTTTATCATCAAGCCGCAGATTCTTCACATTCGGAAGCTCATCGATAACTTTCGCAAAATCTTCTGCCATTTCAAGCGCTTCCAGATATTCATCATCTACCACCTTATCAAGGTCATCAATGTTATAAAGTTCATCGTCAATAGATAAATATACCTTATTGTTCTGTTTTACAACAAAATCCACTTTACCCTGTACCACATTGGTTGCCCCCGTGGAACTCGTCACATTCATGATTACTGTCTTGCCCACCAGATTGGTTGCCTGCTGCGTTGTCATGGTTGCGTTGAGATTCTGCATCTCTTCCAAGGACGAGAACGTTGCAAGCTGTGAGATATATTCGGTATTGGAAGTAGGCTCCAATGGGTCCTGATACTTCATCTGCGCTACCAGAAGCTGCAAAAACGCTTCTTTATCCATACTGCTGCCCGATTTCCTGTCTGTTGCCAGGGAATCTTGGGAAGCGGTATTTTCTACAATTTTACCATCTTTCACTGGCACTACAACTGACATACTGTTCTCCTTTCATATCATACTGGTTAAGCTGTGACATCCATACTGTTGCCCTGTTCTGCCATCATCTTTGCTGCAAGGCTCTCTTCTTCTGACATCACGCCTTCAAGTTCATCCAGACTGTTCATATTCAGATTCCTTCTGGAATTCTTAGCCGCCTCTTCTTCCTGCTGCTGTCTGGCTGCATTCTGCTGGTTTTCTTCCAGATTACGCTCAAATTCATGGCTGGCAATAGTTACCTCGATTGCTTCCACTTTCATGCCCTGCTGATTCATATTCTCCTTGAGCACGGCAACCTGGCTTTCCAAAGCCTCCTTCACCGCCTCATTCTGGGCTGCAATCTGAGCTGTTATAACACCTTCCCTGGAGACCACCTGCAAATAAATTTTGCCAAGATTTGCCGGGTTAAGCTGCATCTCAACAGAAGATTCTGCCTGGCTGACAAATACCCTTGTCATTTGGCTCACCTGACGGAGGATATCTTCCACATCCACCCTGGTCTGCACAACTGTCTGGGTCACCTCTACGGTCTGCCCCTGGCCGACTGTCTGGGTCGTTGTCTGATAAGTCACATGTGTCTGCTTATTCTCAGCTTTGTCCTCCCCAGCTGTTTCCTTAAACAAATCAGAAGTTTTTTCTGCTGTCTGGGAATTCTCTTCTTCAGCCTGTTCCTGTGTGCCCTCCTGTGCCTGAGTAGTCACTGCAGCCTCAGTTTCTTCCTGCCCTGTATTTCCTCTCAATGCCTGGTTCTGCACATCCACGTCATCTGCGGAATCCTGCGGCTTTGCCTGAACTGTCGCAGCAGTACTCTGGGCATTGTCAGCTTCTTTTACCTGTTCTGCCGGGGCTTCCTGCACATCCTGAGAAACAGCCTCCATATCCTGCAATAGCTGTCCTTCATTCTTTGCCGCAGCTCCCTGTGGATTGTCGGATACCATAAGCTTCAATTCCTCGGTAACCTGGTTCATCTCCTCCGGTGTCAGATTTAACTGTTCGGCAAGTTCCTGCGACAAATCGCCAATCTGGGAAAGCAGCTGCTGAAAATTTCCATCAAACAGCAAGCCGCCAATGTCTTCGCTCCCTGTCAGTTCCATCACCAGGCTTGCCAGTTTGGAAGAATCCAGCAAATCCATAACGGTAAGGCCCATTGCCTCCATCTGCTGTGTAACCTCTTCTTCAGAAATCCCCAGCTTCTCAGCAATCACTTCCTTGACCTGTTTGTCAAAAGCCTGCATTTTCTCTGTGGCATCCTGGGGAAGCTTACTCTGGATATCTTGCGGCTCATTGTGGGAAATCGAATTCTCACGGTAACCTGATTTGGCAGATTCCCTCTCAAAAGCCGTTTGGTTCACGCTGTCACCACGGACAGGCTGGCTCATGCTTTCTGCTGAAAACAAATCCTGTTTCCCATTGCCTGCCCCCTGACCGAGGAACATGCCAAATACAGAACCTGCCTCCTGGGACTGCTTAGGCATACCTGACATTTCAGGGCTTTTCAGCATCGTCATTATCTGCGTTACTTTACTGGCCGTCATCTACGTCCTCCTTTCTTAAATTTTTTATTATAAAATCCCTAAAGGAATCTTATAAGCATAAATACTGCTATAACTAGCACTTTGCCAATCCAAAGAAATACTGATGTAATCAGCGTTTCCTTAGGTGTCAGGGCTCCATAATTTTGGTAATCCTTGCTGCCACCTCGGAATCCATGGCATCCAATATCTTCGCCCTCGCATCGGTATCCATATTGCCTAATATTTTTGCCACCAATTGTAAGTTGTCTGTCATTTGCTCCATAAGGGCTGCCGCCTGTTTCGGTTTCATAGAAGCATAAGTATTGGCGTATTCCTCAATCTGCGCATCGGCTTCCTGCTGCTGGACAACCTGTTTATACAACACTTCCGCATTTGCAGGGTCTATGCTCTCATAATATGCTCTATATTCAGATATATCGGGTGCATTCTCGTTAAACACAACCTCTTTGTAAAACTCTGTTTTCTGCTGTTCAAATTCGGACTGGGCGCTCTCAAAACCTTTGAGCCGCTCCACTTCCGCTTCCAACTGTGCCACATAGTCTGAATTGCCCTGTGTCTGGGACTTGGCATTGGATACTTCCACTTCCAGTTCCTTGATACGGTCAATCGCTTCGCTCAATGTAGTATATGGGTACTGCGCATCCACCGGCTCTTCCTCCTGTACCGTTTCCGGCAGGATTTTATTGACATAGGGGACATCTTTCAATATTGGCTGAAGCACTGTAGAACCGAATCCTCCGATGTCCATCTTGATAACCAATGCAAGAATTGCCAGCCAGATTACAATGAAGATGATGGTCGCTATAATGACGGCAGCCTTGCTTCCGCTTTCTTCCTCCTCCTGCGGAGCTTCCGCCTCCATCTGCTTCCTATTCTTCTTTTCTTCCTTTTTTCTCGCTTTTTCTGCTTTTTTCTGTGCTTTTTTATCTAAAACCTCTGTCTCTTCCTGATTTAATGCCTGCTCTGCCATATGTATCACCGCCTATCCTTCTTGTGCATGGTTGTGGGTAAAACTTACAAGTTCATCCACCACTTTACTCTCTTCTTTTTCTATCTCTTTCTTAAATTCCTCAAAAGCTTTATCTTTTAAAATCTCATGCGTCTTGCGCTCTGTCATGACTTCCTGCAGATGCACCCTAGCATTCTCCAAGTTGCGCTCCGCTACATGGACGGCAAGAATTTGGTTCTTGATTGCCTCTTTCATGCTCTCAATCGCCGTCCGGTTGATGCGGATTTCCAGAAAATCCAGCTTGCCGCTTGACAGTTCCCGCACCTTCATCTCATAGGCACGTTTTCTCTGCCGCAGATGCTCAAGTTTCTCCTCTTCCCTCCGCAAAGCCGCGGCTGCCAGGGAAAACTCTGTCTTTGCCTGTGTTTCCAGCTTATATTTTATATCCAGGATGTTCTGCATCCTGTACAGGAATTTTGCCATACTCTCTTCAACCTACTTTGACCATATTATGCCAGGAATATCTGCTCCATCATATCCAGTATCTCTTCAAAAGAAAACTTATCATGCGTCTCCTGCAGGAGGAATTCATTAACACTGTCAATTTTCTCAATGGCATAATCAATATTATTATTAGAGCCTTTCTTATATGCACCGATATTTATCAAATCTTCTGCTTCCTGATACGTTGCCAGTACATTTTTCAGCTTCCCCGCCGTTGCCTTGTGCTCTGCGCCCGCTATGGAACTCATAACACGGGAGATGCTCTGCAGCACATCGATTGCCGGATAGTGATTCTTATGTGCCAGCTTACGGTCCAGCATGATATGCCCATCAAGAATACTTCTTGCCGTATCGGTAATCGGTTCGTTAAAATCATCTCCATCTACCAGCACCGTATAAAGCCCGGTGATGGAACCTTTGTCTGAATTGCCGGCACGTTCCAGGAGCTTAGGCATCTCAGAATACACGCTCGGAGGGTAACCCCTGGTCACCGGAGGCTCGCCGGAGGCAAGCCCAATCTCTCGCTGCGCCATAGAAAAACGTGTCAGGGAATCCATCATCAGAAGCACATCTTTTCCCTGGTCACGGAAATATTCTGCAATCGCCGTAGCAGTCTTAGCTGCATTACGCCTGAGCAGAGCCGGGCGGTCGGAAGTTGCAACAATCACCACAGAACGGCGCATTCCTTCCTCTCCCATGTCCCGCTCAATAAATTCCCGGACCTCCCTGCCGCGCTCGCCAATCAGGGCAATGACATTGATATCTGCCCGGGTATTTCTGGCAAACATACCGAGCAATGTACTCTTACCTACACCAGAACCGGCAAATATGCCAATCCTCTGCCCTTTGCCTACAGTAATCAATCCATCTACCGCTTTCACGCCCAAAGGAAGCACTTCATCAATAATTACCCTCTCCATCGGGTCAGGGGGCGGGGCATCCACAGGATACTCTTCCCGCAATGTCAGTGATTCCACATCTGTAGGCCGCCCCATACCATCTAAGGTATGTCCAAGCATCTCATCTCCCACAGAGACAGACAAAGGATGTCCCGTATTCTCTACGATACATCCTACTCCTAAGCCTTCCACACTTTCATATGGCATGAGAAGCAGTCTCTTATCCCGGAAGCCTACCACTTCTGCCATAATATAAATGTCCTTATCCTTATCAATAATAATCCGGCACAAGTCACTGAGTTTGGCATTGGGTCCCACAGATTCTATCGTAAGTCCTACTATTTTTACCACTTTTCCCAAATGTCTATAATAATTTCCGTCTGCTAACTGGCGATACTTATCCAAATCATATGTCACATTATTTCCCTCACAAACTTAATGACTTCAATGTTCCCAGCAGGTTATCCAGCTGAACATCTATCCCACACTCAAACACACCGGAATCCGTCTCTATCATGCATTGATGCTCCTGCAGAGATGCATCCGCCAATACTTCCACCTGTATAGATGCACCGACTTCCTTGGAAATCGCTTCTTTCTGCCCTTCCACAAAATCATAATCTGCACGGCTCACCCTAACCTGAAAATCCTTGATTCCCTCTGCATTTAAAATAACTTTTTCTATTAAATAGATTAAAACATCTTTTTTATCATCAAAATGTACATGGAATACCTTTTCAAACACATCCGAAACCACCTCCACCAAATATGGTTCCAGTTCCCGGACTTTCTGCCGATAATCCTCTTCTAACTGACGCTGCTCCTCTTCCATCTGGCTGCGCAGTTCTGCCAACTCTGCATCCGCTTTGGCTGTCCCCTCCTGATGCCCCTCTTCAAACCCTGTATTTCTTGCCTCTTCGCGAATGGCTTCCGCCTGGCTCCTGGCATCTGCCAGAATGGCTTCCGCCTGGCTCCTGGCATCCGTCAGTAAATCATCGGCTTCCTCTTGCGCCATCCTACGAATTTCTTCCGGTGAAATCACTGGCTCCGGCTCTTTGGGGATTGCATCCACTGCTTCCGCATTCAGTCCCAACATAAAACCATCTGCCACACCCTGAGGGTCGGGAATCTGGGCTTTCATCCTTTCTTCCCGCTGTAACTCCTCCAACCGCTCATTTATCTTGGGATTGGAATTAATTACCCGTTTTGAAAAGCTGTCGGAAAACACATACCTCTGCTTGTACAAATTAGACAACGATCTCATCACCTCCGCCACGGGAAATTACAATCTCTGCAGAATCCTCCAGCTTACGGATAATACCAACAATCTTCTGCTGGGCTTCTTCTACATCTTTCATTCGTACAGGTCCCATATATTCCATGTCTTCCTTAATCATAGTAGCAAGACGTTTGGACATATTCTTGAAGATTACATTCTGCACATCTTCATTCGCCGCTTTCAGCGCAACGCCCAGGTCATTGTTGTCAACATCACGCAGCACACGCTGAATTGCACGGTCGTCCAGAAGCAGGATGTCCTCGAATACGAACATCTTCTTACGGATCTCATCTGCCAATTCGGGTTCTTCAATTTCGAGAGTTTCCATAATATGTTTCTCTGTTCCACGGTCTACGGTATTCAAGATATTTACGATTGCATCGACACCGCCGACAATTGTATAATCCTGATTTACCAAAGCAGAAAGTTTGCGTTCCAATACTCGTTCCACTTCCTTTATCACATCCGGTGAGGTTCTGTCCATCATAGCGATACGCTTAGCCACATCTGCCTGTTTCTCCGGTACCAGCGAACCGATAATCACCGCTGCCTGTCCCGCAGACAGATACGACAAAATCATAGCAATTGTCTGCGGATGTTCATCCTGGATAAAGTTAAGCAGCTGGGATGGATCCGTCTTACGCACAAACTCGAAAGGACGTACCTGCAAGGAAGCTGTCAGCTTGGAAATAACACCCTGCGCCTTTTCCTCTCCCAATGCTTTTTCCAGCAACTCCTTCGCATAACCAATACCACCCTCGGCAATATATTGCTGAGCCAGACAGACCTGATAGAATTCGTTGAGCACATCCTCCTTCGTCTGCGGAGAAATACTCCTGGTATTGGCAATTTCCAAAGTCAGTTCTTCAATTTCTTCTTCTTTCAAATGTTTAAAAATTGAGGCAGATTTCTCCGGTCCTAATGCAATCAGCAATATCGCCGCTTTCTGAACGCCTGTATACTCTTCTGAGCTTGCCATCTTAGTTCCACTCCTCGTTTAACCAGTTTCTAAGCAGCGATGCCACCGCCTCTGGATTTTCATCTACAAATTTCTCTATCAGGACACGTGTCTCAGACTTCTCGGAAAATCCGATGTCCTCCAGCGAATCTTCTGCTTCCTTAGTGGATGCCAGCAGGGATTCCACGGAAAGTTCCGGTTCTTCCTCCACCAGTACCTGCTCTTTTCTTGTGCTGCGGAATACAACATAACCTAGCATCAGCATGATAATGACTGCGATAACAATTGGAAGGTAATCCACGAAGTTGAAGCCCCCGTTGCCATCGTATTCAAAAAACGGAACTTCATATGCCACAATCACAATATTTTCCTCTGGGAATCCAGTCGCTTTCGCCACCATCTGTACAAAATCCTGATCAACGTCAAGCTTAACTTTATCACGGTTGGCAGCCACAAACTCATCAAACGTCATATTATCCAGTTCACCACTGGCACGCAGCGCCGCCTCACTATAATAACGGTTCTGGTTTGCCACCACCGTTATAGATGAATTCTCCTTATCAACATTTCCAGGTCCGCTTTTTCTCGTAATAACCTTCTGACTGGTATTGTACTGTCTGTCTATATCGGAGATAGTCTCACTGCTGATTGCTCCATCCTGCAGCACATACGTGGTGTCATCGCCATTGTTGGTGTCTGTCCCTGGAACGCCGCCCTCTCCGCCAGTAGCCTCTTTCTCATAGATGCTCTCGCTTGACACCGGACCGCGATCTGTTCCTTCTGGTGTATAGTAATTGTTGTCCGTTTCCTCTGTCTCATCAAAGTTCATCTCCAGATTCAGACCCACGGATGCACTGTCATATACGCCTGTACCTAAGACCACTTCCTTGACCTGGCTTTTGACCATGTTCTCCGCTTTCGTCTTATAGGAAAGTTGTCCGCTCGCCGCTCCCACCGCGGTTGAACTGTCTCCGCCTACAAACAGCACATTGCTATCCGTATCTATAATAGAGATATCATCCGTACCATCATTGCCCACTGCCGTGGCAATCCATTTTGCCAGCGCGCTTGCCTGCTCCTCATCCATATCCTCTGAGAGGGAGAGCGTAACTGCCGCATATGTATCTTCCTCCAATGCCAGTACTGTGCCGTCATCCAATGGCATACTGAGCTTTACCCATGCATCGTCTACCGTATCAAGCATCTTCAGCTGCTGTGCCAGCCTGTCTTCCAGATAGAGTTGGTATTTCTTAGTCTTATCGGATTCTGTATTGCTGAATCCTCCCTCAAACACACTGTTAATGTCATAGCCGGTGGCAGGGATTCCATTCTGTCCAAGAAGGATTGCCGCATTGGCCTCATCCTGCGCCTTAACGGAAAAACTCAGTCCATCACTGGAAACTTCATAATCAATGTTTTCCCCATCCAGAAGCTGTTTGACCTCACCGGCTTCTTTGGTGTCTTCACAAGTTCTGATCGATACCATCGTGGGGGTTGTCAGCACCTTGGCAACAATCACCAGTGCTATTATAACTGCCAGGGATATGCTTGCCATCAATGTCTTTTGCTTTACTGAAAATTTATTCCACCATTCCAATAATTGTTTGGGTATATTTCTTAATCTCTCCTGCATATGCATCTCCTACCAAAATTCAATCTCCGCCAAAAATTAAACCTGCATATTCATTATCTCTTTGTATGCTTCCAACATCCTGTCCCTGACAGCAATAGTATAATTCAGCGCTATCGTAGCTTTCTCCTGAATTGCATTCAGGTCATGCGTATTGGTTGCATAACCAAGTTCAAACTGCATCTCCGCTTCCTCTGCCTTGTTCTGCGTATAATTTGTTTCATTTATCATATTCATCATGGACTGCAGGACGCTGTCAAATCCTTTCTCCTGCGTGCCAACCTGCCGGGCTGCATCTGCAACATTGCTAAGATAACTCGGAACTACATTATTTAACGCTGAAATATCCATTTAAAAAGCCTCCCTGTACTCTATTTGCCAAGCTCCAATCCCTTTAAAGCAATGGCCTTGCTGGTCTCAAATGCCGTAAGGTTCGCTTCATAAGCGCGGCTGGCATCAATCATATTTGTCATTTCGGTAATAATATTCACATTTGGATAAGACACATATCCATTCTCATCCGCATCCGGGTGGGAGGGCTCATACTTCATGATATAATCGCTCTCCGTATCCTCAGATACCCGGCTTACCTTTACACCGTTCCCCAGAAAAGCTTCCCTGGTGTCCTCCAAAACCCTGCTGAAAGGCGTTGTGCTCTTCTCCTCAAAAGTTACGATTTTCCTCGTATAAGGAGTTCCGTCTTCTGTTCTGGTGGTAGTTACATTTGCAACATTCTCAGAAATCACATCCATGCGGAACCGCTGCGCAGTCAAGCCGGACGTATTAATATTAAACGACTGAAACAATGACATCTCCGTTACCTCCATTATCTTTCGCCTTATCTGGCGTCCTTGTCTCTGTTGCCATCCAACGGCGTACCTACTTAATCACACTCTTAATTCTGGCAAATTCTTTCGTCATGCTGTCAATCAGGCCATTATACTTAATCCTGGTCGATGCAAGTTCTGCCTGTTCCTGCTCGGGGTCTACATTGTTCTTGTCCAAACGGTAGGAATAATTCGCCGAATCTGTATAAATCGAGGCATTCAGATGATCCATATGCATATCTTTCACCTTATCGTCAAGCGAAACGTACTTACTTCTCCCCAATTCCTGCTCCAGGATTCCCTCGAAATCCACATCCTGCCGTTTATACCCCGGCGTGTCCCCATTGGCAATATTGTTACTGATAGCAGTCTCACGCAGCCATGCCGCATCTGCTCCCTTATTTAGCACGTCAATGTAATCATAAATCCCACTGGTTAACATAACATTGCTCCTTCCGTTTCTCACATTATCCCTTTTTCCACATTACAATCTAATCTTATTATAGATTATCGCAATCGACATTATATTGCAAGTATTTTTTGTAATTTCAACGTAATTTTTACATGATATTGTGTTTTTTTGTCATAACAGGCACAACTATATGGTATGAACTTCCTAACGCAGGAAACTTCTGGCAAAGAAATTTCCTGCAATTCCCAACGGCTTTTTTCAATATATGTACCTCGTCTGCTGTGTTGTGTCTACTGTCGGCAACGCTATATACACCTTGCAGTCCTTATCCTGTTTCACCACTTTTTTCGCCACATCCGCCAGTGTCCTTGTCTTTCCTGAACCTGTGGGGGCTACCAC
>CANOFO010000078.1 GCA_947565305.1 uncultured Lachnospiraceae bacterium | reverse complement strand
CAGCTTTAATTCTTCCAACATTTCTTTCCTATTGGAAATAGAAGCCGGCTTTGTACCCTCATATCAGACGGAATTACAAAACACAGAACCCCAAAGTTCCATTATCTCTGACTGTTTTCTGCAAATTCCCTCAATGTAATTGATAAGTCTTCGTATATCATTACTTTTATTTCATCTTCAAAAGAATATTCTACGGCACGGAATGTTCCTGATTCTAAATTATAGACAGACACGGTCTTGCCATTGGGGTCTGCAATCCAATACTCCCGCACTCCTGCATCTGCATACAGATTCAGCTTGCGGACGTAATCATTTCCGGGATTGCCCGGCGAAATAATCTCAATAATCCAGTCCGGCGCGCCGCTGCACCCTTTGTCCGTAAGCTTATCGGGGTCGCAGATAACACTGATGTCCGGCTCCACAATGGTCTTTCTGTCATTGAAGAGTTTTACGGCAAATGGGGCAGGATAAACTTTACAATTCCCTTTTTTTTCCTTAATATAAGCATAGATTGTAGCATGAAGGAATGACAAAACTTCTTGATGGATTCTGCTCGGTGATGCCAGGTAATAAATCTTTCCTTTTATCAATTCCGCACGTATATTTTCTGGAATGCTGTAGTAATCATCTTCTGTGTAATCTTTTTCTTCTGTTTTAAATCTGGCATGTGTTAAGGACATCTGGCACTCTCCTTTCATAGGCAATGATAAGTTAACATAATATTTTTATGTAAACCTACCAGCGGTTTTTAATCTTATTCTGCAACTGGTATAATTTATTCAAGGCATCGATTGGGGTTAAATTGCTCAAATCCAACTCCTGCAGTTCTTGGATGATGTCATCATCTTTTACTGTATCAAATAATGACATCTGCGTCAAATCCACTTCATCGAGTTTCTTGCTTTTTTTCTTGGACGGCGTCCCTTCAACCGCAATCCTTCCGGTAAATTCCGCAATATCATGCGCCGAAAGTTCTTCGGCAATCACTTTGGCACGCGCAATCACGGAGTCCGGCACACCTGCAATTTTTGCCACCTGGATACCGTAACTCTTATCGGCGCCGCCAGGGACAATCTTGCGCAAAAATACAATGTCGTCTCCTTTTTCCTTAACGGCAATGCAGTAATTATTCACATTATCAAGTTTCCCTTCTAATTCTGTAAGTTCATGGTAGTGGGTGGCAAACAAAGTCTTTGCTCCCAGCAATTTGGGATTGCTGATATGTTCCACGACTGCCCAGGCAATGCTCAGTCCATCAAACGTGCTCGTGCCGCGCCCGATTTCGTCAAGTACCAACAAGCTGTTGCTTGTGGCGTTCCTTAAAATATTGGCAACCTCCGTCATCTCCACCATAAAGGTACTCTGGCCGCTTGCCAAATCATCGGAAGCCCCGACTCTTGTGAAAATGCGGTCTACAATGCCTATTTTGGCGCTCTCTGCCGGTACAAAGCTGCCAATCTGCGCCATCAGCACAATCAGCGCAGTCTGGCGCATATACGTGGATTTCCCCGCCATGTTCGGTCCGGTGATAATGGAAATCCGCTGTTTCTTATTGTCCAGATAAGTGTCGTTGGCAATGAACATATCGTTGTTTATCATTTTCTCTACCACCGGATGGCGTCCATTTCTAATGTCGATAACGCCTTTTTCGTTGATGGAAGGACGGCAGTAATTGCCATGCTCTGCCACGAGTGCAAGGGCAGACAGCACGTCAATACCCGCCACCGCCTTTGCCGTCTTCTGTATGCGCAGCACCTCCCCGGCAATCTTGTTGCGGATATCCTGAAAAATTTCGTATTCCAGCGCTACCAGCTTATCCTCAGCGCCCAGGATGATATCTTCCAATTCCTTTAAGTCCGCGGTAATGTAACGTTCGGCATTGGTCAATGTCTGCTTGCGGATGTAATCATCCGGGACCATATCGCGGTAAGAATTTGTTACTTCCAGATAGTAACCGAATACTTTGTTGTATTTGATACGCAGATTCTTGATGCCTGTGCGCTCACGTTCCTTTGCCTCCAGTTCCATTAGCCAGCCTTTGCCCTCTGTCTTCGCATGGCGCAGCTTATCTATCTCCTCGTCGTAGCCTTCTTTGAGGATTCCGCCATCCCGGATGGAAACAGGCGGCTCCTCCGCAATGGAGGCTTCAATGAGCGTAAAAATATCTTCCAGAGTGTCCAGGTCTGCCTGAATTTCTTCCAGCAGGGATACTTTGAAGTCGCCAAGCAGCGTTTTCAGGAACGGAAGCATTTGCAGGGAAGATTTGAAAGCAATCAGATCCCTGGGATTTGCCGTCTGGTAGGTCACCCTGCCAATCAGCCGCTCCAAATCATAGATAGGGTTCAGATACTCGCGAATCTCTTCCCTCTCCATTGCATTTTCTTTCAATGATTCTATGGCATCCAGACGCCGCTCAATCTCTGCCTTATCAATCAGAGGCTGCTCCACGAAACTGCGGAGCAGTCTTGCGCCCATTGCTGTTTTCGTCTTGTCCAATACCCACAGCAAGGACCCTCTTTTCTGCTTTTCCCGCAGCGTCTCCACCAGTTCCAGGTTGCGGCGTGTGGAACTGTCGATAATCATGTATTTTCCGGTACTGTACAGCTGCAGAGAAGTCATGTTTGCCAGATTATTCTTCTGGGTCTCATACAGATATTTCAGCAGCGCACCTGCCGCAACCGTTCCAGATTCGTAATCTTCAAGCCCTAATCCCTGGATATCAGCAACCTTAAAATGGCTAAGCAGCGTACCTTTGGCTGTCTCATCACTGAAATACCAGCTTTCCAGCGAATAAATCGCGATATTCAGCCTGTGCTTCAAATCTTCAAAATCCATGCCAGTCATATAGAAAGCCTCATTGCAGATAATCTCTGAAGGCGTAAATTTATGTATTTCATCCAAAAGCTTGCGTTCCGTGTCTAATTCGGTCACATAATAATCCCCGGTCGTGACATCGGCAATGGAGACGCCATAACGGTCGGCAATATAGACGATACACATAATATAATTGTTCTTCGTCTCATCCAAAGCCTGTGTATCCAGGTTTGTCCCGGGGGTCACAATGCGCACGACTTCCCGTTTGACTAAGCCCTTTGCCATCTTTGGGTCTTCCACCTGCTCGCAGATTGCTACTTTATAGCCCTTTCCCACCAGCTTATTCAGATAATTCTCCACTGCATGGAAGGGTACGCCGCACATAGGGGCGCGCTCCTCTAACCCACAGTTTTTCCCCGTCAGGGTAATTTCCAGTTCCTTGGATGCAGTCAGGGCATCCTCAAAAAACATTTCATAGAAGTCCCCCAAACGGTAAAATAAAATGCAGTCCGGGTACTCTTTCTTCGTCTCCAAATATTTCAGCATCATTGGCGTCATCTCTGCCACAATGAATCCCCTCCTTTGTATTTTTGTGCAATCGTCTCCGCAATTTTCATGCCATCCATAGCCGCAGACATAATTCCTCCGGCATATCCGGCGCCCTCCCCACAAGGATAGACCCCTTTTCGATTGCTCTCAAATTCTTCATTTCTGGTAATCCGCACCGGCGAAGATGTCCGGCTTTCCACCCCGGATAATATCGCATCTTCACGGTCGAACTCAGGGATATAATGTGCGAACTTATGCATACCCAGACAAAAGGACTCCCTGACTTCCTCTGGGAATAGTTCATGCAGTGCGCCAAACTCGTGTAAACCTTTTACCTCAGATGCAAAGCTGCCATAACTATCCGATAACTTTTTACGCTCAAAGTCGCCAAAAAGCTGCTGGGGGATTTTACCTTTTCCCAGCTCATAAGCTTTTTTCTCCAGCCTACGCTGGAATTGTATGCCAGCGAGCGGTCCATCTCCCCCAAAATCATCCGGCGTCACTGTGACAATGATGGCGCTGTTGGCATTTTTGCCATCTCTTGCGCTATAGCTCATGCCATTCGTGGCAATCTGCCCCTCCTCAGAAGAGGCATTGACCACATAGCCGCCCGGACACATGCAGAAAGAATAGACGCCGCGCCCATTTTCCAGGTTTGCCGTTACTTTATAGGGAGCAGCAGCCAAAATTTCCGCTGCCTCCTTCCCATATTGCACCTCGCTGATCATCGCTTGCGGATGCTCCACACGCAGCCCTACGGCAAAGGATTTTGCCTCCATCTGAAATCCCCGGTTCTCGAGCATGGTGAAAGTATCCCTCGCACTATGCCCCACGGCAAGTACCGCCAGTTCCGTCTCTATGTTATGGATTTCCCCTGTCACTTGGTTTTGGCACACCACTTTCTGGAGGCTTCCATGAGATATTTCCAAATCTGTCACACAGGTATCAAACAGATAGGAACCTCCCCATGATTCTATCTGTTTGCGCATATTCTGAATCACTGTCCGCAGGATATCCGTCCCAATATGAGGTTTCGCCTGATAGGAGATGGATTCCGGCGCACCATGGCGGATAAAAATGTCCAGTACTTTTTTATTTCTGCCTTTGACATCCTTCACGAGCGTATTCAGTTTCCCATCGGAGAATGTGCCGGCGCCGCCCTCGCCAAATTGTACATTTGTATGAGGATTTAAGATATTTTGCTGCCAAAATTTCTCCACCTCTCTGGTGCGCTCCTTAACAGGTTTTCCGCGTTCAAGAATTAAGGGACAAAAACCATGCTCGGCAAGCAGATAAGCACAAAACAATCCCGCAGGGCCGCTGCCGATAATGACCGGCGGATGCTTCAATATATTTTCCCCGCCCTCAGGAAACTGGTACTGCACGTTTTTTGCCTGTAAAATATGACTCCCTTTTGCCCGCCGCAGGATGTCGGCTTCATTTCTGACGCTGACGTCTACCGTATAGACAAAAGCTACCTCACTTTTCTTGCGGGCATCAATGGACTGCTTGCAAACCGTATAGGAAATGACTGCTTCCTGCCGAATCCTTAATGTCTTCGCTATTTTTTTTATCAATTGTTCCCTGGTATGTGTAACTGGCAGCTTAAGCTGCTGAATCCTTATCATAAGCACCTCCTGACATCAAACTGTCTCACAGACCGAAGCCGCTGATACTCCGGCAATATGGCCGCTGCACCAAGCCCACTGCAAATTATAACCGCCGCACATCCCATCCACATCCAGCACTTCCCCGCAAAAATAAAGACCTGGCACCAGCCGGGATTCCATTGTCGTGGGATTGACCTCATCTGTGTCTACGCCACCCGCGCTGACCTGGGCATTGTCAAACCCTTTCGTACCTGTGATATCTATGCGTAAACACTGCGCCTTGTCTGCCAGACCACCCAATTCTTGTACTGTGCAATGTACCGCCGGTTTATGTGGCGGTATATGCGCTTCCTTTAAGAGCACCTTGTTCAGCTTATCGGGAAAAAGCCCAGTTAGCGCCTGGTCCGCATTTTTCCCTCCGCCATAGCGGCAGAAGCGCCTTTCTAACAATTCTTGTGCTTCCTCCCTGGTCAAACCCGGCAGAAAATTCAAGGTAGTAAACACTTTTTTTCCATGCAGCAGGGCAAGGGAAGCATAGCGGCTGACCTGAAATGTGGGAATGCCGGATACCCCAAATGCGGTCAGCTGCAATTCTCCCATATCTTCTGCTATCTTTTCCCCATCTATGTAAACCTGAATCTTCCCATCTGCACGAATTCCTGCAATTTCTTTTAAAAACGACTGTTTTCCTTGCAATTGAACCAGAGACGGCACAATATCTGTCAATTTATGTCCGAACTTCTCAATATATAGATTTCCGCTGCCATCGCTCCCTGTTTTTTTGGCAGCTTTTCCACCAGTGGCAATGATACAGCATCTGCTCTTAAAAATTCCCTGTTTTGTATGGAAAGAATACTGCTCGTTCTCTTTTACAATCTCACGGATACCGATATTATAAGCTATCCTGACATCCAGCCGTCTGCATTCCATCAGCAACGTTTCCACCACTGACACTGCCTGTCCGCTCGCCGGATAATAATAACCATCCCGCTTTTTCTTAGGGTAAACCCCCAGTTCTTCAAAAAACTGCAGCGTCTCCTGTAAGCCGAACTGGCGGAGCGCGGGCAATACAAAGGCAGGGTTCTTGCCATGATAATAAGCAATTCCCTGCTTCTCGTTGGTGAAATTACATTTTCCATTTCCGGTTGCCAGAATTTTCTTGCCGGCTCTGTCCATATGTTCTAAAATCAGCACATGCGCCCCCCTCCTTGCAGCGAAAATCCCCGCTGTGAGCCCGGAAGCGCCTGCCCCTACTATGATAATATCAAATTGTCTGTCCATAAATAATCAAATCCTTATGTCAAATAATAACAAAACACGATACAAGACTCAAGAACGGCGTGGAAGAATCACATGTTCCCTGGTCCTCATAAAATAGCATTCTCCTTCATAGCAGCCACAATCATACAACCGTGACATCAATACCCTTATGGAAGGTGTAAGCTGATGGTACATCCGTGATTTATGCCATAAAATTCCTTCAATATATGCCCGCTGCTGCTGTTCAAGCACACTTAGAGATTGCTGCATATTCTGTTTTTCAAGCCCAAAATCACAGGAAATATAGGAACAGTCCTCACCATTTTCTGTTGTCTTATCGTTCAGGAAACGAAAGAATTCTCCTGTCAGGGAGGACTGGTATATACGCTCCTGCCAGGAAGTTACCGCTGCGTCTGCCCCCTTTTCGGCAACCTGCCGGAAACTTGGCCTGCCGTAACTGTCATATTCCCTTATAAACTTTGTTTTGACAGAATTCTCACTGCCTGGTTTACCCAAAAGCAAAACGCCTGTTTTGCGTAAGTGTTCTGTCACCGTCTTTTGTACACTCTCATACGATACGGCAACATCAAGTTCCTTTACAATCTGACTAACCGCATATCCCAAATCCGCCAGATGCCTGATTTGGGCGCCACACGCCACATCATAGGCAAAATCAGAGAGCGCATGCTTAAAAAAGTTATTATTTTCTTCTCGCATTGTACCTGTATTTCTCAGCTGGAATAATTCTCCAAAAAACTGTAAAGCTGTTCCTCGCTGTCTATGATTTTTCCATCCCGGATTTCCTGCTGCAGATTAGCGGGCAGATTGTCCACCAAAATTCCCGTCGTAGCATATAAGGTCTCGCGGTCTGCCTGATAAACCGCCACAAAACCATCCTCCGCCAAAAGCACATATGCGTAGGGTTCAATGACATTGAGGCTTTCGGCAGCGTTTTCTTTTTCTTTCTCTGCTTCTGCCTGCCGCTGTTTGCTCAATAATCTTTCAATGTTCTGCTCAAGCAAAGCAATACGCTGTTCATAGGCTTTCCAGTTCTTTGCGGTTCCCATCCAAAAACCTATGCAGAGACTTAAGGCAGCCGTCAGGATAACTCCAACGAATAATAAGCGGATACTACATGTCTTTCTCATGGCAAACTCCTTTAAGGTATCGGCACGTGCCGCATTGCGCCACCTGCCAGTTCTCCTAGTAGTATCTGCTATTTTTGCCATTTTATACAAATTTTACATCAAATGCAATTTCTTTGCAATCTTAATAATCACATTTCCCATGGGAAAACTCCGCAGTTCCTTCTCACGCAGCCCGCGCAGCAAAAGCAAAAGTACGCCATAGACAAAGACTCCTACTATGATAGAGACGAAAACTGCCACAGCATTGCTGTTCAAAAATTTCATTAACAGATAATATACGCCATAGACCGCTCCGCCCATTGCCGCTGCACAGATGCTCGGAATGATGAATGTCCGGGGAATCTCCTGCCGGTAACGGAGATATTTGCGGATTGCCATTCCATTTAACACGCACATCAGAAATGAGAAAAATGTGTTTGCCCAGACCACCGCATAAATGTTTAAATCCAACCCATACATCAAGGCTACCAGCACGCCCATATGTAATACCAAGGTAATGATTGCATTTTTAACCGGGACATTCATCCTGTTGACGCCTTGCAAAATGCCATTGCTCAGCGTGGACAAGGAGTAAAATATAATGGAAACGGCTCCAATCTGCATCATCTTCTCCGGCATTTCCCGGTTGTCCTGGAATAACAGCTGCAGAATGGGGGAAGCCAGAACTGTCATGCCTACCGCACAGGGAATGGCTATTACCATCACAAAACGGATGGAATACCCCACCTTACGCCTCACTTCCCGCATATCTTGCGAGGTAAATGTCCTCGAAAGGCTGGGGACGCTGGAAGCTGCGACTGCCGAGGCAATTGCAATCGGTACATTCACCAGTACTTTATATTCCCCGACATAAATCCCCCACATTTTACTGTAATCTAACGCTTTGTAGCCCTGATATTCAGCAATCTGCTTGAATACGCTGGTATCCAAAAAAGAAGTAATATTATAAATTGTAGTGCTTAACAGCACCGGCATGATGGTCATAATGAGAACACTGAAAACCCTGCCGTAACTTTCAGTCTTGCCACTGTAATCACTCTTTACACGTTTAATAAATTTCACGCGGTAAAGGATGAAGACCACAATCGTAAATACCAGCGCGGCAAGCGCACCTACGCCTGTTCCGAATGTGCCGCCTGCCGCGCCATATGCTTCCGCATAGGTGGCTGGATTTCCCAGAACTGCTCCAATCTTCGTACCATATTGAAACAGCATGTAAGCAGCCCATACACTGACCACAGCGTTGATAATCTGCTCTATCAGCTGGGAAACGGCGCTGGGCATCATCGTGCCCATTCCCTGGAAAAACCCACGGATAACGCCAAGCAGCGCCACAATCAGCAATGTAGGAGCCAGTACTTTCAACGCAAAAATACTCAGGGGTGTATTTACAATATACGTGGTAATAAATCCAGCCCCAAAATATACAACAAGACATGCTGCCGTACCGGAAACCAATGCAAAGATAAGGGCTCCCTTGAAAATCCGATATGCATTTTTGCGCTGCCCTTTCGCCATCCTTGCCGATACGAGTTTAGAAACTGCCACCGGCAGACTGTAGGAGGAGATCAACAACAAAATGCTGTAGATCTCCATCGCTGTGCCATAATAGTCATTTCCAATATCGCCGATAATGGATTTTAAAGGAATCCGATAAAGCAATCCTATGATACGGCTGATAATAGACGCTACCGCCAAAATCGAGCCCTGCACAAGGAAATTGGATTCACGTTTTCTTGTTCTGCCCATTGAAATTCCTCAATAAAACTTCCTACTGTTCTGTTGCCCTTGCCTCTGATAATTCCTCTTCCGTTGCATATACGCCGAAACGGTCTTTGTAATCATTGCGGGCGATACATACCCATGTCTTGCCCTGATTGATGGTAATCTCATTTCCGCTCTCATCAAAGTAACGTGCCGGACAGTCCTCATTATCTTTGGTCCAGGTAACTTTCTCCATTTTGCCGTTCGTAATATAATAGCCCTCTCCACCGGAAAGCGTATCTATATCCATATAACCATTCTCATCTTTATAAGACCAGCTGCAATACTGGATAAGGATATTCTTCACGGCAAGCTGCTCACTGTTCGCGCCGTCAATATGCTTATCCTTAAATTCATAGCGGTAATAAAGACCATCATCTTTGTTGTAGACAAACCATGGCTTATTTACGAAATATCCAGGGCTTACCACCAACGCATCCTCTCCGGTAAGCTGCACCTGTGCATCGTCATCTGCAAACTGGAAATGCCCCTGGTAGGTGTCGGAAAGTTCTGTGCGGTATCCCATCTTTTCAATTCCGGCATTGATGCCCTCCTCGCTGGTAAATGCATTGTGCGGTGACTTGCGTTCCGGGTCACGGAAAAACATGATGGACTCAATCGAAGAATCCATACCGCTAAGATTGTGTACATCTTCGCGGGCGAGAATCGGCTCCGCATAGACAGCCTGTCCGTAATGTGCATAGATTGAATCAAATTCTCTTGCAAAGTAAATAAAGTAATGGCGGCAGCTGCGCACAGAACCAATCTTCTCCAGCCCACTATAGTCCTGGAAAATTGCCATCAGACGGGTATAGGAACCTTCCACCGGCACTTCATAGATGACATCTGCCGTGGAAATTCCATACTGCGGCAAAGCATCTGAGGTATTGCCAATCATAATTGCCACAGGCCTCTTCTTTGCCAGTCCTTCATCAATCCACTCTCCGGTAAGGTAACTCTTTGCCATGCCTTCATGGGTATCCACCACTGGTTCAGGTTCGGGTTCTGGCTCCGGTTCCGGCTCTTCTGCTTCCTCTACCGGTTCTGGTTCCGGTACTTCCTGTTTCTTTTTGCCGCATCCTACAGCAGTGCAAAGGATACATGCTGCCAGTAGCAGGTAAATCATACGTTTCTTCATAGTAATTCCTCCATAAATTTGTTTTATCTTAAATCTGCTATTTATCTTAAAATTCCCATCTGACCCAGTATTTTATTCTGTTTTTCTTCCATCAATTCAGACTCCTGCTGTGCCATATGGTCATATCCAAGCAAATGCAGGATACTGTGCAGAATAAGGAATGCATATTCCCGTTTCTCGCTGTGCCCAAAGTTTTTTGCCTGCTCTTTTACCTTATCCATGCAGAGCACAATGTCCCCCAAAAGCGCCTCTCCGGTGTCAGGATTAAAATTATCTTCATCAGACTCAATTTCCCCAAAATCACCGGGGGACGGATAGCTGATAAGCGGAAATGACAGGACGTCTGTCGGAGCATCAACTCCCCGGTGTTCCCGGTTAATTTCCTGAATGTCCTCAGCTGTCACCAGCAATAGGCTGATTTCTGCTTCATATGGAAAACCTTCTTTCTCCAAAGCTGTTTCCAATACCTCTTGGGCAAGGCCCCGCCAATCAAAATCAACGTCAAATTCGGTCTCTTCTTCTATGGTCAAAGTCATAACAATTTCGCCTCCTTTATGAGATAATCCCTGATTTGCAGATACATATTCATGCCCAGCCCCGATTTATCATAAAGGCCGGCTGAAGAATTCTCATTCAAAGTCTGATAGACAATGATATCCTGATTCCAGGAACTTGAGAGGGTACTTTTGTCCAGAACATCAAACTTTGCCACCACGCTGTCCACTATGTGCACAATCGCAGATTCGATTGTAGATGGCAATTTCTTCTCCCCATTGTATTCCTTTAAAATTTCTATGATTTCCCTGGGAAGGTAATTAATCCGTCCCAACGCCACACCATTTTCCACATATGGTTCCCCATCCATCCTGCCTATGCGGTAATATAGCCCGCCAGCCGCCGCCACATAAGGGTCAGCCGAAACAATTCTGGCGCAATTCTCGGAAATCTGTGAAACTTTCCTTGCATGTTCATAATCTGCATTGGAAAACCGCTTCATCTCCTTCGCCAGGCTGAAATTCTCAGACAGGACCTTCTTCAATGCCTGTTCCCTGCCGTCCTCCGGCACAAAAGAACACATCTGGTAAATCCAGGCTGCCCCAGCCCCAGAGAGGATGCCGTTACATAATGCATAGATAACCAAATCCGCTTCCAGACGCCTTGCATACAGATAAGAAAAAATCGCTACACTGCCAAAGGAAAACAAAAACAGAAATACGATTCCCCACCAAAAATGCTCCTTCTTGTTCAACAATAATTTGGCAAAACAACCGCAAAGCAACAACAGCAGCATACACAGCAAAATATTGGAATCTCCCTCACCGCATACAAGATAGACTGTACAGTGGAATGCCCCAGATACCATGCCGAAGATGGGACTTGACATCATGGACACTCCCATGCTCAGAAGCAGCACTGGCCGTACGAATTCTGGCAAGTACAGAAAGAGTACAGCTATCACGCAGCTAATGAAATAGCATAATGCAATCTGCCGGTAATTCCAGAGTTTCTCATATAGCCATTCCTGCTGTATCCTGCTGATTTCCAGCGCTGCCAAAAAAAGCACTGCATAAAATACGCCAATAAACACCAACACTAATTGCCGTTCCCATTCCTGCCCGCTGATCATTGCGGCAGCTACGCTTTCCAAAACAGTACAGACAAAAATAAGAACTATGAACAGCTTGCGGAATTTAAAGTCCTGTTCCTTTATCTTTTTATCTTTTACGGTTTCTGTTTCTGTCCCGGTTTTTGTCTCTGCTTCCTTTTCTCTCTTGTTTCTCATAATCTTCATAAGCCTTTACTATTTTCTGCACCAGAGGATGCCGCACGACGTCACTGCTTGTCAGCTGGCAAATCCCTATATCCTCTACATTCCTCAAAACTCTCAACGCCACATCCATGCCGGAAACGCTGCCCGGAGCCAAATCCTTCTGTGTGGCATCGCCTGTAACCACCACTTTTGAGCCAAAACCGATACGCGTCAGAAACATTTTCATCTGCGCGGGCGTGGTATTTTGCGCCTCATCCAAAATAATGAAAGCATTATCTAACGTCCTTCCCCTCATGTATGCCAGGGGCGCTACCTCAATCAATCCCTTCTCCATATTTTTCTGAAAGCTGTCCGCCCCCATAATCTGATACAACGCATCGTACAAGGGTCGTAGGTAAGGGTCAACCTTGCTCTGTAAATCTCCCGGTAAAAATCCCAGCTTTTCCCCAGCTTCAATCGCCGGGCGCGTGAGGATAATCCTGCTTACTTCTTCATTCTTAAACGCCGTGATTGCCATTGCCATGGCAAGATAAGTCTTGCCGGTGCCCGCAGGACCCATGCCAAACACGATCATCTTCTCCCGAATCTCGTCCACATAACGTTTCTGCCCCAGAGTCTTGGGCTTTATCGGTTTGCCGCTAATGGTATGGCAGATTAGCTCCCTGTCAATCTCTACGATTGCCGATTCTTTCTCTTCAAATGTCAAGGAAATCGCATAATCCACATTCTGCTCCGTAATCTGGTTGCCGCGTTTCGATAATTCAAACAGCTGTGTAAAAACACGCGATGCTTTCTTAACGTCCGCGTCTTTCCCCAGCAGCTTCAGATTATTCTCGCGAAGCGCCACGGTTACGCCAAATGCGCGCTCTATTTTTTTCATATATACGTCAAACTGCCCAAACACATTGGCAATATGTTCGGTCGGTATATCAATCGCTTTCTCCATCAGACTCATCTTCTATCTGCCCTTCCTGTGGTAGGTCTGTAATACTGGTTGCTTTCGGGATACCTATGGGTTCAATGACTTTTAAGCTTCCGGAAGCTGTGCAGTTATTTTCATCCGTTACTATCATAACATTATTTTCTATAATTTGTACCCCTTTTTCTGATAATTCCTTACAAAATTCTTCTAATTTTTGTTCTGCAAGCTTCTTGGCCTCCTCTTTTTTGTACCGCTTTGCCTCTATCTGGTACTCTTTATGGGTTTCTTTCGTAAATATTAGCGGCAAATAGAAGCTCTCCCCGATTTTGAGGTCATACTCATCTGTAATAGTATCATATTTTTCAAATTTGTGCAAAAAATGTGGGAAACGAAACTGATTTTGCAGAATCCGGATACCGTAAGAGCTGCTTTCCTCACCAGTAAATACCTTATCCTCATATTTCAGGGGAAAGCTGTCCTGATAGGG
>CANOFO010000077.1 GCA_947565305.1 uncultured Lachnospiraceae bacterium | reverse complement strand
GGAAATCCTTTCCCAAAAGCAAATGTGTATTTTCCAAACCATACACCTCATGGATTGCCCTTATCGTTCGTTCCTCCATTCAGCTGATAGGTAATCTTATATGCAGTGGGAGCGGGAGGAATAGCTTTCCACTTCGCATATAATGTCAAATCACCAGTTGTCATCTCCGGGATTTCCGCAAATGCCTTTGTACATAAACTGTCAGAATACCAGCCCTCAAAGCTATATCCTGCCCGGCTGGGAGCTTTGAAAACAACCTCATCCGCCAGCGTATAACTTTGCGGATTCAAGCTATTGTTAATTCCGCCGTTCAGTTGATAGGTAATCCTGTAACTTTCTAATTCCGGTGGGACTGCCGCTCCTGTCTCTACATATTTGAATACCTTCAGAGATGGGAGGGGATTTCCGGCAAAATCAAACAATGCCTGATTATCCCACTCAGAACCGCCATAATTACTCTCATTAACATTGGGATCATAAGCAATGCTGTAACTGGATGCCCAGCCGGAGCCAAAAGTTTCCCATGCCTCTTTATTCGCTGCCAGTACCTCGGCTGCAT
The DNA here is from genome assembly GCA_947565305.1 of uncultured Lachnospiraceae bacterium. GTDB lineage: Bacteria > Bacillota > Clostridia > Lachnospirales > Lachnospiraceae > Petralouisia. The sequence continues at coordinate 13,348 of CANOFO010000077.1, read as the reverse complement.
TCTCTGCACCTGCATCATATACATTGACCGGAATCCACGCCGGCTCCCAATAAAAAATACCTAAACCTGCATCCCCTACATTCTTTACCGCTTCTATGACGTCCCGAACTTCATTTGCCTGTCCCTGTGCAGATATATCATAAGCTGACAAATCCTGCCCTGCATTCTCTCGCACAACATTCTTCTGTCCATCGCCATCCTTGAGCGTATATGCCCAGGAAGTCTCTGCAACAATCACTTTCTTATTGTAAGTACTGGAAATATCACGCAATACGCTCGTCAGGTTTTCAAGCGTGCCATGCCAAAACGGATAATAAGATGAGGCAAACACATCATAGTCTATCCCGGAGTCGTTGAGGCTCTTTGCATATCCTTTCATATTACTTGATTTCTCAGGGTTTGCAAAATGAATTGCTATCAAGATATCTTTATTTTCTGCTTGAGCTACGCTGCGCACGGCCTTACTTCCGGCTGCAAACAGTTTGCTCATATTTGCCCAATTGGTCTCACCACATAACCTGCCGTTTGTCTCATTGCCTACCTGAACCATACCGACATCCACTCCGGCTTCTAAGATTGTATTCAGGCTTTCTATGGTATAGGCCTCCAGCGCATCTGCCTTTGCATCAATGGCAAGCCCTTCCCATGCCTTGGGCACTACCTGCCTGCCGGGGTCTGCCCAGAAATCAGAATAATGGAAATCAAGCAATACCTTCATACCGGCATCTGTTGCCCATTTGCCCATCTTTGCAGCCTTTTCCACATCACAGTTTCCTGCCCCATATCCATTTCCATCTGCATCATATGGGTCGTTCCAAATTCGGATACGGACATAATTGATGCCGGATTCCTTTAACAGTTCAAAAAATGCCGTACCTTCCGGTACCTCCTCTCCATCCCAGTCTTTGAACACAACGCCGCTGTCCATCAGGCTGGCATAAGTAGAGATATCTGCTCCGCGGATAAAATCAGTACCGATTCCCTCTACCTTTTTTACATTGACCCCCGCATCTGCTGCATTGACATCTATCAGCGCATCTTTTGCTTGCTGCAGTGATGTGACTGCAGCTTCAAGTTCCTGAAGCGTTGTATTCTCATTCTCATATGTTTCTTCTGCGCTTATCAGCTGCAGCTTTAAGAGTGAACGCCCTGCCCTCTTGTATTCTGCAAGGTTTAACGCTCTGCAGCCATCTATCAGTTCTTTCAGTTCTTTCCTCTTGGCTTCTTTCGCTGCATCATCAGGAACATCCGCTCCCTGGGTGATTTTTTTCAGTCTTACATTGTCCATAGTATCTTCATGTACAGCTACTTCTGTCTCTGCTGCCTGTGCCGTTATATCTGAAACGCCCATTCCTGTCAACAGCATTGCCGCAGATAATACGATTGCCAGTCCCCGCTGCATTATCTTATTTCCCATACCGCTCCTCCTTATTCTGAGTCTGTCTTATGTTTTCAACTTCTATGTATATTATACTTTAATTAACAATCTACTGTAATGCTCCCTCCGGGTCTCCTTCCAAAATAGAAAATGCAATATTCGTGGCATGGTCTGCCACACGTTCCAATCCTGTCACCAAATCGGTAAAAAGGATTCCCGTCATTGGCAAACATTTGCCTTTTGCCATACGCCTGACATGGTTCTGCTGCAGTTCACGTTCCATGCTGTCTATGCAGTTTTCCAGTTCCATGATATCCGGCACATTTTTCTTATCCAGAGTAGTAAACATTTCCATTGATTTTTCCAGGATAACCATGGTCTTCTGGTGCATTTCCCGAATTTCCTTTTCCCCTTTTTTTGTAAACTTAAGGTTTTCTTCACGGCTCTTGATTGCTGCATCTGCCATGTTCTCCGCATGGTCTCCTATGCGCTCAATATCGCTCACTACATGAAAGAGCGCGCCTATACGCCTCGCATCCACGACTGGCAGCTGCAGCTGGTTAATCTTGACAAGGTAATCCGTAATCTCTTTACTGAGGAAATCGATCTGGTTTTCCACCTCATAGACCCGGTTGATTTTTTTCTGGTCTCCATCAAAAAATGCTTCCATGGCAAGGCTCAGATTCTCACGTGCCATCTTGCCCATACGTTCAATCTCCTGCGTTGTCTCTACAACTGCAGTAGATGGGGAGAAAATATTCTGCTTCCCAATATAGAGAAGCTGATATTCTTTCTCCTCCTGATCCTCCCCTGGAATCAGCCGCCGTGTCATCGCCACAAACTGCGCAGATAAGGGCAGGAAGATAACCGTCTGGAAAATCTTAAAGAACGTATCTGCGTTTGCCACACACCTTCCGACATCAGAACCGGAAATATGTAAGATAAATTCCTCAAAATACTTCATGCCAAATGCCAGCAGTATTCCGATAATCACCATGCCGAGAACATTGAACATTACATGGATAAGGGCGGCCCGCTTGGCATCTTTTTTGGCATCCAGGCTTGCCAGCACTGCTGGCGTACAGGAACCAATATTACAGCCCAGAATCACATAGAAACAAACTGATAAATCCATCAGGCCCTGACTTGCCATCAGAAGCAAAATACTGACTGTCACAGAAGAACTCTGGACAACAACCGTTATCGCTGTACCAAATAAAATCCCCACAACAGGGTTATCCATGCTGCCCAGAACATCCATCACTTGCTGATAGTCTTTGAGGTCCGCCATGGCATCTTTCATCAGGCTGATTCCCATGAACAGCGCACCAAATCCCAGCAGCACTTCCCCCACTTTCTTGAGCATGGGCTTTTTACCAAACATTACGAACACCGCACCCACGAACAGAATAACCGGCGCAACGCCTGTCAGGTTAAATGCAACCAACTGGGAAGTAATGGTCGTTCCGATATTCGCACCAAAGATAATCCCCACAGACTGTGCCAGACTCATAATTCCCGTATTTACAAAACTTACCACCATAACAGTAGTCGCACCGGAAGACTGTATGATTGCGGTAAACAATGCGCCGAACAAAACCGCAATGATTTTATTCTTTGTCATGGCTTCCAAAATAGAACGGAGTCTCGCACCTGCCGCTTTCTGCAGACCCTGGCTCATAAAATTCATGCCAAATAAAAATAATCCCAGGCCACCTAACAAATCCACTATCAATTCCATGATATTCACCCTTTAGTTCTTCTGAACTCCTTTTCCCATGTTAAAATAAATTCTGCCGCACGCTATGTCGTGCTGCATCTGTTCCCTTAAGGCTTCCAATGACGGAAACCTCTGTTCTCCCCGCACATGTTTCAAAAAGCTGACACGGACCTTCTCTCCATATAAATCCTCCGACACATCAAAAAGATGTGTCTCCACGCCAATCGGGTTATCGCCTTCAACCGTCGGTTTGCAGCCGACATTGGTAATGCCTGGATAATCCCTTCCCTGCCAGCTTGTCTTGGTAATATAGACACCGAACGGCGGCAGCAGCTTGTCCTCTGGCGGAATCAGATTGATTGTAGGGATACCCAAAATTTCTTTTCCCATCCGTCTGCCATGAATCACTGTCCCCTCTGTAAAAAAATCATAGCCCAACAGTTGATTTGCATGTTCAATGTTACCTGCCATGATTTCCTCACGCACGAACGTGCTGCTGATATCTCTGCCGTCCTCTTGAATTTTATCTACCACTTCCACTTCATATCCATACTGCTCTGCCAGCAGTTCCAGCATATGGTAATCTCCGCGCCGCTGATAGCCGAAACGGAAATCCGTCCCCACTACCATATATTTTATGTGGCATGAATGGACTATCTTATCTATGAATTCCTCCGGCTCCATGCACATGACCTGCCTGGTAAATGGGCATTCTATCACACAGTCAATCCCGGCTTCCTCAAAGAGGTATTCTTTTTCTTTGCCTGTCGTAAGCACCTTTGCCTGTATGTCCTGCACCCGCTCCCTGGGCGGAATGTCAAACGTAAATATGACCGCCTTTAACTCTGGTTCTTCCTGCTTCTTCCTTGCCATGTACTCGAGCAGCAGGTCATGCCCGCGATGCAGACCGTCAAATTTCCCCAGTGAAAGCACCGAAGGTCCATCTATTTCAAATGTCATACTTTGCCTTATGTATTCCATAACCTCTGTCCTATCTATATTATTCCATAAAAACTTTCACCGGCCGGATACCCCTGCGTACCCCCTCCCAGCAGTAAATACCTGCAAATGAATGATTAATATCATAGACACGCACAAGCCCTGCCTGATACTCATCCTGCCACCCCAACAGCCAGTGCGGCTTTAGGGGATTGCCATTATACAACGGCTTAGAAAATTCCTCTTTCACCGACACGTATGGATACTGCATAAATACACTGTCTGTATCTTTCAAGAAATCCTTTAAATCTTCTTTGGAAAGTTCCTTCTGCGGCTCCTTGGCACGGATATCCTGAACCTGCTGCTCAATCTCTGAAAGCTTCCTCGCATCCTGCAGCCTGAAATCTGCCACACGCGTACGCAGCAGGGATTCCATACAGCCGCCGCAGCCTGCCGCAGTTCCGATATCATGGCACAGGGTGCGGATATATGTCCCCTTGGAACAATGCACACGCATCTTTACCCTTGGCAATGCAATGCCTAAAATGTCAATCGAATATATCTTCACATCCCGCGGTGCCCGCTCCACTTCCTTGCCTGCCCTTGCCAAATCACAGAGTTTCCTACCGTCCACTTTAAGGGCAGAATACATTGGTGGAATCTGGGAATAGTTTCCCACAAAACCTGCAATGATTTCCCGGACTTCCTCTTCCTGACATGATACCCGGAATTCCTGCAGAACCTTTCCTGAGATATCCTGTGTATCCGTTACCCTTCCTAACAGCAGCACTGTCTCATACTCTTTATCTTTATCGGTTAACAAATCACAGACTTTTGTCGCCTTGCCCAGGCAGACAGGAAGCACGCCCTCTGCATCTGGGTCCAAAGTTCCAGTATGCCCTATTTTTTTCTGCTTTAAAATTCCACGCAGCTTTGCCACCACGTCATGGGAAGTAAAGCCCTTTTCTTTGTAAACATTGATAATTCCGCTAATCATGTAGCTGCCTTTCCATCTCCTCGCAAATCCTGCCAAAAATATCTTCCGGCGCGCCCTCCATCGTGGCTCCCGCAGCCCTCACATGACCGCCGCCTTTAAATTTCATGGCAATATCTGCAACGTTGACCTTTCCATTGGAACGCATACTTACCTTCCAGGTTCCATCGTCGTTTTCATAAAGGAAAATTGCCGCTTCCACGCCTTTTGTCACCCGCAGCTGGCTGACAATGCCATCTAAATGCTTGGGCAGAACCTGGAAACGTTTCATCTCCTCCTGGCTGATGGCTGTGCCAATCACTGCACCCTCCTGATAGAGCCTGCTGTTTAACAACGCCTGCCCTAAAATCTTGTTCTGCGCAAAGGTCTTGGTATAAAATGTATCATCTACGATTTGGGAAAAATTGATTCCCTTCTCCATCAAAACGCCTGCTGCATTCATGGTTTTTGCCGAAGTACTGGAATACTGAAACACCCCGGTATCATGCACCATACCCACATAAATGCATTCCGCAATCTCCTTGGTGATTTTCTCCTCCTCAATCAATTCAAAAATCAATTCAGAAGTGGAACTGGTATCTGGATATATATAATTCTCATCTGCAAAATTATCATTGCTCACATGATGGTCAATGCAGATTGTCTTTTTTGCTGTCTCAAAATATTTCACGGCAGCGCCCAGCCGCCCCACATCTCCGCAGTCCTGCACAATACACAAATCATATGCCTGGTCGCTGTCACAGGAACTTTGTATTTTATCCGCGTTTTTCAGGAATTTAAAAATATTAGGAATGGGCTCCAGATAAATATCGGCCTGAATCTGCGGAAACCAGGCTGATATATAATTATAAGTTGCCAGGCAGGAACCCACACAGTCGCCATCAGGCCTGACATGGCCTACAATCGCGACTGTCTTTACCTGTGCCAGCTGAGACGCTAAATCTTTCATTTCAAATGCTCCTCACTGATGGTTTACGTCGTCTATCAGTTTCGACATATTTACACCGTACTCAATGGACTGATCCAGGATAAATCGGATTTCCGGCGTATTCCTCAGATTAATATTCTGCGCCAGTTTCCTGCGGATATACCCTTCCGCACTCTTTAATCCTGTAATCGTATCCTGCTGGGACTTTTCATCCCCCAACACGCTGATATACGCCTTGCAGCTCTTTAAATCCGGTGCAACCTCTACGGACACCACAGAGGTCAGAGGATTAATCCTGGGGTCTTTGATTTCCCCCTGGATGATACTGCTCAGTTCACGCAGAACTTCACCGTTAATTCTCGTATTCTTAATGCTGTTTTTCCTCATATTCTGCCTTGCTCCTTCTCTGCTCCTGGCAATTAACGCGGCACTTCCACCATGGTATACGCTTCCACAACATCTAACTCCTGAATGTCATTAAAGCCGTCAAATACCAGACCGCACTCATAGCCTGCCCTTACTTCTTTTACATCATCCTTAAAACGTTTCAATGAGGCAAGGTCTCCCTCAAAAATCTGCTCTCCCTCTCTGGAGATGCGCACCTTGCAGCCCCTCTGGAACGTACCGTCCAGCACATAGGAACCTGCAATATTACCCACGCCGGAGGCCTTAAATATCTGGCGGATTTCCGCATGGCCAAGCACTTTCTCCTCAAATATGGGGTCAAGCATTCCTTTCATGGCTGCCTGCACATCTTCAATGGCGTTATAGATGACCTTATAAAGCCGCATATCCACGCCCTCGCGCTCTGCACTGGCCTTTGCCATTGCATCCGGGCGCACATTGAATCCAATAATAATCGCATTGGAAGCGGAAGCAAGGCTTACATCCGATTCATTGATGGCGCCAACTCCGCCATGGATAACTTTAACCATTACTTCCTCATCCGACAGCTTCATCAGGCTCTGCTTAACTGCTTCTACCGAACCCTGTACATCTGCCTTGACAATAATCGGCAGCTCCTTGATATTTCCTGACTGAATCTGTGAGAACAAATCATCCAGGGACATCCTGGATTTTGTGTCTTCCAGCATCCGTTCACGGCCTTCTGAGATAAAGGTGTCCGCAAAACTCTTGGCTTCTTTCTCAGAATCCGTACATACAAAGATTTCCCCGGCATTCGGCACGTTATTCAGACCTAATATTTCCACTGGCGTGGAGGGCGTTGCTTCTTTCACCCTTCTGCCCTTATCGTCAATCATCGCCCTCACCTTGCCATAACAGCTTCCACAGGCAATTGGCTGGCCTACTTTCAGCGTTCCTTTCTGTACCAGGACGGTTGCCACAGAACCACGTCCTTTATCAAGCTGCGCCTCAATCACCAATCCACGCGCATTACGCTTAGGATTCGCTTTCAGTTCACATACTTCTGCCGTCAGCAAGACCATCTCCAGCAGAGAATCGATACCATCATGCGTATGTGCAGATACCGGTACGAAGATAGTGCTTCCGCCCCAATCCTCGGGAATCAGCTCATGCTCTGCAAGCTCCTGTTTTACCCGCTCAATATTTGCACTTGGCTTATCAATCTTATTGATTGCCACAATGATTTCAACGCCGGCCGCCTTGGCATGGCTGATTGCCTCCACAGTCTGCGGCATAACGCCGTCATCGGCTGCAACCACCAGGATGGCAATATCTGTAGCATTTGCTCCACGCATACGCATAGCGGTAAACGCCTCATGTCCAGGAGTATCCAGGAACGTAATCTTCTCTCCGTTGCACTCTACCATATAGGCTCCGATATGCTGGGTAATGCCGCCTGCTTCCTTATCAATCACATGCGTATCACGGATTGCGTCCAAAAGCGATGTCTTACCGTGGTCAACGTGCCCCATAACACAGACAACCGGGGGACGTTTCACCATAACTGCTTCATCTTCGTCTTCCTCTTTCAGAAGTTCTGCAATAACATCCACCTTTTCTTCCATCTCACAGATACAGTTAAATTCCAAGGCAATCTCTTCTGCAGTGGCAAAATCAATTTCATTGTTTACCGTCACAATGTTCCCTTGCAGAAACAGCTTCTTGATAATGGCAGAAGCCTGCACCTTCATACGGTCTGCAAATTCTTTAATTGTCATCTTCTCCGGCAATGTAATTGTTTTAATTGTATCTTCCTCTTTCTTCTGCGGCTGTACAGGCTGCTGGTTCTTCTTTCCCCTGGTTTTTTTCTCCAGGTTATCAAAGCGTTCTTTCTTCCTGCCCATCAGCTCCTTCTCATGGCGCTGGCTGTTTCCCTTGCGGTTGTCACGCTCCCTGCTCTCTTTCCCTCTCGTCTCATCCATGGCTACCGCCGGGCTGTTCTGATTGAGTTTATTGATTTCCTGTTCAAAACGGCTCTTCTGGCCCGGACGTCCATTTTGGAAATTCCTGTTATTCCTGTCTCCCTGGAATCTTCCGCCGCGTTCTCCCTGTGGTCTCCCATTACGGTCTCCCTGCGGTCTTGTGTTTCGTTCTCCTTGTGGTCTTCCATTACGGTCTCCCTGCGGTCTTCCATTACGGTCCCCTTGCGGTCTCCCATTTCGGTCTCCCTGCGGTCTTGCGGGACGCTCTCCCTGCGGTCTTGCGTTCCTGTCCCCTTGCGGTCTTCCACCTCTGTCTCCCTGTGGTCTCATATCCCTATCTCCCTGTGGTCTTGCGTTCCTGTCCCCCTGTGGTCTTCCACCGCGGTCTCCCTGCGGTCTTCCATTACGGTCTCCCTGTGATTTCACATTCCGTTCCTGAATGTTCACGTTTCTTTCCGCCTGTGGCCTTGCAACAGCTTCCTGTGCCTTTACAGACTGCTCACTCTGGGGTTTCTGCGTTTGTTCTGGCTGTGGCTTTACCAGATTTTCCTGCGGTTTCATGGGACGTTCCCCTTGTGGTCTGACATTCCTATCCCCCTGGGGCTTCATATTACGGTCCCCCTGCGGTCTTCCATTACGATCCCCTTGCGGTCTCCCATTTCGGTCTCCCTGCGGTCTTGCGGGACGCTTCTTCGCAGTTTTGCTGTTCTGTGGATTAAACACTGCCGTAATGCTGGATTTCTTTTTCGGGCGTTCCTGATTCTTGCCAGGCTCCTGCGCCACTGCCTTCACAGGCGCTTGCGTTTCCTTATCAGCAGCTGTCTGTGACGCTGTTTTAGGCGCTTCCGACTGTGTCAGCGCTTTTCTCGGCTCCTCTTCTTTGTCCTTTACAGAAGGATGCTGCGCTGCCGCCTTAGATGCCGTCTCCTTTGCAGGACCTTGCTGCGCTGCTGCCTTGGTTGCTGCTTCTCTTGCAGGACCTTGCTGCGCCCTCGCTTTGGCTGCCGTCTCCTTTGCAGGACCTTGCTGCGCTGCCGCTTTGGCTGCTGCTTCCTTTGCAGGAGCTTTCTTCTCTTCCGTTTTGGCTGCCGCTGCAAATCTCTTTCTTACCATTTCAATGACTTCGTCCTCCACAGAACTGCTTGCCACCTTTCCGGTAATATTCTTTTCTGTAAGGAATTTAATCACTTCCTTCGATTCCATGTTCAATTCATTTGCAAGTGCATATATTCTCATTTTTGCCATGCTTTTACTACCTCCGTCATTCCGTTTTCTCTGCTAATTCCAACTTTTCCTCCAGGCTTTTGGCAAAGCCTTCATCAAGTACCGCAAGGGATGCCCGAAACTGTTTGCCGATTGCGTTCCCCAGCGCCTCCTTAGAAGCATACAAATACATAGGAACCTGATAAAAAGAACACTTATCGCGAAACAATTTTTTCGTATTTTCCGAGGCCTCCTCAGACACAATCACAAGAAATGCACTGCCAGATTTTACCGCTCTCTCTGTAGAAAATTCTCCGCTTGCAATCTTTCCCGCTTTGGCAGCCAAGCCAAGCATGGATAATATTCTATCCTTTTGCAATAATTTCCATCTCCTTTGTCAAATCCTCTATCACATCCTGAGGTATTGCGGTTTTTAATGACCGCTCCAAACCTTTGCTTTTCAATGCCTGAAAAAGACATTCTTTATTCGGACATATATATGCCCCTCTGCCATTTTTTCTGCCTGTGGCATCCAAAAGAATTTCATTTTCAGCTGTTTTAATAACACGAAATAATTCTTTCTTACTCTTCATTTCTCTGCAGCCGACACACTGGCGCATAGGGACTTTCTTATTCATTTGGCTGCTCCTCATAACTATCTGCCGCAAATTCTCCATAATCAGAAGATTCCTCCTCGCCAGACGGCTCTTCTTCGTAACCGTCTGCATACCCATCTTCCTCGTACGATTCCTCTTCATATTCATCATATTCTTCGTAATCGTTCTCATAGTCCATGAAATCTCCGGCTTCCCTTGCCTGCGTCTCACTCTTAATGTCAATTTTAAATCCGGTCAGCCTTGCTGCCAGCCTTGCATTCTGCCCTTCTTTTCCAATTGCAAGGGATAGCTGATAATCCGGCACCACCACTTTGGCAGTCTTTTCTTCTGCATCGGCAATGACTGAAATGACCTTTGCCGGACTCAAGGCATTTTCAATTAGCATTGCCGCATTGTCGCTCCAGTTGATAATATCTATTTTCTCTCCCCGAAGTTCATTGACGATGGCATTCACCCTGACGCCATTCAATCCCACACATGCTCCCACCGGGTCCACATCCGGGTCATTGCTCCATACGGCAATCTTTGTCCTGCTTCCAGCCTCTCTGGAAATGCTTTTGATTTCTACAATCCCATCTTTTACCTCAGTAACCTCAGACTCAAACAGGCGTTTCACCAGTTCCGGGTGGGTTCTGGACACCAGGATTTTCGGACCTTTGGAGGTAGACTTTACTTCCAGGATATAGAGCTTAATGCGCTCTGTAGGCTGGAATACCTCACCTTTTATCTGCTCATTCTCACTTAATATGGCATCCACCTTACCCAAATTGATGCTGATATTTTTTCCAACATAACGCTGGACAATGCCGGTAACCACATCTTTTTCTTTCTCATAATACTGGTCAAATAATACCTTGCGCTCTTCCTCGCGGATTTTCTGCAATATCACATTCTTGGCATTCTGGGTGGCAATCCTGCCAAACTCTTTGGATTTCACTTCTATATTCACGATATCGCCCAGCTCATATTTGGAGTCAATCATCCTGGCATTGCCCAGGCTAATCTGCGTCACATCATCTTCCACTTCCTCCACAACTGTCTTCTCTGCATATACGTGGTATTCGCAAGTCTCAGGATTCATGTCTACTTTAATATTATCCGACTTGCCGAAATGATTCTTACAGGCAGTGAGCAGTGAATTTTCAATCGCTTCCAGCAATGTCTCTTTGCTGATATCCTTCTCCTTCTCCAATATGTTTAACGCTTCTAATAACTCATTGTTCATTTTTTTATCCTCCTGAATTGTTTTCTGTTATTTGGCGTATTTTAGTGTAACGCTGACGCACTCAGTGTTTCCTTAGAAATCAAAAGCAAGACAAATCAATGCAATCTCTGATTTTGCAAAGGTCAGCTCTGCCCCATCGTCCATCTCTATGGTTACTGTCTTGTCATCATAGGCTTTTAAAATCCCATAAAATTCTTTTTCCTTATTGATGGCACGGTACGTATGGATTTCCAATTCTTTGCCCATGCTCCTCACATAGTCTTTCTCTTTCTTCAAGGGTCTGCCAAGCCCCGGGGAACTCACTTCAAATATATAAGATTCCTCAATATAGTCCTGCTCATCCAACAAATCACTCATCCGCCGGCTCACAAGTTCGCAGTCATCTACCGTAATTCCACCCTCTTTATCTATATAAGCCCTCAGATACCAGTTGCCGCCTTCTTTCACATATTCCACATCTACCAGTTCAAACTGATATTCTTCCATTATGGGCTTTAACAATTCTTCTGTCTTCTGCTCATAAACCTCTCTTCTTGACATATCACACCTGCCTTTCCGCCAAATTTCCCTTTGCGCACCTACACACAAAATTGAGAGTGGACATCTGCCCACTCTCAAGCCTTAGATTATCTAGTTATCATATACATAATAGCACTTAATACCAGAAAATGCAAGAAAAAAATAATTTGCAGTAACTCAATTAGCGATTGCCATATTTCCGCCAACACTGTCACCTGCAACTGTAAGCGCAGGACAATTTACCATTGAAAAACGCTCCCCGATAATTTCCTTTATTAGTCTCCCTTTATGCTATAACTGGTTTTTATTATAATATGCAATGCTTCCGCTTTTGCATATTTGTTAACAGATATAACAAAATACCGGAGCATAAAGCACAAAGGACTTTCTAAACAACGCCCACATCCCCATGGGCATCCCAATATATTTCATATACAGATTACCTCCTGCTTCCCGGCAGCCAAGGGATACAGCGGTTCACCCTTCTGCAGTATTCCTCATACTCCCTGCCATACAGATTTTTCAGCCACTTCTCTTCCGTGCATTTCATCAGAAGAGCCATAAAAATCCAGTAGAAAAAGAACAGTGGATAGAAAAACAGATTCCCCGAAATCAACAATGCGCCTGTGCAGAAAAGCATGAATGCCGAATAGATGGGGTTGCGGACGAAAGCATACACTCCTGTGGTAACCAGTTTATTATTTACAATCCCATCATCGACTTTTGCACGGAATACTGCGCCATGCCAAAGATACAGCCCCAAAATAATCAGCAGTATCCCGATAATTACCGATGGTATTTTCAGTTCTTTAACGATACCTTTTTCAAACAACGTGTTATGTCCAGCAATCGCCGCTGCAACCGTCACTGCAATAATCACGGCGACATAAATCGGTCCCACACCATACATGGGGAGATGTTTCTTGTCTTTCATAGTTTCCATTCTTCCTTCCCAGAAATAAAGTTTTCCCCCTTCATAAACGGAGCGTAGATGGACCGGAATCAGGATGCCCTGAAACACTTCCATCTGCATGATGTCACCCCCTGAACGCAGAAAACAGCCCTTTTTTCTCATATGGCTCGCTGTTTACGGATACCACATCATAGCCTGCTTTCGCAACCACATTTTTCAGCTCCTGCTCCGAAATGTCCTGTTCTGCAAGAATAACTGTCTGTTTTTTGGTATGCGAACTTGCCACCTTTTTTACCCGGAATGCATTCCTCACAGCCTCATTGATATGTGCCTCACACATACCGCAAGCCATGCCCTCTATATGGGCTATAATTCTCACCATAAAAATTCCCTCCACTTTCTTTACCAATTATAGTTAGTAATAACTAACTTATATGTTTAAAATAAGCGGCTCCTTTGTGTTAGTAGCCGCTAACTCATTTCTGAGTATACCCCTCTTTCCCTGCTTTTGTCAATAGGTTATAAAATCATTTTCAGAATTTTCAGACCTCCCCAATTCGGCAG
>CANOFO010000076.1 GCA_947565305.1 uncultured Lachnospiraceae bacterium | reverse complement strand
ATAAATTACAAAAGAGGAAAGGCTGCTTTGGAGAAAGGCAGCCTTTCTGCCTTATCTTATGTAGTTAGGAATGGATATATTTTCATGAAAAAAAAATTATTTCAATATAGGAGAAATTACATATTATGTTTCCTGTTTTTTAGCCTGTTGTTTCTGGTGATTTTACTTACCCATGCCATAGGCTCCAAACAGGTGATTACCGAATACAGCAGTGAATATGTGGCGCTGGCTGAGCTGCCCTCACAGTTAAGCTTTACTTACTATGGTGAGAAGGAATGGGAGGAGAAATTAAAGGAATTCCTTCATGCAAAGACTCTGGATGGTAAGCTGACGTATGGCAAGCTCAAGTCATTATTGGAACAGCTCTCTGTACAGGAGTATATAACTTATGAAGATGCATTTTTTTGGAAAGCAGTTCCACGTGCAGAGTGGAATCAGATATATGGGCAGATTTTGGAACTTTTAGATACAGTGGATAAGGTTTCGCTTGTCAGCCTGGTATTTTTAGATGAAGATGGGCAAGGTAAAGTTCCGCAGAATTGCCTGACACAGGAGGGGTATTTTCAGGTGGCTGACGGTGTGAATTATTTCCACCACTATGATATGTACCAGGTGTATGTGGCAGAGGACCGGATTATCGGTGTGAACAGTGAGTGTGAGACAAATCTGACGCTGGAAAACGCGTTTGTACATAAGGCCCAGGAGGGCGAAGCAGAGATTCTTTATGAGAATCAGAAGATATCCCTGGATATTGAGGGATTGGATGAACAGATAACGGATACTATCTGTGATATTGAGTGGAAAGACCGTAAGGTGACGGGCATTTATAAGAAAGAGGAAAAAATTAGCGGCACAGTCTTAAGTTTTGATGAGGAGAAGATTGAGATTTCCGGTTATGGGATTTTAGAATATAGCGGTAAGCTGAAAGTCTATAAGACATATGGAACGGTGGAGGAACTGGATGAATCGAAATTAGTGATTGGAAATCTCAGGGCAGATTTTGTAGTTGCTAAGAAGCAGGTATGCGGGGTGATCCTGCAGGAACCTGCTACAGTAGAGAATATCCGGGTATTGCTTTTGAATGCTGAAAATAAGGATTACCACGAGAATCCTATACTGACAATAGATGCGCCGGGAAGCGTTTCTGCTGGGGATAAAGTGGAGAAGATACAGCCGGGGCAGGTGATACGGCCGGCGGATTTGCTTGGCGAGAATGTCGATTTTGTAAAGATTGAGCTGGAAGATGAAAATGGCAGGATTTATTTCTCGGATGCGGCAGGGACCTATACATCTCTTGGTTACCGCGGCACAATGGAAATTCGTAAATACGCGGAAGGGTACGGCGTGGTAAATGAGCTGCCCCTGGAAAAATACTTATATGGCGTAGTACCCAGTGAGATGCCAGCCACCTATGAGAGGGATGCGCTCTGTACTCAGGCAGTCTGCGCCAGGAGCTATGCGTGTATCCAGCTTATGCGGGGGGACTATGCTTCTCTGGGCGCCCATGTGAATGACAGCACTAGTTACCAGGTATACAATAAGCAGGCAGAGAATGAGAAGACGAATCTTGCGGTAGATGATACAGTGGGTGAAGTCATCAAATATCAGGGGGAGGTTGCAGAAGCTTACTATTTCTCCACTTCCTGCGGGCTTTCGGGTGATATGAATGTATGGAATGAACAGGCCAAAGAATCTCAGGGATATCTGCAGGGGATTTCGCTGCTCTCAGATGGAAGTGAACCGGATATCTCTGATGAGGAGAAATTTGCAGCGTTCATTAAGAACCAGGAAATAGCTGCCTATGACAGTGATGGCGCTTATTTTCGATGGACGGCAAAATTGACGCTTAAGGAGAAATTGGCAGAAGTCAATGCCGCCATTGCATCGCGGTTTGAGGCCAATGCCGCGAATGTACAGATTATGAAAGCGGAAGGTTTGGCTGGTACGGCAGCAGATTTGGCAGGATTTGGCGCGCCGCAGCAGATTACCGTGGAGGAGCGTTGCGCTTTCGGGGCGATAAAGCAGCTCAAGATTTCCTATGAGAAAGGGTACGTGCTGCTGTTTTCTGAGTACAATGTACGTACAGTGCTCGGCGTTGCAGCCACAGAGGTGACAGACAAAACTGGCAATCCGGTAGATATGGCATTGCTGCCCAGCGCATACTGCAGCATAACGCCAACGGAGGAAGGATTTGTCGTGTATGGCGGCGGATATGGGCATGGAATAGGCATGAGCCAGAACGGCGCAAATGGTATGGCAAAAGCAGGCATGAATTATGTGGATATCCTGACGAAATTCTATCATGATATTGAGATAGAAAATATCTATAATGAGGAAAAACAATGATTTGGAGAATAATAGCGGGGGCGCGTGCCTTTATAGAAAAATGTAAGAAAGACAATATCAGTGCATTTGCCGCGCAGTCGGCATTCTTCATTGTGCTGTCCCTGATACCATTTATCATACTGTTTATTTCGCTTGTGCAGTATACGCCGGTGACGGAGGGCATGATACTGGATATGGTCAATAAGGTCATGCCGACCTATATTTCACCGTTCCTGATTGGGATTATCCATGAGATGTACAACAATTCCGTAGGGCTGGTATCGGTTGCTGCCGTAGTGGCAGTATGGTCTGCCGCTAAGGGAATCCAGTACCTGATGGGCGGGCTGAACAGCGTGTATGATATTGAGGAGACGAGGAATTGGATTTTCCTGCGTTTTCGGGCTATTCTTTATACGCTGCTGCTGGTGATTGCCATTGTGTCTTCTTTGACCTTGATGGTATTTGGCAACAGCCTTCAGCATCTGTTTGCGCAGTACTTTCCAATTATAGCAGATATTACTTTTTGGATTTTGCAGCGGCGTTCTCTGATACTGCTGGCAATCTTAATCCTGTTTTTTGCCGTCCTCTTTAAAATGCTGCCGAACAGGAAAGCAACGTTCAAGAGCCAGCTTCCGGGCAGCGTCATGGCAGCCATTGGTTGGGCGTTTTTGTCATTTGGGATTTCCATCTATGTGGACTATTTCAATGGATTTTCTATGTATGGCAGCCTGACTACTATCATCCTGGTGATGCTATGGCTGTATTTTGGAATCTACATTTTGCTGGTGTGTGCGGAATTTAACAACATTTATGAAGATTACCGGCTGCTGAAAGAACGGGACGGTTACCAGAACATTTGAGATAAAAAACACTTGCAGTTTGGAAATACTCGTGTTAAAATAGTATCCGAATGATAATCAAAGGCAAAGAAGGCGTTTCAGGCATTGGCAGTTTATAGAGTAAGAAGCCAATAGCCAAGTAGAGTCCGTACTGCTTACAGAGAGAGGGGTCCATTGGCTGCAAGTCCCCTTAAGAAAAGACAGAACTTGAATTTCCCGCCGGAGCTGCATATCTGAATATGGTTGCCATAGCGAAGCCGGAAGTAGGATATGACGTTTTTGCACGTTACGCAAAGTGAGTGCCCGGAAGGATATGAGTTCTGGGAATCAGGGTGGTACCGCGGAAGAATCCGTCCCTATGCGAATGCATAGGGACATTTTTTATCATATAGGAAAGACTTTGTCACGCTAAAGCATGAAAGTGTCTTCCTATATGATAAAAATAATAAGGTTAGAATTTCAAAAGGAGGACATTATGAAAGAAAAATTAGAGCAGATTAAAGCGGAGGCAATCCGTGAAATCCAAAATTCTGACGGTCTTGCAAAACTAAATGATGTGAGAGTGGCATTTTTGGGCAAGAAAGGCGAACTGACTGCTGTATTAAAGAGTATGAAGGATGTGCTGCCGGAAGAGCGTCCCATGGTGGGGCAGTTAGTGAATGAGACCAGGGAAAGCATTGAGAAGCTGATAGAGGAGACGAAAGCAAAATTAGAGGCAGCGGAGCGCGATTTAAAATTAAAGCAGGAAGTCATTGACGTGACGCTCCCGGCGAAAAAAAATAAAGTAGGTCACAGCCATCCCAATACCATCGCCTTAGAGGAGGTAGAAAACATTTTCATCGGCATGGGCTACGAGGTTGTGGAAGGACCGGAGGTGGAATACGATTATTATAATTTCGAGGCGTTGAACATCCCGGCAAACCATCCGGCAAAGGACGAACAGGATACTTTTTATATCAATGAGGATATTGTGCTGCGGACCCAGACCTCACCGGTACAGGTGCGCGAGATGGAGAAAGGAAAGCTGCCAATCCGCATGATTGCGCCAGGGCGCGTGTTCCGCTCAGACGAGGTGGATGCCACGCATTCCCCATCTTTCCATCAGATTGAGGGCCTGGTGATAGATAAGAATATCACGTTTGCCGATTTAAAGGGAACGCTTGCGGAGTTTGCCAAGGAACTGTTCGGGGAAGATACCAAGGTTAAATTCCGCCCCCATCATTTCCCATTTACGGAGCCGAGCGCTGAGGTGGACGTGACCTGCTTTAAGTGCGGCGGCAAAGGGTGCCGTTTCTGTAAAGGCTCCGGCTGGATTGAAATTTTAGGCTGTGGCATGGTACATCCGCGGGTGCTGAAAATGAGCGGCATCGACCCGGAGGAATACAGTGGATTTGCTTTCGGCGTGGGTCTGGAGCGTATTGCGTTGCTCAAATATGAGATTGACGATATGCGCCTGTTATATGAAAATGACGACCGTTTTTTAAGGCAGTTTTAATTTAGGCAGTCAGATTTTTTGAATGTAAGTATTCAAGGAATGAGCAGAGATAGAAGAAAGGATTAGGTATAGTATGAATACATCATTATCATGGATTAAAGCCTACGTCCCGGAATTGGATGTGACGGCACAGGAATATACAGATGCAATGACGCTTTCTGGTTCTAAGGTGGAAGGGTTTGAAAAATTAGATGCCGACTTGGAAAATATTGTAGTCGGACAGATTACCAAAATAGAAAAACATCCGGATGCAGATAAGCTTGTAGTCTGTCAGGTAAATGTGGGCAGCGGAGAGGACATTCAGATTGTCACTGGCGCGCCGAATGTCAGAGAGGGGCAGAAAGTGCCGGTAGTGCTTGACGGAGGACGTGTGGCAGGCGGGCATGACGGCAAGAAGACACCGGGCGGAATCAAGATAAAAAAGGGAAAACTCAGAGGCGTGCCCTCAAACGGCATGATGTGCTCCATTGAGGAACTTGGTTCTACCAGGGATATGTATCCGGAATCCCCGGAAAACGGCATTTATATTTTTGAGGATGACGTTACGGTAGGGGAAAGCGCCATCAAAGTACTGGGGCTTGACGATGTGGTTTTCGAGTATGAGATTACGTCCAACCGTGTGGACTGTTTTGGTGTGCTGGGTCTGGCAAGGGAGGCCGCTGCTACATTCGGGAAAGAATTCAAGCCTCCGGTAGTGGCTGAAACTGGCAACAGCGAGGATGTCAATGATTACATCAAAGTTACGGTCAAAGATACAGAACTCTGTCCCAGATACTGTGCAAGGGTTGTCAAAAATATTAAGATTGCCCCTTCGCCTAAGTGGATGCAGCGCCGGCTTGCGTCGCAGGGTATCCGTCCCATCAACAATATTGTGGATATTACAAATTATGTGATGGAAGAGTATGGACAGCCCATGCACGCCTATGACCTGGACACGATTGCCGGCAAGGAAATTGTTGTGCGCCGTGCTGACAAAGGTGAGAAATTTGTGACATTGGATGGGCAGGAGCGCACGCTGGACGATTCCGTGCTGATGATTTGTGACGGCGAGAAGGCAGTCGGCATTGCCGGAATCATGGGTGGTGAGAATTCCATGATTACTGACAACGTACAGACTATGCTCTTTGAGGCGGCATGTTTTGATGGTACGAATATCCGCCTTTCCAGCAAGAAGGTCGGCCTGCGTACAGATGCTTCCGGTAAGTTTGAAAAGGGCCTGGACCCTAACAATGCCATAGATGCCATCAACCGTGCCTGCCAGCTGATTGAAGAACTGGGCGCAGGGGAAGTTATTGGCGGCGTGGTGGATGTTTACGGCAAGGTCAAAGAGGGCAGGAGGATTCCTTTTGACGATAAGAAGGTGAACCGTCTGTTGGGCACTGAGATTTCCAAGGAGGAAATGATTGCTTATTTCAGGAAGATTGACCTTGGATATGATGAGGCGAACGATGAAGTGATTGTCCCCTCCTGGAGGCAGGATTTGGAATGTCTGGCTGACATGGCGGAGGAAGTGGCAAGATTTTATGGATATGACAATATCCCAACCTCTCTGCCCAGCGGGGAGGCAACTACCGGGAAATTATCTTTCAAGCTGCAGGTGGAAAAGGTGGCAAGGGACACGGCAGAATTCTGCGGTTTCAGCCAGGGGATGAGTTATTCCTTTGAAAGCCCCAAGGTATTTGATAAACTGTTGATTCCGCAAGACAGCGATTTGCGCAGGACGGTCGTAATCTCCAATCCGCTGGGAGAAGACTTCAGCATTATGCGCACGATTTCTTTAAACGGAATGCTGACCTCCCTCGCCACCAATTATAACCGCAGGAATAAGGATGTGCGTCTCTATGAGTTGGGGAACATTTATCTGCCCAAGCAGGTGCCGGTGACGGAATTGCCGGAAGAGCGGATGCAGTTTACGCTTGGCATGTATGGGGACGGAGATTTCTATACCATGAAAGGCGTGGTCGAAGAATTCTTTGACAAAGCAGGGCTGCATGGGAAGAAGACTTATGACCCCAGTGCCGGAAAGCCGTTCCTTCATCCGGGAAGACAGGCGAATATTGTCTATGACGGCGAGATTGTGGGATATCTTGGTGAGATACATCCCCAGGTGGCAGACAACTATTCGATTAAGGAGCGTGTTTATGTGGCAGTCATTGATATGCCCATAATTTTATCTATGGCAAGCTTTGACCGAAAGTATCAGGGTATTGCACGTTTCCCGGCAGTAAGCAGGGATATCAGCATGGTAATGCCCCAAAATATTCTCGTAGGTGAGGTGGAAAAAATATTTGACGCCAAAGGCGGACAGTATCTCGAAAGCTATGAACTGTTTGACATCTATGAGGGCGCACAAATTAAATCAGGATTTAAGTCTGTGGCGTATTCCCTGACATTCCGTGCCAAGGATAAGACGTTGGAGGAGGCAGATTATGCACCTGCCATGAATAAGATTTTGAAATCATTGGAAGAGATGGGAATTGAACTCAGAAAGTAAGGACGACAATGGATGTAAAAGATTTTTATTATGATCTCCCCGGGGAACTGATTGCCCAGGATCCCTTAGAGGACCGCTCCAGTTCCCGGCTGCTGGTATTAAAGCAAGGCAGCGGGGAACTGGAGCACCGGCATTTTGCGGATATCCTGGAATACCTGAATCCGGGGGACTGCCTGGTCATTAACAATACGAAAGTCATACCGGCGCGCCTGTTCGGGGAAAAGGAAGGTACGCAGGCAAAGATTGAGATTCTGTTGCTCAAACGCAGGGAAAATGATATTTGGGAGACATTGGTGAAACCGGGGAAGAAAGCGAAACCGGGCACTCGTATCTCATTCGGAGACGGACTTCTGACTGGCGAAGTCGTAGATGTCGTGGAGGATGGCAACCGTTTGATTCAATTTACTTACGAGGGGATATTTGAGGAAATCCTGGACCGTCTGGGGCAGATGCCCCTGCCGCCTTATATTACCCATCAGCTGAAGGACAAGAACCGTTACCAGACTGTTTATGCTAAGTACGATGGCTCTGCAGCCGCACCAACGGCAGGACTTCATTTCACTCCGGAACTCTTAGAGAAAATTCGTGCCATGGGTGTTAAGATAGCGGAAGTCACATTGCATGTAGGGCTTGGCACATTCCGGCCAGTCAAAGCAGAGCATGTGCAGGAACACCACATGCATTCTGAGTATTATGAACTGGATGAGGGGGCAGCAGAGATTATCAATGAAACGAAACGTAAAGGCAACAGGGTAATCTGCGTGGGGACTACGAGTTGCCGTACGGTGGAATCTGCCGCTGCAAGGCTGCAGGCAGAGGCAGGAGGGGAACAGCAGGGAGAAGAAAGATTGTGGGTGTGTCCTTGCCAGGGATGGACCGATATTTTCATTTATCCCGGATATCAGTTCCGGGTACTGGATGCGCTTATCACGAATTTCCATCTGCCGGAGTCCACGCTGGTGATGCTGGTGTCTGCGCTTGCGGGGAGGGAACGCATCCTTGCTGCCTATGAGGAGGCAGTGAAGGAGAGATACCGTTTTTTCAGTTTTGGGGATGCGATGCTGATTTTATGACAGTCTGCAATAGCTGCGGCATAGGGGTGTACAGTTATGGAAACTTACAAAAGAGACTAAGAAAGAGAGACAGAATATGATTCGGCAGTATCAGGAAGAGAATGTGTATGAGGCGTTGCAACAGCGTTTCCATTACCTGTTTCAGGAATTTGAAAATATATATGTTTCTTTCAGTGGGGGGAAGGACAGCGGCCTTCTGCTGAATTTGCTGATGGATTTTAAGCGCGAGCATTATCCCAAACGGCTGATAGGTTTATTCC
The DNA here is from genome assembly GCA_947565305.1 of uncultured Lachnospiraceae bacterium. Lineage (GTDB taxonomy): Bacteria > Bacillota > Clostridia > Lachnospirales > Lachnospiraceae > Petralouisia. The sequence goes on along the minus strand of CANOFO010000076.1, from coordinate 5,526 downwards.
ACCAGGATTTTGAGGCGCAGTATTCTGTGACGACAGATTATGTGGAACGGACATTTAAGCGTCTGGAAAAGGAAGTGGACCCCTACTGGGTATGCCTTCCTATGGCAACCAGAACAGCAGTAAGCAACTACGAAATGTACTGGTATCCCTGGGATGACATGAAACGAGATATCTGGGTGCGCCCCATGCCGGAGCATCCGTATGTGATTAAGTTGCCGGAGCCTTTTCATCATTACCGTTACCGGATGCCGCAGGAGGATTTGGCAAAACAGTTTGGCAGATATTATAAAGAGCAGCATGGAAAAAAGAAGACGGTATGTCTTCTCGGCATCCGGGCAGATGAATCCCTGCAGCGTTACAGTGGATTTTTAAACAGGAAGTACGGCTATGAGGGGCGGTGCTGGATTACCAAGCAGTTTAAAGACGTCTGGTCGGCGTCCCCCCTTTATGACTGGACAAACAGCGATGTGTGGGTGGCAAATTATAAGTTTGGATATGATTATAACGAACTGTATGATTTGTATTATAAAGCGGGGCTGAAACCGAGCCAGATGCGGGTTGCTTCTCCGTTTAATGATTATGCAAAGGACAGCTTAAATCTTTACCGGGTGATAGACCCGCAAATTTGGACCAAGCTGGTGGGGAGGGTACAGGGGGCAAATTTTGGTTCCGTCTATGCCCGCACCAAAGCAATGGGCTACCGGAATATCTCACTTCCCGAGGGACATACATGGGAATCTTATACGAAATTTCTTTTGGACACGCTTCCGGTTAGGATTCGCAACAATTATGTTAAGAAATTTCAGACATCTATCAAGTTCTGGCATGAGACCGGGGGAGGCCTGCCGGAGGAGACAATTCAGGAACTGCTGGACCGGGGCTACCATATCCGCCGGAACGGTGTGTCGAATTATACTGTTAATAAAAATTCCAGAGTGATTTTTGTGGGCAAGATTCCAGACCACACGGATGACATAAAATCATCCAAAGATATTCCAAGTTGGAAGAGAATGTGCTTTTGCATCCTCAAAAATGACCATATATGCCGGTTTATGGGTTTTGGAATATCAAGGAAAGAGCAGGAGCAGATTGACATAATACGAAGAAAGTATGAGGGATTCATAAATGAGTAGCAGTAATTTTAAAAGCCCGGCTTATGAAGTCATAGCGGTGCCAGTTGAGAAAATTATACCAAACACTTACAACCCCAATGCCGTTGCCCCGCCGGAGATGCGGCTCTTGTATGACAGCATCAAAGAGGATGGCTATACTATGCCCATTGTCTGCTATTATTCCAAAGAGCAGGATAATTATGTGATTGTAGACGGATTCCACCGTTACCGGATTATGCTGGACCACAAAGATATATATAAGCGGGAGAATGGCATGCTTCCGGTGACGGTCATAGACAAGCCGTTTTCCAACCGCATGGCAAGCACCATACGCCATAACCGTGCGCGGGGCAGCCATGATGTGGATTTGATGAGCAATATTGTAAAGGAACTCCACAAGGTTGGGCGCTCCGATGCCTGGATTTCCAAACATTTGGGGATGAGCCGTGATGAAATTCTGCGGCTGAAGCAGATTACCGGTCTGACCGAACTGTTTCGTGATGTAAAATTTGGTCAGGCGTGGAAGCCTGTGGAAGAGCAAGAATAGAAAAAATTCCTTTTGTTAATTTCTATTGTAGAATCGTGTGTTGTATGATATGATGAAAAAGAATGGATGGGAAATTATACGAATAATTGCGGAACGTGTCAGTTTGGCAATTATTTGTGTTAAATCAAAAACCCCGCTGCAAGCAATGGGTTTTTGCCCCTCGCGGGAATAAATTTCAGGAGGAAGCATCCATGAAGAACATGAAATTGGCAACAAAAATAAGTGTTATTGTTATTTGTATCTTAACGGCTGGCCTGGCAATCTTATGGACAAGCATGAATGGGAACGTGTCTTCTCTGATGGAACGGCAGATTTTAGGGAATATGAATGAAGCGGCGGAGACGCGCAGCGAGATTACGGAAGAATATGTTCGGGCGGCAGAATCTTATCTGCTGGGTTATGGGCAGTCTCTGGAACTGCGGGAAGCATTGCTGCATCCGGATGATGCAGATATCGTTGCGCGGGCGCAGAATTACACAAAGAGCTATGGAGAAGTGAATGGAAATCTGGAGAACGTATATCTTGCAGATTACAACTCCACCGTGCTGGTCTCTTTTGTGGAAGGGCCGATTGGCAAAACACTCCGTGAAGGGGATTCATTAAAACAGCTGCAGGGCCAGGTGTTTGGCAGCACGGGTATCTGGAATAGCGGTGTTTTATTATCCCCCTCCACCGGAAAACAGGTTGTTTCCATGTATTATCCTATCTTTGACGGAGACAAGCCGCTGGGGTACGTGGGCAGCGCGATTTATGCAGATGAGTTGAAGAGTACGCTGGATCAGCTGCAGGAAGATGGAAGCAAAGATAAGGATTACATGCTTTTGGATGCAACGATGGGCACGTATATCTTCAGCCCGGATGAGGAAAAAATAGGAGCAGCAATTGAAGAAGAATATGTGTTGCAGTTGATAGAGCGGGCGAAAAGCGGTCAGTCCGGCAATAATTTCTACTCCTATAAGGAAAATGGCAAGGATAAGCTGGCGGTTTACCATTATATGACGCAGCGGGACTGGGTGCTTGTGATGCTGACGGAGAAAGGTGTAGCTTTTGCCTCTGTCACGCAGATGTCAACGCTGCTGCTTGTTATGTGCGTAGTAATCCTTGGGCTGATTTCAGTCGCCGTCTGGTTTGCGGGAAAGCTGATTGCAAAAGATATCAACAAGGTATCCCAGATTATCTATGAGATAGGTACGTTGGATTTGACGCTAAAGCATAAGTTGGACAGATATACATCACGCCGGGATGAAGTGGGCATGATTGCCAATGCGACGCATAACCTGGCGGATACGGTCAGCGAGGCGGTTAAGCTGATTAAGGAGAAAAACGGAAAACTTTTAGATACTTCCGGTACTCTCCGTACTGGGGTATCCACGACCAATAATTCTGTAGATGATGTGGAAAAAGCAATGAACGACATTGCCGGAAGCGCTACCCAACAGGCAGCAGATACACAGCAGACGGCAGAAAGCATTTTACATATTGGGGAAAATATTGAAAGAACCATGACTGAGACGGAGGCGTTAAGCCAATATGCGGACAATATCAGAGAGACCAGTGAGGCGATGCGCAATACCATCCGGGCATTGTCCGAGGTAAACAGCAATACAGAACAGGCGATGGATGAAATCAGCGCACAGGTCCTGTCTACCAATGAATCGGTAGTCAAAATCAAAGATGCTGCCGGATTGATAACTTCCATTGCGGAGGAGACAAATCTTCTGTCTTTGAATGCGTCTATTGAGGCGGCACGTGCTGGGGAGCAGGGACGTGGGTTTGCCGTGGTGGCTGACCAGATTCAGAAGCTTTCGGAGCAGTCAAACGAGTCCACAAAATATATTGATGACATTGTCAATAACCTGATGCGTGAATCCGGCAAGACCGTGGCTTTCATGCATGAGACGAAAGACGTCATACTTGAGCAGAGCAAGCAGCTTTCCTATACAGAGGAACAGTTCTCAGGAATCTATAAGGATATTGAGGTTATCAAACAGGCTGTGACAGCAATCTACGATACCGTCAAAAAAGTCGATGAAGAACGGCTTACGGTTGTAGAGGCAGTGCGCAATCTCTCAGCGATTGCGGAGGGTAATGCCGCCGGCACCGAGCAGACGCTGGCATCAACAGAATTGGTGAAGGAAATGGTAAAGGATATCTCGGAAGTATCTGACCAGCTGATGGATGTATCGAGTGATATTGAAAAGAGCGTGAGCGGATTCACTATTTAATAGCAGTTATTTTAAATTTATGAAAAGGCTGCTGCAAAGTGACAAACCATATAATCTGTGACTGGTATTTTCTGAATCACAGATTTATGACAGTCCCTTTGCAGCAGCCTTTTTTGTTTAGGGAAACGGTAATTTAATCAGCGTTTCCTTAAGAATTAATCTGCAAGTGCCTGGATGTCTTTGTAAAAAGTTGGATAGGAAATGGCAACGCAACCCTCATCGTCTAGAACCGTTTCCCCACAAGCATTCAGCCCGGCAATCGTAAAAGCCATGGCAATCCGGTGGTCCTTTTGGGTCTTAATCTGCGCACCATGCAAAGACCGTCCGCCCTCTATGGACATGCCGTCCTCTGCCGGGGTGACAAGGGCGCCCATAGCATTTAAGTTCTCTGTGATGGCGGCAATCCGGTCAGATTCTTTTACTTTCAGTTCCTGTGCGTCACGGATAACTGTGGTGCCCTCTGCAAAAGCAGCCATTACGGCTAAGATGGGGATTTCGTCAATCAGGGTGGGAATCATTTCGCCGCCAATCACGGTGCCATGCAAAGAACTGCTTTTCACCAGGATATCGGCAACCGGTTCCCCGGAGACCGTGCGCTCATTCAGCAAATCCAGGCTGCCGCCCATATCCCGGGCGGCTTTGAGGATACCGCTGCGGGTAGGGTTGACGCCGACATTTTTGATTAATATTTCTGAGTGGGGCGTGAGCAGCCCTAAGGCAATGAAGTAGGCAGCGGAGGAGATGTCTCCTGGCACATGGATATTCTGTCCCTGTAAGTCGGGCTCCGGCTCTATGGAGGCGGTTGTGCCGTCTGTGTGCACAGTCGCGCCAAAACCGGACAGCATAAGTTCCGTATGGTTTCTGGACAATACCGGTTCGGTCACGCTGGTTTTGCCTTCGGCATAAAGTCCGGCGAGGAGGACAGCTGATTTTACCTGGGCGGAAGCTACCGGAGACTGGTAGTGGATGCCGTGCAGGTGTCCGCCGCGTACTGAAAAAGGAGCGCAGCCCAGGTCCGCCTCCTGCAGGGAATGCGGAAAAGAATTGGGAACCCAGCTTTGGAATTCTGCGCCCATCAGTGTGAGAGGTGTGAAAATCCGTTTCATGGGGCGTTTGCGTATGGAAGCATCGCCGTCCAGAAAACTTTCAAAGGATTGCCCGGCAAGAATGCCGGAAATCAGCCGTGTGGTAGTCCCGCTGTTGCCCACATCAAGGACTGTTGTGGGGGCGGACAGGCCGTGCAGCCCTTTTCCGTGGATGAGGACGTTGTCGCCGTTATTTTCAATGGAAATCCCCATTTTCTGAAAACAGGATATGGTGGACAGGCAGTCTGCCCCCTGTAAAAAGTTGCTGACCGCAGTCAGGCCCTCGGAGATGGCGCCGAACATGATGCTCCTGTGGGAGATTGATTTATCGCCGGGAACGGACAGTTCCCCATGAAAAGAATATTTGTCTGAAATATGCATATTGTTACCTCGCTTATCTATTTTGAGTTTTCCCATTTTGTAATTTTATAGTGCCAAAAGGTTTACATCACTTCGTGATGTAAACACTTTGCACAGAAAAGTGCTATGGAAAGCTAGCTTTCCAGACACTTTTTGTGCAAGATGTCTATGCTGCCAAAGGCAGCAAGACCTTTTGG